>DASPIH010000086.1:0-3504 GCA_035629195.1 Blastococcus sp. | reverse complement strand
ACCGCGGTGGACGAGCTGTCCCGCATGGCCGCCGACCTCCGCACCACCGTCAGCCGATTCACGTACTGAGTGCCCGGCCCTCCCGCCCGCACGTCGCGGTGGGGCCGGCCTGAGGCGCCACCGCAGAGCGCGGGACCGGGCCCCGGTCCCGCGCTCTCGCGTTTCCAGACCTGGCCGAGCGCCATT
Organism: Blastococcus sp.; assembly: GCA_035629195.1. GTDB lineage: Bacteria > Actinomycetota > Actinomycetes > Mycobacteriales > Geodermatophilaceae > Blastococcus. The sequence goes on along the minus strand of DASPIH010000086.1, from coordinate 3,318 downwards.
GCGCCCCGTCCTCGACGGAAACAGAAATGGTCAGCGAATCATTCGTGTCGACATGGAGCCACGGTTATCGAATCGTAGCTCGATGCAATGCGCAACACGCCGATCGAATACGCTGCGCCAGCGATGAATGGGTCGATCCTCAGCAGGCCTCGTGCACGCCGGACGATCCCTTCCCGGCATGCAGCACATGTATGCGGAGCGTTCGCTCGGCGGTCCTCGAAATGGAGCCCATTTTGTCAACAGCAGGTGCCGGTCGCCGCATCGTGCGGAACTCGTCGATCACCACGAAGATCCTCGCCACCGTGGCGGTGGCCGCCGTCGCAGGAGCCAGCGTCGGGGTCGTCGGTGCCGTCTCGCTGTCGAACGCCGCGGACGCGTCGGAAGCCAGCTACCAGGAGAGCACCCGCGGGCTGATCCTCGTCGAGGAAGTGCGCGCCCAGATGCTGTCGATGCAGCTGCACAACGCGATCTCGGCAGTGCCCTCGAGCAGACTCGACGCGACGGCGGAGCGGGCGGCCGCGGCTGATGCCGGGGACTCGCTCGAGGCCGCGCTGGAGGAGTACCTCGCCGAGACCCGCCCGTCCGCCTCCCAGAAGGCCCTCGCTGGTGAGATGCAGGAGAACTGGGTCAGCTACCAGAAATTGATGACGGACTCCCTGAGCCTGTTCCAGGCCGGGCGGAGTCCCGAGTCGGCCGAGCTGTTCACCCAGGCCGAAGCGGTGAAGGCCGAGCTCGAGGAGGGCACCGACCTGCTGGTCGCCGACGAGACGGACGAGGCGGCATCGCTGGCTGCCGACATCCAGGACACGACGTCGTCCGCCGTGACGACGCTCGTGGTGGTGCTCGGCGTCGGGGTCCTCGTCGCGCTCGGGCTCGGCCTCGGCGTGGCTCGGCTCGTGCGGCGGGCGCTGGCCCGGGTGCAGTGGGTGGCCGAGGGCATGGCTGCCGGCGACCTCACGCGGGCCACCGAGATCGAGCAGCGGGACGAGCTCGGGCAGACCGCGGCGGCGCTCGATGCCGCTCAGGCCAGCCTGCGGAGCCTCATGTCCTCGGTCGTGGCGTCGGCGGATGCGGTGGCGGCGTCGTCGGAGGAGTTGTCGGCGTCGTCGGCGCAGATCTCGGCGTCGGCGGAGGAGACCTCGGCGCAGTCCGGTGTGGTGTCCGGTGCGGCGGAGGAGGTGTCCCGGTCGGTGCAGACGGTGGCCGCCGGTGCGGAGGAGATGGGTGCCTCGATCCGGGAGATCGCCACGAACGCCGCCGAGGCCAGCGAGGTCGCCGCCCGTGCCGTCGAAGCCGCCGTGACGACCACGGCGACCGTGGCGAGGCTCGGCGATTCCAGCGCCGAGATCGGCAACGTCGTGAAGGTCATCACCAGCATCGCCGAGCAGACCAACCTGCTGGCGCTCAACGCCACCATCGAGGCCGCGCGGGCCGGCGAGGCGGGCAAGGGGTTCGCGGTGGTGGCCAACGAGGTCAAGGAGCTGGCGCAGGAGACCGCGAAGGCGACCGAGGACATCGCCAAGCGGGTGCTGGCGATCCAGGGGGACACCACGGCCGCGGTGGCGGCGATCGAGGAGATCAGCTCGATCGTCGGTCAGATCTCCGACCGGCAGACCACCATCGCCAGCGCGGTGGAGGAGCAGACCGCCACCACCAACGAGATGTCGCGTTCGGTGCAGGAGGCTGCTGACGGCACGGGGCAGATCGCAGCCAACATCGCGGGCGTCTCCGGGGCGGCCGACTCCACCACCCAGGCCCTCGGGCAGACCCGCGTGGCCGTCGACGAGCTCTCGCGCATGGCCGCCGACCTCCGGACCACCGTCGGGACGTTCACCTACTGACCTACCTCAGGTGTCCCGGACGGGGCGGTGACCGGATGACCGGTCACCGCCCCGTTCCGCATCCGAGTCCGGCAACCGCACTTCCCATTCATGTCGTTGGACGACGACGTCGCAATTGTCGACAAGACGCCGCGGTCGAGGCGGTGATCGCCATTCCTTCCGGCGCGCCGCGACACGCTCGGAATCGATCCTCCCGGCCTCGTCTGCGTCGTTATCTTCTGCACGTACCGCCCGAGCGCAGACGCGGGGCAGGTCGCACATCCCCCCTTTTCACTGGAGCCACGCCATGTCCGTCCCTGCCTCCTCGGCCCGCACCGCGCGTTCCCGCGGCTGGTTCTCCGACCGCCCGATCGGTGTCAAGATCGGGGCCGCCGTCGGCGTCCTCGCGATCGTGGCGGTCGCCATGACGGTCCTCGCCATGGCCCGCCTGTCCAGCATGGAGTCGGCCGCGAACCGCATCAACGAGAACGTCGGAACCCTCGCCGAGCTGGCGAACATCCAGCGCTCCTGGCAGGGCGACCGGTCGCGGTACAACTCCTACGGCCTCACCGACCAGGCGACGCGCAGCGCCTTGCGGGCCGACCTCACCGAGCGGCGGGAGACGATCGAGGGCCAGCTCGACGCGTACGCCGAGATCACGGTCAACAAGGAGGCCTTCGAGGTCTTCCGGGGCCACGTGACCGACTACTACGAGGTGGCCGACGCGCAGCTGCTCCCCGCGGCCGACCGGGGAGATCTGGCGGGGGCCGCCCGGATCATCACCGGGCCGCTCCAGGACTCCTCCGACCTGATCATGGACGAGTACAACGCGATGCAGGAGCGGCGGGTGGCCGCCGGCCAGGCCGACACCGACGACGCGGCCGACATCGTCGACGAAGCGGTCAGGACCCTCTGGCTGGCACTGGCGGTCGGGCTCGCGGTCGCCGGCGGCCTCACCGTCTGGGTGATCCGCCGGATCGTCTCCACCGTCCGCTCGGTGCAGCAGGCGGTCGAGGCGCTCGCAGCCGGTGACCTGACGGTGACCCCCGAGAGCCGGTCGAACGACGAGCTGGGTCGGATGGCCGCGGCTCTGGAGACCGCCCAGGTCAGCCTGCGGAGCCTCATGTCCTCGGTGGTGGCGTCGGCGGATGCGGTGGCCGCCAGCTCGGAGGAGTTGTCGGCGTCGTCGGCGCAGATCTCGGCGTCGGCGGAGGAGACGTCGGCGCAGTCGGGTGTGGTGTCCGGTGCGGCGGAGGAGGTGTCCCGGTCGGTGCAGACGGTGGCCGCCGGTGCCGAGCAGATGGGTGCCTCGATCCGGGAGATCGCCACGAACGCGGCGGAGGCCAGTGAGGTGGCCGGTCGTGCGGTGAGTGCGGCGGCGACGACGACGGCGACGGTGGCGAAGCTGGGGGAGTCCAGCGCGGAGATCGGCAACGTGGTGAAGGTGATCACCTCGATCGCGGAGCAGACGAACCTGCTGGCGCTCAACGCCACGATC
>DASPIH010000085.1:0-4902 GCA_035629195.1 Blastococcus sp. | reverse complement strand
GCGAACAGCTGGCCGAAGTAGTCGTAGAGCAGCCGCGAGCGGTCCGACAGCGACGCGATCGGGGTGTCGGTGCCCATCGAGCCGATGGGCTCCGCGCCGCTGGCCGCCATCGGCTGGACGAGCAGGCGCAGGTCCTCCTCGGTGTAGCCGAACATCAGCTGCCGGCGGACCACCGACTCGTGGCTGGGCCGCGAGCGGCGGCGCTCGGGCAGCGCCGGGAGGTGCACGAGACCGGCGTGCAGCCAGTCGTCGTACGGCTGCTCGACGGCCAGGGCGCCCTTGACCTCCTCGTCGGAGACGATCCGGCCGGAGGCGGTGTCGACGAGGAACATGCGGCCCGGCTGCAGCCGGCCCTTGGCGACGATGTCCGCGGCGGGGATGTCGAGGACGCCGACCTCGCTGGCCATGACCACCAGGTCGTCCTTGGTGTGCCACCAGCGGCCGGGGCGCAGGCCGTTGCGGTCGAGGACGGCACCGATCAGGGTGCCGTCGGTGAAGCAGACGGCGGCGGGGCCGTCCCACGGCTCCATGATCGAGGAGTGGAACCGGTAGAAGGCCCGGCGGGCCGGGTCCATCTCGTCGTGGTTCTCCCACGCCTCCGGGATCATCATCAGCACCGCGTGCGGCAGCGAGCGGCCCGAGAGGTGGAGCAGCTCCAGGACCTCGTCGAACGTCGCGGAGTCGCTGAAGTCGCTGGCGGTGACGGGGAAGATCCGCTCCAGGCCCAGTTCCGACGCCGGACCGGCCGGGCCGTCGAACATCGCGGTCTCGAGCTTGGCCTCGCGGGCCCGCATGCGGTTGCGGTTGCCCTTGATGGTGTTGATCTCGCCGTTGTGCGCGATGAAGCGGAACGGGTGGGCCAGCGGCCAGCTCGGGAACGTGTTGGTGGAGAACCGGCTGTGCACCAGCGCGATCGCCGACTCGTAGCGCTCGTCGCGCAGGTCGGGGAAGAACAGCGGCAGCTGGTCGGTGGTCAGCATGCCCTTGTAGGTGATGGTGCGCGAGGACAGCGAGACGACGTACAGCGAGCTGCCGACGTCGACCGCGGCGCGCTCGGCACGCTTGCGCAGGACGAAGGACCGCCGTTCCAGCCGGGTGACGCCGTGCCGCGCGACGTTGCCGCCGAAGGCCTGGGTGTCGGCCCGCCCGCCCATGGTCTCGGCCACGAACAGCTGGGCGAAGTGCGGCATGACCGCGCGCGCCGTCGGTCCGAGGTCCGCGCCGTCGGGGTCGACCGGCACGTCGCGCCAGCCGAGGACGGTGAGCCCCTCCTCCTCGGCGAGCCGGGCGACGTCGGCGACCCGGTCGGCCCGCTCGGCCTCGTCGGCCGGCATGAACGCGACGCCGACGGCGTACTCGCCCATCGGCGGCAGCTCGAAGTCCACGCTGGCGCGCAGCAGCGCGTCCGGGATCTGGGTCAGGATCCCGGCGCCGTCACCGGAGTTCGGCTCGGAGCCGGCGGCACCGCGGTGGTCGAGGTTGTGCAGCGCCGTGAGACCGGCGGCCACGATCGAGCGCGACCGGCGACCCCGGGCATCGGCCACGAAGGCCACACCGCAGGCGTCCTTGTCGTTCGCGGGGTCGTACAGACCCTGAGCCGCGGGGACCGCGGAGAACGGGACGGCCGTGGGGGCGGGGGCGGGGAAGTCGGTCATGTCACTCCCGTCGTCGGCGCACCGTCGATCCTCCGGGGAGGAGCGGACGGGAGCGGGCCGAGGTCGAAGGCATCGGAGATGGCGGCACGTGCGGTTCGCCCGGTTCCGGCCGGACGCAGATGCCCGGCTGATCCTGGCGTTCGAGCTCGGCGGGTGGTGCCACCGAGCCGTCGTCCCGCGGGGCGGCGCTGGCCCGGTTCCGACACTACGACCGGCCAGGGTCACTGGCGAGTCAGTGCAAAGGGTACACAGCTGTAACCCGGTACCGACACGCCAGAGAACAGCCTGTGCCTGCGGATGCGGACCGCCGCGGCGCCCGGGACGACCAGGTACGCGGCAGCAGTTCAGGTGCGCGTCGGCGGCTCGTGATCGTTCTCACGTGGAGCGGTCCGGGTTCTCGCCGCCCGGCGCCCGGCCTCCTCGCGCTCGCGCTCGGCGGCAACCTCCGACCGGTCGATCACCTCGCGCGGACGCCCCCGCTGCCAGACGAGGTAGGCGACGGCCAGCAGGCCCACGATCACCGCGGTGAAGACGTTGAGCCGCACCCCGAAGAAGGTCTCGGCCGGATCGGTACGCAGCAGTTCGACCCACAGCCGGCCGGCGCAGTAGAGGGCGACGTAGAGGGCGAAGGCGCGGCCGTGGCCGAGCCGGAACCGGCGGTCGGCCCAGATGACCACGGCGGCGGCGGCGAGGTTCCAGAGCAGCTCGTAGAGGAACGTCGGGTGGAAGGTGCCGATGAGCACCGGTTCGCCGTCCGCCCCGGTGACCGCCCGGCCTCCGTTCCACTCGTAGATCTCCAGCGCCCAGGGCAGGTCGGTGGCCCGGCCGTAGAGCTCGTTGTTGAACCAGTTGCCCAGCCGGCCGATCGCCTGCGCGACCAGCAGCCCCGGCGCCAGGGCGTCGGCGAACGCCGGCAGCGGGATGCCGCGTCGGCGACAGGCGATCCAGGCGCCCACGCCGCCCAGGGCGATGGCACCCCAGATGCCCAGGCCGCCCTCCCAGATGGCGAAGGCTAGCAGCGGGTCGCCGCCCTCGCCGAAGTAGGCGCGGGGGCTGGAGAGCACGTGGTAGAGCCGGCCCCCGACGATGCCGAACGGCACGGCCCAGACGGCGATGTCCAGCACATCACCGGGCGCCCCGCCCCGGGCGACCCAGCGCCGCTCCGTGAGGACGACGGCGGCGATGATGCCGGCCACGATGCACAGCGCGTACGCGCGGACGGGCAGCGGGCCGAGCTGCCACACCCCCTGCGTGGGGCTGGGGATCGCGGCGATGACGTTCACGCGGGCACCCCCGCCCGGCGGACACCCTCGGCGAGGTCGGCGGTCAGTGCGCGCACGCCCTCGGCGCCCCGGCCCTCCAGGAGCTCGCGCACGTAGGCCGAGCCGACGATCACGCCGTCGGCGAAGGCGGCCACCTCGGCGGCCTGAGCCCCGTTCGACACCCCCAGGCCGACGCACACGTGCCGATCCGGAGCCGCCCGTCGGGTGCGGGCCACCAGCGTCTCCGCCGCATCCCCGACGGTGGCCCGGGTACCGGTGACCCCCATCGTGGAGGCGGCGTAGACGAAGCCGCGGGAGGCGGTGGCGGTCGCGGCCAGCCGGGCGTCGGTGGACGAGGGCGCCACGAGGAAGACGCGGTCCAGTCCGGCGCGGTCGCTCGCGGCGATCCACTCCGCGGCCTCGTCCGGGATGAGGTCCGGGGTGATGGCGCCCGCGCCGCCGGCGGCGGCGAGATCGGTGGCGAACCGGTCGACCCCGTAGCGCTCGATGGGGTTCCAGTAGCTCATCACCACCGCGACGGCACCTGCCTCGGCCACCGCCGCGACCGCCCGCAGCACGTCGCGCATCCCCACCCCGGCCCTGACGGCGACGTCGACGGCCTGCTGGATGACCGGTCCGTCCATGCCGGGGTCGCTGTAGGGCACGCCGACCTCGATCACGTCCGCGCCGGCCTCGACCGCGGCGACCATGGCGGCGATCGACGCGTCCACGTCGGGGTACCCGACCGGCAGGTAGGCGATGAGCGCCGACCTGCCCTGCGCCCTCGCAACGTCGATGCGGTCGGCCAGCTTGCTCGTCACGCCGTCTCCCCCGCGTCCTGGCCGGCGACGGCCTCGTCGTTGCTGATCGCACCCTCGGTGGGCTGCTGGTCGGTGTCCAGGCCCGGCCCGGGGTCGACGTCGTCCCGGTCGCCCAGCCCGAACCAGCGGGAGGCGGTCTCGACGTCCTTGTCCCCCCGGCCCGAGAGGTTGACCAGCAGCAGCGCGCCCTCCCCCAGCTCCCTGCCCAGCTGCATCGCCCCGGCGAGGGCGTGCGCGGACTCGATCGCCGGGATGATGCCCTCGGTGCGGCAGAGCAGGGCGAAGGCCTCCATCGCCTGGGCGTCGGTCACCGGGCGGTACTCGGCCCGCCCGATGTCGTGCAGGTAGGAGTGCTCGGGGCCGACGCCCGGGTAGTCGAGGCCGGCGCTGATGGAGTGCGACTCGATGGTCTGCCCGTTGTCGTCCTGCAGGAGGTAGGAGCGGGCGCCGTGCAGGACGCCCGGCGAGCCGCCGGTGATCGTCGCGGCGTGCCGGCCGGTGTCCACGCCGTCGCCGGCGGCCTCCAGGCCGATCAGGCGGACGCCCTCGTCGGGCACGAAGGCGGTGAAGATGCCGATGGCGTTGGAGCCGCCGCCGACGCAGGCCAGGACGGCGTCGGGGAGCCGGCCCTCGCGCTCGAGCACCTGTGCCCGGGCCTCGTCGCCGATGACCCGCTGGAAGTCGCGCACCATCGCCGGGAACGGATGCGGGCCGGCGACGGTGCCGAAGACGTAGTTGGTCGTCTCGACGTTGGTCACCCAGTCCCGGAACGCCTCGTTGATCGCGTCCTTGAGCGTGCGGGAGCCGGTGGTGACCGGGATGACCTCGGCGCCGAGCAGCCGCATGCGGGCGACGTTGAGGGCCTGCCGGCGGGTGTCCTCCTCGCCCATGTAGACGGTGCAGGACAGCCCCATGAGCGCGGCCGCGGTCGCGGTGGCGACGCCGTGCTGGCCGGCGCCGGTCTCGGCGATGACGCGGGACTTGCCGATCCGCCGCGTCAGCAGCGCCTGGCCCAGCACATTGTTGATCTTGTGCGAGCCGGTGTGGTTGAGGTCCTCGCGCTTGAGCAGGATGCGCGCGCCGCCGGCGTGCTCCGTCAGCCGCCGCGCGTCGGTGAGGGGCGTGGGCCGGCCCGCGTACGTCGTGAGCAGCCGGTCGAGCTCG
>DASPIH010000084.1:0-9505 GCA_035629195.1 Blastococcus sp. | reverse complement strand
CCCGCGCCCGGCGAGCTCACCGACCGCGTCCGCGAAGTGGCGGGGGTGGCGGTCGCCGCCGTGCTCGTGGCGGAACGGCTGCCGGTCGACATTCGCCACGAGTCCAAGGTCGACCGGCAGCGGCTGGCCCGCCGGGCCACGCGGGTCCTCTCCGGCGCCCGGGGCGGGCGGCACCGCAAGCGCACGCCGTGAGGGTCCTGGTCACCGGTGCCAGCGGCTTGCTCGGCCGGGTCACCGCCCAGCGCCTGATGGCCCGTGGCGACGAGGTGACGGTCCTGCAGCGCCGTCCGGCCGCCCTGCCCTGCGCCGAGGTGCTCGGGGACGTCGCCGACCGGTCCGCCGTCGCCCGCGCCGTGGCGGGGCAGGACGCCGTCGTCCACCTCGCCGCGAAGGTGGACGTCACCGGCCCCTGGGACGAGTACGCCCGCGCCAACATCGAGGGGACGCGGAACGTGCTCGCCACCTGCGCCACGGCGGGTGTCCGGCGGGTGGTGCACGTGTCGTCGCCGTCCGTCGCGCATGCGGGCACCCCGCTGATGGGAGCCGGCGCCGACCCCGCCGATCCCGCGCGGGCACGTGGCAACTACTCCCGGTCCAAGGCCGTGGCCGAGCAGGAAGCGCTCGCGGCGGACTCGGCGGCGCTCGCGGTGCTCGTCGTCCGCCCGCACCTGGTGTGGGGACCAGGCGACGAGCAGTTGGTGGCGCGGATCGTCGCCCGGGCCGAGAGCGGGCGGCTGCCGCTCATCGGCTCCGGGGCGGCACTGATCGACACGACCTACGTCGACAACGCCGCGGCCGCCCTCGTCGCGGCGGTCGACGTCTGCGGGGCGGTGCACGGGGAGGCGCTCGTCGTCTCCAACGGCGAGCCGCGTCCGGTCGGCGACATCCTGCGGCGGCTGTGCTCGGCGAGCGGCTCGCCTCCCCCACGGGGCCGGATCCCGGTTCCGGCGGCCTGGCTCACAGGTGCCGCCGTGGAGGGGCTCTGGACAGCGACCCGCCGGCGGTCGACGCCGCCGCTGACCCGGTTCCTCACCGAGCAGTTGTCCACGGCGCACTGGTTCGACCAGCGGCGTACCCGGGCGGCGCTCGGGTGGCGGCCCGAGATCGGCCTCGACGAGGGGTTCGCGCGGCTGGCCACCTGGTACGCCGGCACGGCATCCGGAACGAGCGGCACTGCCGAGCAGGATGGGCACGTACCGGGTCCGGAGCGCGTGCGGGCCTAGCGGGCTCCTCCGGCCGGCGCACGCGATGAGCGCGCCATGCCGCGAGCCGTGGCGCACGCGCACACCGGCGGCACCGTCGCATCGGCACCCGGCCCGTCCGATCGGCCAGAGGATGGACTCCGTTCCCGTTCGGCGGGACCATGCCAGCGGACCGAGGGGAACGGGATGACGGAGTACGCACTCGAGGTGTCCGAGGCGGAGATCCGGCGGTACCGGATGATGGCCGACCGTGCCCGAACCTTGGAGGGCGGCATCTGGCGCTCCGCCGGGATCGTGCCCGGCGCCACGGTCGCGGACATCGGCTGCGGTCCGGCCGCGGTCGCCGTCCAGGTGGCCGCGGTGGTCGGCCCGGAGGGCCGCGTCGTCGCTGTGGAGCCGGACGGATCGGCACGAGCTGCCGCGCGGCAGCTGATCGCCGACTCAGGTGCCGGCAACATCGAACTGCGCGAGGGCACCGGCACCGACACCGGCCTCGAGCCCGGATCGGTGGACGTCGCGCTGATGCGACACGTGCTCGCCCACAACGGCGGCCATGAGCAGGCGATCGTCGACCACCTCGCCTCGCTGGTCCGGCCGGGCGGGGCCGTCTACCTCGTCGACGTCGACGGCACGGCGTTGCGGGTCCTCGATGCCGACCCGGACCTCGCCGATCTGCACGAGCGCTACGTCGAGCTGCACCGCCGGAAGGGGAACGACCTCCAGGTCGGCCTGAAGCTGCGGCAGCTGCTCGAGCGCGCAGGCCTCGACGTGGAGCTGCACGAGGGCCGGTACCTCATCGCCGCCATGCCGCCGGGGGTGCGCCCGCCGTCGTGGGCGGCCCGGGAGTCCCTCCTCGGCGCGGGCCTCGCGGTCGAGGACGACGTCCGCCGCTGGGAAGCGGCCTTCGACCGGATGGACGCCGCACCGGCCCGGCCCACCACCTTCGCGCCCTTCTTCGTCGGCGTCGGCCGACGACGCTGAGCAGGCCGCCTCGACGAAAGCGCCCCGCCGGTGGCACGGACGTGGCACTGGACCATCCCTGCGGTCGACCGCGTCGACGCAGGCGTGTGCGTGGACATGGCGAACCGGATCAGACGATGACCACCTGGACGTGCACATCGTCGGGGGCGGTGTGGGTCGTCGCGAGAACGAGGTCGACGGCCACCTTCTCGATGTCGTCGATGCTGTCGGCCTGCGTGGTACCGACACCCGGGACGTCGATCACCCAGAAGTCGCCCTCGCGGACCGCGGTCGCGGTGTATTCGGCCATTCGTCCCTCCGAGCCCGGTCGTCAGCGGATCGTCGCCGACGTCCGCCGTATGCGGATCCCGACGTCCTCCCCCTACCCGGGCAGGTCAGGACTCAGCCACTCCCCGGCCGGCTCGACACCAGCCCGCGGACCTCGCGCAGCGCCACGGAGAGCGTCGCGAGGTCCGCGCGGTCGTCCGCGGCGATGTCACGGATGACGCCGAGACAACGGGCCACCGCCGGTTGGTCGGAGGCGAACCCCCGCCGGATCAGCTCGTCGGGGCCCTGCCCCGGGTCGCCGGCCTGCACCAGCTCGGCGGTCAGCGTGGCCCGGACGGCGTCGAGGTCGTCGCGGAGGGCGACCCGGGCCAGCGCCTGCCACCGGTCGTCCCGCGGCAGCCGCAGGATCCGCTCGCGCAGCCAGTCCAGCTGCAGGTGGTGCCCGAGAGCGATGTGGACGGCGGCCACCTGCTTCCAGTCGCGGCCGGTCGCGTGCGCCACGTCGATGACGTCCAACGCGGCAAACAGCGCGGGGAGCACCGCCACGCGGGCGGCGATCGCCTCGGGGACCCCGGCGGAGACGAAGTCCGTGACCGCTGCGTCGAACGCCTCGTCCACCTCCGACGACGCGGCGAGCAGGCGCGGGATCTCGTCGACCAGCAGGGGGACCGCCGACCCGAAGTGGTCGACGGTGCTGCGGATGTCCAGCGGTTGACGACGGTTGCGCAGCAGCCAGCGGCTCGCGCGCTCGGCCAGCGTCTGCACCTCGAGCAGGAGGCGGATGCGGACGTCGGTGGGAACGTCGTCCAGCGACTCGATCCGGAACTGCAGCTCGGTCAACCCGAAGATCTCCCAGGCGGCGATGTGCGCGCGGGCGATGTGCGGAACGGCGAGGCCGGCCCCCTCCGCCATGCGGAACGCGTACGTGCTGCCGGCGCGGTTGACCAGCTCGTTCGTCACGCGGGTCGCGATGATCTCGCGGCGCAGGGGGTGCTCCGCCAGCCGGTCGGCATACCGCTCCCGGATGGCGCTCGGGAAGTAGCCCACCAGCTCGGCCGACAGGAACGGATCGTCCGGGAGGTCGGAGGCGAGCAGCTCGTCGCAGATCCACAGCTTCGAGTAGGCCAGCAGGACGGCGAGCTCGGGGAGCACAAGGCCGCCCCCCACCGTGGCGCGCTCGGTCAGCTCCTCGTCCGTCGGCAGGAACTCGAGCGCCCGGTTGAGCCGCCCGCCCCGCTCGAGCGCTGCCAGGAAGCGCAGGTGCACGTCGAGCATGGCGTTCGCCTGCGCACGCGCGTTGTACAGCGCCCGCGTCTGGGCGGCGTTGTCGGCGAGGACGAGCTCGGCCACCTCGTCGGTCATCTCCGCGAGGAGGGCATCGCGCTGCTTGCCCGTCAGGTCGCCGTCGGCGGACACGCGGTCGAGGAGCACCTTGATGTTGACCTCGTGGTCGGAGCAGTCCACTCCGGCGGAGTTGTCGATCGCGTCGGTGTTGATCCGGCCACCCCTGAGCGCGAACTCGACCCGTCCCCGCTGCGTGAAGCCGAGGTTGCCGCCCTCGCCGACGACACGGCAGCGCAGGTCCCCGGCGTCGACGCGCACGGAATCGTTGCGCTTGTCCCCCACCTCGGCATGGGTCTCCGCCGTCGCCTTGACGTAGGTGCCGACGCCGCCGTTCCACAGCAGGGCGACCGGTGCTCTGAGGACGGCGCGGATCAGCTCGTCCGGGGTCAGGGCCTCGTCGGGCACGTCCAGCCGCGCCCGGACTTCGGGGGTGAGCAGGACCGTCTTCGCCGACCGTGGGAACACACCACCTCCGGCCGAGATCAGCGCGGTGTCGTAGTCGGCCCAGCTGGAACCGGGCAGGCCGAACAGCCTCCTGCGCTCGGCGAAGCTCACCGCCGGATCCGGATCGGGGTCGAGGAAGACATGCCGGTGGTCGAAGGCAGCAACCAGGCGGATGTGCTCGGAGAGCAGCATCCCGTTGCCGAAGACGTCGCCGGACATGTCACCGATCCCGGCGACCGTGACGTCCTCGCTCTGCACGTCGATGCCGAGGTCCCGGAAATGACGCTGGACGGAGATCCAGGCGCCGCGTGCGGTGATGCCCATCGCCTTGTGGTCGTAGCCGGCCGAGCCGCCCGACGCGAAGGCGTCGCCCAGCCAGAACCCGTACTCCTGGGAGATCGCGTTGGCGATGTCGGAGAACGTCGCGGTGCCCTTGTCGGCCGCCACGACCAGGTAGGCGTCGTCCCCGTCGTGGCGCACGACGCGCTCGGGTGGCACGACCCGGCCGGCCACGAGGTTGTCCGTGACGTCGAGCAGTCCCCGGATGAACGTCGAGTAGCAGGCGACGACCTCCGCCGCCAGCGCGTGCCGATCCGTGGGCGGAACCTTCACGACGAAGCCGCCCTTCGCACCGACCGGCACGATGACGGCGTTCTTCACCGTCTGCGCCTTCATCAGTCCGAGCACCTCGGTCCGGAAGTCCTCAGGCCGGTCGGACCAGCGCAGGCCGCCGCGGGCGACCGCCCCGCCGCGCAGGTGGACGCCCTCGACCCGGGGCGAGTAGACGAAGATCTCGAACGCCGGCCGCGGGAGCGGCAGATCGGGGATCCGCCCCGAGGCGAGCTTGACGGCGAGCCACGGCTTGGCCGCGCCGTCCGGCCCGGCCTGGAAGTAGTTGGTCCGCAGCGTCGCCTCCACCACCCGCACCAGCGCGCGCAGGATCCGGTCCTCGTTGAGGCTGGTGACGGCACCGAGCCCGGCCTCGACGTCGTGGAGGACGTGCTTGGCGTCCAGGTCCCGGTCCCCGGCGTGATCGGGGTCCAGCCGGACCTGGAAGAGCTCGAACAGGCGACGGGCCAGCTCGGGATTGCCGGCGAGCGTCGCCACCGTGTAGTCCAGGGCGAAAGCGGCGCCCACCTGCCGGAGGTACTTGGCGTAGGCGCGCACGACCGCGACCTCCGGACCTCGCATGCCGGCGCGGAGCACCAGCCGGTTGAGCCCGTCGTTCTCCAGTTCACCGCGCCACACCATGGCGAACGCCTCCTGGAAGCGCTCGCGCACCCTGTCGACGTCGAGGTGGGTCTGCTCGTGGCGCAGCCCGAAGTCGTAGATCCAGACCGGCTCCCCGCCGGTGGGGCGCACCTCGTAGGAACGCTCGTCGACGACGTGGACGCCCATGTTCTCCAGGAGCGGCAGGACGTCGGAGAGGGTGACCGACTGGCCGTGTCGGAAGAGCTTGAACCGCAGCGTGCCCGGCGCGGCCTCCAGCGGCCGGTACAGGTGCATGGCGAGGTCGTCGTCCCCGCCCAGCCCCTCCACCCGCCCGATGTCGACGACGGCCGCGGCAGCGGACGTGTCGTGCTGGTAGGCCGCCGGGAACGCATCGGCGTACCGGGCGTGCAGGCCGACCCCGCGCTCCTCGCCGCTCTGGTCCACGAGGGCGTCGTACAGGTCGTCGTTCCACGACCGCATCGCCGAGACGAGCCGGGCCTCGATCTCGGCGACGTCGTACTGCGGAACCGTCCCGGGCTCGGTGTGGACCGTGATGTGCAGCCGGGCCAGCACCGACTCGCTCACCTGGGTGGCGTACTGCGCCCGCACGCCGGAGAAGGCGGCCAGCAGGATGGCCTGGATGCGGGTGCGCAGGGCCGTGGTGAGCCGGTCGCGCGGCAGGAACACCAGGCAGGACATGAACCTGCCGAAGACGTCGCGACGCACGAGCAGCCGCAGCCGCTGGCGGTCCTGGATGTCGAGGATGGCTGTCGCCGCCTCGTACAGCTGCTCGGCGTCGATCTGGAACAGCTCCTCGCGAGGGTAGGTCTCGAGGATGTTCAGCAGCATGCGCCCGTCGTAGCCGTCGAGCGGGTGGCCGGCACGATCGAGCACCGCCTGCACCTTCCGGCGGAGGACGGGGATGTCCCGCGGCGACTGCCGGTAGGCCGCGCTCGCCATCAGGCCGAGGAACCGCCGTTCCCCCACCACGTCACCCTCGGGGCTCAGCGTCTTGACGCCCACGTAGTCGAGGAAGTTGGGCTTGTGCACGGTCGACCGCGAGTTCGCCTTCGTGAGGTTGAGCAGCTCCGGCTCGTGCGCCCGCTGCCGGACCTCTGGCGGCAGTTTCGCGAAGCTGTGCGACACGGGGTGGCTCCGGCTGTCCCGCAGCACTCCCAGACCCGTGCCGGGGACGGCGCACAGCGTGTCCTCGTTCCCGTCCTTCCCCAGCTGGTACTCGCGATAGCCGAGGAACGTGAAGTGGTGGTCGGCGAGCCACCGCAGCAGGTCGGCCGCCTCCTTCCGATCCTCCTCGGCGAAGGCGGACGCCTCGGTCTCCAC
The DNA here is from genome assembly GCA_035629195.1 of Blastococcus sp. GTDB lineage: Bacteria > Actinomycetota > Actinomycetes > Mycobacteriales > Geodermatophilaceae > Blastococcus. The sequence continues at coordinate 2,714 of DASPIH010000084.1, read as the reverse complement.
GATGTCGGCGACGGCGAGCGCTCGCTCCCGCATGGCCGACCAGTCCTCGACCGCGGCCCGCACGTCGCCGAGGACGCGGAGGATGTCCCGGCGCAGCTGGTCCAGCACCGCCGTGTCGGACTGCCGGTCGATCTCCAGGTGCACGAAGGTCTCAGCCACCGCCTCCGACGTCGCGCCGGCGCCCGCGTCGTGGCGGTCGAGGACGTCGACGAGCCGCCCGTCGTCGCGGCGCACCGGGACGACCGGCCGCACGGTGAGGTGCAGGCCGAGGCCGTGCCGGACGACCTCCGTGATCACCGAGTCGACGACGAACGGCATGTTCTCGGTCACGATGTCGACGACGGTGTGCGGCGAACCGAACCCGTGCTGCTCGAAATCCGGCGAGTACACCCGCACGGAGGGAACCCCCGGCGGCCGGTCGAGAGCGAGGGTCAGGTGCGACATCGCCACGCCGTAGAGGTCGTGCACGCGCCGGGCCGCGAGGTCGTCGCGGGCGACGTGCCGGTAGTACTGCCCGACGAACGTGTCGAACAGCCGCTGCTGCTCCGGGGTCAGCCGCTCCTGGGCGTAGCGCCGGACCTCGTCGATGATCTCGGCCCGGTGGCGGGACGGGATGGTGGGCATGGCAACCCCCTCGTGACCAGGCCACAGCGTGCTCCCTCCCGGGGCGCGCGCCAAGGGGCCCGCCCGCCGCGTCGGGGCATCCGGCGTGATCCCCGGCTGGGGGCGGGTGTGAAGGACATGGGGGTTCGCGCGCGCACTCCTCCGCCACCGTTCCCACCCCGCCTGTACCGGCCACCGTGGGTGTCGAGCCGCCGGTCTGCACTGCACGTCGAGCATCTGGTCGCCCGCGCTCACCGGCAACGTCGATCGACCGGACGATCGTCCGGTCGGTCAGTGCTCCCCCAGGGTCCCTGCCCGGGGATGTATCAGGACGGGGTCCGCCACGCTCCGGTGGATGTCCACGACAGGGTGGACGCCCGTCGGTGTGCGGAGGCGACGTGCGGTGCTTTCTGATCCGCTATCGGCTACAGCCGCGGGCTTCCCGTCTACGACCCAGGGGAATCGCCATGCCAGGCTCGATGGGCGAGCACCTCCTGCAGGAGCGGTACGACACCGCCGCACGGGCCCGTGGCTTCTACGACCATCAGGTGCTCGACCACCTCAACGACCGCATGCGGGCATTCGTGGCTCGCATGGAGATGGTCTTCATCGCTACAGCGGATCAAGCAGGTGAGGCCGACTGCTCCTTCCGCGCCGGGCCGCCCGGATTCGTCCGCGTGCTGGGCGAGCGCACCCTCATCTATCCGGAATACCAGGGCAACGGCGTGATGAGCAGCCTGGGGAACATCACCGAGAACGGCCATGTCGGCCTGCTGTTCATCGACTTCTGCGGTGACGCGATCGGCCTGCACGTCAACGGCCGGGCTGCCGTGACGGAGAACGCCGAACTGATGGCTCGGGACGACCTTCCCCTCCACCTGCTCGGTGACCTGCAGCAGCAAGCCGGCCGTCGACCGGAGCGCTGGGTGAGCGTGGCGGTCGTGGAGGCCTACATCCACTGCTCCAAGAACATTCCGCAGCTGGTCAAGCGCGCTGAGCCTTCCCAGGCGTTGGGCACCGATGCCGTGATCCGCAGGAGCGGGGACTACTTCGGCGCCAAGCACTCGTCCCGGCCCTGGGCCGACGTCCACTAGCACCGCCCCAGGTCGCTACTGCCCCAGGCTGCTCCGACTCGCGTGGTGGTCGGGATCGACGGGTCCGGAAAGCGTGGATCCAGGGCCGTGCGGCACTGGACGTGCGACGCAGGACTCTGGCTGCATGAGGTCATGACAGACGACTTCGACGAGGTCACCACCCGCAGGATGCGGGCGATCGAGGAGAACTGGGATGCACGGACGCCGGTGCACCTGTCCAGTGAGTTCTACGGGATCGGCAGCAAGGACGCGGATGATTGGTTCGCCGAGTTCGAGTGGACCGATCTAGGGGAACTGGCCGGCCGGGACGTCCTGCACCTGCAGTGCCATCTGGGGAACGAGACGGCCGCCTTCGCCCAGCGCGGCGCGCGCGTGGTCGGCGTCGACTTGTCCGGCGAGGCGATCCGACAGGCTCGGCTGATCGCCGAACGATGCGGGCACGACGTCGAGTACGTGCACGCCAACGTCTACGACGCAGCAGAAGCCCTCGTCGGCCGCCGGTTCGACCTGATCTACACCGGCAAGGGCGCTATTCAATATCTTCCGGACCTCGACCGCTGGGCCACGGTGCTGGCTCGGCTCCTCAAGCCCGGCGGAATGGTGTACGTCATCGACTTCCATCCGGTGCACATGGCTCTTGGTCTGCTGCCGGTCGCGGACACCAGCACGGACCTCGTGCTCCGCTACGACTACCTGCCCGGACGCGGCCCGCGGCAACTGGATGAAGCCCACTCCTACACGGACGGGCCGGCGCTGAGCGGCCCGACGGTCAGCTATGAGTGGCCGCACGGCCTGGGCGAGCTGATCACCGCGCTCGCCGGTGCCGGGCTGCACATCACTGCGCTGCGGGAGCTCGACCAACTTCCGTGGCCACGCTGGAGCTCCATGGTGCCCACCGACGCGGGATGGTGGCAGATGCCGGAAGACATGCCGCGCACTCCCCTGCTGTATGCCATTCGGGCGGTCTGGCCGTGAGGTACGTCCGGTCGTCCCGTCGGACGTCGACGCGTCCGTGGC
>DASPIH010000083.1:0-2522 GCA_035629195.1 Blastococcus sp. | reverse complement strand
TCGAGTACGGCATCTCGGTGCCCGGGCAGCCGACGGCGAACCCGACGACGCTGTCCAGCCAGGTCGTGAACGCCTGGGCGGTGGCCGAGGCGCCGACGCCACGCCGGCCGCGCTGGGACTTCGAGGAGGAGTCGCCGCTGCGTGACGCCCGCGGCTTCGACCTGTCCCCGGCCCAGGCGCTGGACCACAACGACCTGGAGGAGGACTCGGGGATGGCCAACGTCATCCTCACCAACGGCGCCCGCCTCTACGTCGACCACGCACACCCGGAGTACTCGACACCGGAGGTCACCAACCCGCGCGACGTCGTCCTGTGGGACAAGGCGGGGGAGCAGGTGATGGCCGAGGCGGCCCGGCGGGCCGCGCGCGTCCCGGGCACCCAGCCGATCCAGCTGTACAAGAACAACACCGACGGCAAGGGCGCGTCCTACGGCGCGCACGAGAACTACCTGATGGACCGGCGGACGCCGTTCCTCGACATCATCCGGGGGCTCATCCCGTTCTTCGTGACCCGCCAGGTGGTGGCCGGCTCGGGGCGCGTGGGCATCGGCACCGAGAGCCGCACGCAGGGCTTCCAGCTCTCCCAGCGCGCGGACTTCTTCGAGGTCGAGGTGGGGCTGGAGACGACGCTCAAGCGGCCGATCATCAACACCCGCGACGAGCCGCACGCCGACGCCGACAAGTACCGCCGGCTGCACGTGATCATCGGCGACGCCAACCTCGCCGAGCTGTCCACCTACCTGAAGGTGGGGACGACGGCGCTGGTGCTGGACATGATCGAGGCGCGCACCCTGACCCGGGACCTCTCCCTGGAGGAGCCGGTCGCGGAGCTGCAGGCGATCAGCCACGACCCGTCGCTGACCCACCGGGTGCGGCTGCGCGACGGGCGCCGGATGACGGCGCTGGAGGTGCAGCAGTCCTACCTGGAGATGGCGCAGCGGCACGTCGACCGGCACGGGGAGGACGACGGGCAGTCCGCCGACGTGCTGCGCCGGTGGGCCGAGGTGCTCGAGGACCTCGCCGTCGACCCGATGCGCTGCGCCGACCGGCTGGACTGGCCGGCGAAGCTGCGGCTGCTGGAGGGCTACCGCTCCCGCGACGGCCTCGCGTGGGGCGACTCCCGGCTGCACCTGGTGGACCTGCAGTACTCCGACGTGCGGCCGGAGAAGGGGCTGTACCACCGGCTGGTGTCGCGCGGGTCGATGCAGCGGATGCTGACCGACGACGAGGTGACGCACGCGATGGTGCACCCGCCGTCGGACACCCGGGCCTTCTTCCGCGGGGAGTGCCTGCGCCGCTACCCGGCTCAGGTGGCCGCGGCGTCGTGGGACTCGGTGGTCTTCGACCTCGGGCGGGAGAACCTGGTCCGCATCCCGACCATGGAGCCGCTGCGGGGCACCCGCGACCACGTCGGCGCGCTGTTCGAGTCGACGTCCTCGGCGCAGGAGCTGGTGGACACCATCACCGGCGGCTGACCCCGGTCGGTCGACCTCCGTTCGTCGCACCCCGCGGGTAACTTCAGCACCAGGCACCAGCCACCACCTGCGCACCTGGAGGAACCCATGGCCACGAGGGACAGCGGCGGTCAGCAGCGCTCGACGCGCAGCCGGGAGGAGACCGAGGAGGTCGAGGCGTCGGTCGACACCGAGGTCGCCGAGCGCCACAAGGAGGTCTCCGAGGACCTCGACTCCATCCTCGACGAGATTGACGAGGTATTGGAGGAGAACTCCGAGGAGTTTGTGCGTAGTTACGTACAAAAAGGGGGCCAGTGACCGAGATCATCCTGGTGGCGTGAACACGAAGTTCTGTCGTGACTGCCGGGCTCATCGTCCCGTGTCCGACTTCAGCAAGAACAAGAGATCTCGGGACGGCCTGGCGTTCTACTGTCGCCAGCACCTGGCGGAACGCGCTGCCCGGAGCCGTGAAGCCCGGCGTGTAGAGCCGCGCAAACATCGATTCGTCCCACCTGACCTCGCCGTGCCCGATGGTCACAAGTGGTGCCCCGACTGTGAGTCCGTGAAGTCGCTGGATCAGTTCCCGCGTACGACTGCCTCTCGGTCGGGGCGTGCCACCTACTGCCTTCTCTGCCACAACGTCCGCGGGAGAGCGTCCAGGGAGAAGGTGGGCGGATCGCGGACGTACCACCTCACGCGGCGGTACGGCATCACGGCCGAGGAATCCGATGCGATGTTCGAGGCGCAGGGCGGGCTCTGCGCGATCTGTCGAACAGCGCCTGCGGCTCACGTGGACCACTGCCACGACACGGGCGAGATCCGGGCGCTGCTGTGCTTCAACTGCAACGGTGGGCTCGGGCAGTTCAAGGACGACCCCGAGGTGCTCCGCGCAGCCGCCGGCTACGTCGAGCGGCACCGGGCCTCGCCGCGATCCGTCAGCAGTCGGCCGGAGCCCGGCGACCCCCGCGGTCAGCGTCGGCCCGACGTCTCCCGTGACCGGCGGTGCAGCCCTGGGTTCGCGCGCTGGAGAGCGATGCAGGCGAGCAGCTGAGTGTCGAGCCACCGCCT
>DASPIH010000082.1:0-9598 GCA_035629195.1 Blastococcus sp. | reverse complement strand
AGCAGGTCGTCGAGCTCGGCCTCGCGCAGCTGGGAGTGCGACGCGTTCCCCTCGGCGACCCACGCGGTCCAGGCGCCGGCGAAGCAGTCGGCCTGCGTCTCGGTGGCGATGGAGGCGCCCGGGGACCCCACCCGGCCCTGGACCGCGTGCCCGAACTCGTGCGCCATCACGAGCGCCGGCAGGAAGCGGCCGTAGCCGTCGGCCAGCTCTGCCAGGAACGCCCGGTCGTAGGTGATCGAGTCGGAGTTCGGCGACTGCGAGGCCAGGCAGTAGAACGCGTTGCTCGCCACCTCCCGCGGATCGGCACCGCAGCCGACGCCGTCGGGGAACTCCCCGGGGGCGGAGGTGCTGGGGTCGACGCTGAAGTAGCCGCCCCTCAGCGGCTCGAAGCGCGTGCCGTAGACGTCGGGGAACTGCTCGTCCCAGTACGTCTCCAGGTCCGCCAGCGCGTTCTGGGCGAGGACGTCGATCGGCTCGCCGGTGGCGCCGACGACCGTGACGTCGCCCGCCGGGGCGTCGGTCGGCGCCGACAGGCCCGGGTTGGCCTCGCCGATGACCACCGCCCCGCAGCCCGCCGTCGCGCCGCACAGCACCAGGCTGACGGCGCCGGACAGCAGGCGGGACCCTCGCCGACGTTCCATGCCCCCTGCATCGCCGCCCGGGGCGTGGTGCAAACCCTCGTGCCGCGGTCACTCTGCCAGGTCGCAGGCGCCGATCCCGTCGAGGAACCCGCCGCGGAAGGCAGCGACGAGCTCGAAACCGGACGTGTCGACGTCCGGGAAGACGCGGTCGTCCACGCCGTACCGCAACAGGAACTGCACGGCCTCGTCGATGTCGCCCGGGCTGATCTGCGCGGTGACCAGGTCGGAGAAGGAGTTGGTGTACCACTGCGCCTCGTACCAGCCGGTGAGGCAGACCGCCGAGCGGGTGGCCGCGCTGTCGTCCGCGGGGAGCCCGGCCTGATCGCGGACGGCCAGGGCGTAGGGGAGGGAGAGGGCGGTGGCCAGCGCGAAGTCGCCGATCTCGCCGTAGGCCGGAACCGCCAGGTCGGCTCCGTCGACGTAGACCATGCTCTCGTCGGCGCAGTAGCCCAGGTCCCGGTCGTCGAGACGCGGGCAGGCGGGGGCCTCGCCGTCGAGACCTGTCACGACCGGCGGCTCGAACTCGCCCCCGAAGGCTGCGGGGAACGCTTCGCCCCAGAACGCGGGCAGCGTCGTGCCGACCCAGTCCACGATGTCGTCGAAGGGAGCGTTGCCCTGGCTGCCGTAGTCGCTGGGGGCGAACTCGGCGGCGGTGAACAGCCGGTCCTCGCCGAACGCGTCCCGGCAGGTCGCCAGGCCGGAGTCGAAACCGTCGTAGAAGGCCGACACCCGGTCGAAGAAGGAGCCGTGCGCAGCGGTGTCGTCCGGATCGGTGCCCACGTCGTCGCGGAGGAGGAGGAAGCCGCGGATGACGTCGTCGAGCTCGGGTTCGCGCAGCGACAGGTGGTCGGCCTCGCCGTCGGACACCCAGCGGGTCCAGGCGCCGGCCAGGCAGTCGGCCTGCGTCTCGTCCAGGATGCTCCGGCCGCTCGCCGCGAAGCCGAACCGGCCCTGCATCGCGTGCCCGAACTCGTGCGCCATCACCACGGGAACGAGGAACCGGCCGTAGTCGTCGGCGAGCTCCTGCAGCAGCGCCCGGTCGTAGGCGACGACGTCGCAGGCGGGGTCGTAGAAGGCGTTGCCGGCGACGTCCTGCGGAGCCGTGGGTGACCCCTCGCAGCCGATGCCGGTGACCGGGTAGGCGCTCTCGTCGGGATCTCCGGAGTCGACGGAGAAGTAGCCACCCGCCAGCGGCGAGTACTCGGCCCCGAAGTACTCCGGGTAGGCCGCCTCCCAGAACGTCTCCAGGTCGGCGAGGGCGTTGCGGGCGATCTGGTCGATCGGCTCGTCGGCGGCACCCGTCACGGGCAGCTGGTCGACGGTGACGTCCACGGGCGCGTCCCCGCCGGGGACGGCCGCCCCGCGGACGACGTCGACGGAGCAGCCGGTCACCAGCAGTCCGGCGAGCGCGGCCGGCACGACCCGGCGCAGGAACATGGTGCCGACCTCCTGCGTGCGCGGCGGAGCCGTCCGGCCGGACGGGCCGCACCAGCATGCCCGGTACCTGCGGGGTCACCGGGCGCGGGGCGCCGCACCCGGTGACGGGCCTCAGCCTTCGTGCAGGAACCAGACGGTGCCCAGCGGAGGAGCGGAGATCGTCGCCGAGCAGGGCTGGCCGTGCCACGGTTCGGCCACGGCCTCGACCCCGCCGTAGTTGCCGACGCCGGAGCCGCCGTAGCCCTCGGCGTCGCTGTTGAGCACCTCGCGCCACTGACCGGCGCGCGGCAGCCCGATCCGGTACTCGTGGTGCGGTGTTCCGGCGAAGTTGACGACGCACGCGAGCGCCGACCCCTCCGGCACGGCAGGCTCACCGGCGACGGGATCGGCCGCGGCCGCGACTCCGTAGCGCAGGAACGACACGACGTTGCCCGAGGCGTCGTTGGCGTCGATCCACTGGAAGCCCGCCGGTTCGACGTCCTGCGACCAGAGGGCGTCGTACTCCTTGTAACGGGAGTTGAGGTCGGTGACCAGCTGCAGGATGCCGCGGTGCGCCGGGTCGTCGAGGTGCCACCAGTCCAGGGAACGGCTCTCGGCCCACTCGGAGTCCTGCGCGAACTCCGATCCCATGAAGAGCAGCTGCTTGCCGGGGTGCGCCCACATGTAGGCGAGGTAGGCGCGCAGGTTGGCCAGCTGCTGCCACCGGTCACCGGGCATCTTCCGCAGCAGCGAGCCCTTGCCGTACACGACCTCGTCGTGGCTGATCGGCAGCACGAAGTTCTCCGTGTAGGCGTAGTGCATCGAGAACGTGAGCTGGCCGTGGTGGTAGCTCCGGTAGACCGGCTGCTTCTCCATGTACGACAGCGAGTCGTGCATCCAGCCCATGTTCCACTTGAAGCCGAAGCCCAGACCCCCGAGATGGGTGGGCCGGGTCACCCCCGGCCACGCCGTGGACTCCTCGGCGATGGTCACGACGCCGGGGACCTCGCGGTAGACCGTGGCGTTGAACTCCTGCAGGAAGGCCACCGCCTCGAGGTTCTCCCGCCCGCCGTACTCGTTGGGCAGCCACTCGGTGCGGGAGTAGTCGAGGTAGAGCATCGAGGCCACCGCGTCCACGCGGATGCCGTCGATGTGGAACTCCTTGCACCAGTAGAGCGCGTTGGCGACGAGGAAGTTCCGGACCTCGGACCGGCCGAAGTCGAAGACGTACGTGCCCCAGTCCAGCTGCTCGCCGCGGCGTGGGTCGCCGTGCTCGTACAGCGGCGTGCCGTCGAAGCGGGCCAGCGCCCACTCGTCCTTCGGAAAGTGCGCAGGCACCCAGTCGACGATGACGCCGATGCCGGCCTGGTGCGCCCTGTCGATGAGGTAGCGCAGGTCGTCGGGGCTGCCGAACCGGGAGGTGGGCGCGTAGTACGAGGTGACCTGGTAGCCCCACGAGCCGCCGAAGGGGTGCTCGGCCAGCGGCATGAACTCGATGTGGGTGAAGCCGGCCGCGACGACGTAGTCGACCAGCTCGTCGGCCATCTGCCGGTAGTCCAGCCCCTGCCGCCAGGAGCCGGCGTGCACCTCGTAGACGCTCATCGGGCGCTCGTGCCAGCCGCCGCGGGCGCGGTCGGCGAGCCACGCGTCGTCGGTCCACTCGTGGGTGGACTCGGTGACGACGGAGGCGTTCAGCGGCGGCACCTCGGTGGCGAACGCCAGCGGGTCGGACTTCTCCCGCCACGTGCCGTCGGCACCCAGCACGTGGTACCGGTAGCGGCTGCCGATCTGGACCCCCGGGACGAAGATCTCCCAGACGCCGGATGACCCCAGGTGGCGCATCGGGTAGGCCCGGGCCCCCCAGTAGTCGAAGTCGCCGGTGACCTTGACGCCGCGGGCGTTGGGCGCCCAGACGGCGAAGGAGACGCCCTCGACCGTGCCGCGGGGCGTCTCGTAGCGCCGGACGTGTGCGCCGAGGACGTCCCACAGCCGCTCGTGCCTGCCCTCGCGGATGAGGTGCTCGTCGACCGGCCCGAGGGTGGGCAGCCAGCGGAAGGGGTCGTCGACGGTGTATGTGGTGGTGCCGCCGTCCCCGTCGCCGTAGACCACCTCGATGCGGTAGTCGCCCGGCTGGCGGGGCAGGCTCGCCTCGAAGATGCCTGCGTCGTGCAGCCGCGTCGTCTCGTACCGGGTGCCGTCCTCGTCGACGACGGCGGCCCCGACGGCGTCGGGGCGCAGCGTGCGCACGGCCCATCCGTCGGCGGTGCGGTGCGCCCCGAGGATCCGGTGCGGGTCACGGGACCACCCGTCGACGATCGCCCGCAGGTCCTCCTCGGTGAACGCCTCGACCTCCACGTCGCCCACCCCGGCGGAGGCGGTGGTCGGGCCACCCGCCGGACCGGTCGCCGCGTCGGGCACCGGCTCGGTGCCGCCGTCGCCCTGTGCCCCGGCGTCCTCGCGGGGGAGCGCCCGTACCGGAGCGGCCGGCTCGGCGGCACCGGGCGGGCCGCCGGCGGTGTCCTGCTCAGGGGCCTGCGGGTTGTCGGGCTCGGCGGGGTCGGGGCTCGGGGCCACCGGCTGGCCGGCGGGGGCGCCGGAGGGGGATCCCGGCTGGGCGATCGGCGCCGGGGCCACCACCGGGTTGGCGGTGATCTCGGTGTCCTCGCCGCCGGGCTCCGGGGTCGCCTCGGTGGCGGTGGGGGTGGCGGCCACCTTCCTCGCGGTCGCCCGCTTGGCGGTGGTCGCCTTCTCGGCGGCCGCCTTCTTCGCCGGCGCCGCCTTCTTGGCCGGCGCCGCCTTCTTCGCCGCAGGCTTCTTGGCCGGCGCCTTGTCCGCGGTCGCCGTGTCGGCGGGGGCCTTCTTGGCCGCGGCGCGCCTGGTCGTCCGGCCGGCGGCGGGGGCGTTCACCGGCGGCTCGCTGCCGGCGGCCGCCTCGGCCTGCGCGACCCTCTGCTCCACCGCGCGCTGGAGCTCGTCCTTGCTCTCCACGGGGTTGGCGTCCCGGTTCTCGGTCGTCATCGTCTCGCCGTCCTCGTCCGTTGGCGGTGCTCTGGTCCGTGGGTTCGGTGGCTCAGCCGCGGTCGGCGATCCTCGACAACGACTGGAGCGGGATCATGAGCCAGTGCGGACGGTTCCTCGCCTCGTAGACGCATTCGTAAACCGCCTTGTCGGCCTCGAACGCCCGCAGGAGTGGTGAGTCCCCGCACGGGTCCAGGCCGCTGGCCTCCGAGTAGCCGGTGCAGAACGCGGCGCGGTTGCGTGCTGCCCACTCCTGCGCGCGGTAGGCGCGCTGGGAGTCGTCGGGCTGCTCGACGAGCATGTGCCGGGCGGCGTAGTCGAAGCTGCGGAGCATGCCCGCGACGTCGCGGAGCGGGCTGTCCAGCTCCCGGCGGTCGGCCAGCGGGCGGGCCGGCTCGCCCTCGAAGTCGAGGATGATCCAGCCGGTGGCGGTCCGGAGCACCTGCCCGAGGTGGAGGTCGCCGTGCACCCGCTGGCGCACCACGGGCTCGTCGCTGTCCGCGACGGCGGCGTAGAGACCGCGCAGCGCCTCGGCGTGCTGCTGCAGCTGGGGCACCACACCGATGGCGGCGTCCAGCCGCTCGGTCATCTGGCGGGCGACCGTCGCGTTCCAGTCGCGATCGGCCGGCTCCGTCGGCAGCACCCGGGCCATGTCCGCGTGCACCGACGCCGTGGCGGCACCGAGCCGCCCGCTGTCGGCGGCGAAGTCACCCCCCACCTCGTCGGCGTGCAGGTCGCCCTCGGCGTAGAGGTCCCGGACGCTCGCCGTGGCCAGGCGCCAGCCGTCGCTGGCATTGGGCACGAAGGTCTGCAGCATCGCCACGGTGGCCGGCTCCCCACCGGCGGCGTCGTCGATCTGCACGTGCCCGAGCAGCGGCGCGATGTGCTCGTTCTCCGCCCGGCGGAGAGCATCGTGGATCTCCACGTCCGGGTTGAGTCCTGGCTCGAGCCGCCGGAAGAGCTTGAAGATCGCCTCGTTGCCGTACACCAGCGACGTGTTGCTCTGCTCGGTGGAGAGGATGTCTCCGGGCAGCCCCTCGGGGATGTGCCCCTCACCGGCGGGGGAGAAGTGCATCGGGCCGATGGACGAGCCCTGGGACAGGTGGATCAGCCACGGGGCGGTCGACTCGCGGTCCCGCATGGCGTCGTAGGCGTAGGTCTCCCGTCCCTCGTTGGCGACGGCGCCGACGAACGCCGCCTCCAGTTCCTCGGCCGGGTGGTCCCGCCAGGACAGCGGGACCAGGTAGGTGTCCCGGCCGCCGTCCCGGTACTCGATGCGCACCCGGTGGACGGTCAGCACGGGATTGCCCCGGTCGAGGAAGAACCCGTCCTCGGTGACGTCGGCCCATTCCCGGCCCTTGCCGCCGAACCACCGCTGCTGCGGGATCCACGCGCGGAACAGATCGGTCAGCGCGCTTCGGGGATCAGCCTTCATCGGGTGCCTCCGGACTCGTCGGTCGAGGTTCCGCCGGCGTCGCTGACCACACCGCCGGCCAGCAGCGAGTCGGCCACGGCGCTGGAGGTGGCGCTGGCCCAGTCCTCGGTCTCGTCCGGAGCCGGCGTGCTGGGCTTGGCGAGCTCGAACCAGTAGAAGCCGTGCCCGGCGAGGGTGAGCATGTAGGGCAGGACACCGATCTGCGGGAAGTCGACCCGGCCGGTCAGCTCCACGGGTGTGTAGCCCTCGAACCGGCGGAGGTCGAGCTCCACCGGCTGCGGGAACCGGGAGAGGTTGTTGACGCAGAGCACCACGTCGTCGCCGAACTCACGGACGAACGACAGCACCGTGGGGTTGCGGGAGCCGATCTCGGCGTAGCTGCCGAGGCCGAAGGTCGGGTGCTGGTTGCGCACCTGGATCATGCGGCGGACCCACTGGAGCAGCGAGTTGGTGTTGCGCAGCTGCGACTCGACGTTCGTGACCTGGTAGCCGTAGACCGGGTCCTGGTTCAGCGGCAGGTACATGCGCTGCGGATCGGCGCTGGAGAAGCCGCCGTTGCGGTCCGGGGTCCACTGCATCGGCGTGCGGACACCGTCCCGGTCGCCGAGCCAGATGTTGTCCCCCATGCCGATCTCGTCCCCGTAGTACAGGACCGGGGAACCGGGGAGCGACAGCAGCAGCGCGTTGAACAGTTCCAGGGTGTTGACGTCGTTGTCGAGCAGCGGGGCCAGCCGGCGGCGGATGCCGATGTTGGCCTTCATGCGGGGATCCTTGGCGTACTCGCCCCACATGTAGTCGCGCTCCTCGTCGGTGACCATCTCGAGCGTGAGCTCGTCGTGGTTGCGGAGGAAGACGCCCCACTGGCAGTTGTCGGGGATGTCCGGCGTCTGGGCCATGATCTCCGAGATCGGGAACCGCTGCTCCCGCCGCACGGCCATGAACAGGCGCGGCATCACCGGGAAGTGGAAGGCCATCTGGCACTCGTCGCCGTTCTCGCCGAAGTACTCGACGACGTCGGCCGGCCACTGGTTGGCCTCGCAGAGCAGCACCCGGTCGGGGTAGTCGGCGTCGACCACCTTGCGCACCTCCTTGAGGAACTCGTGGGTCCGCGGGAGGTTCTCGCAGTTGGTGCCCTCCTCCTCGAAGAGGTAGGGCACGGCGTCGAGGCGGAAGCCGTCGATGCCCAGGTCCAGCCAGAACCGCAGGGCGTCGAGGATCGCCTCCCGCACCGTCGGGTTCTCGAAGTTCAGGTCGGGCTGGTGGCTGAAGAACCGGTGCCAGAAGTACTGCCTGCGCACCGGGTCGAACGTCCAGTTCGAGCTCTCGGTGTCGACGAAGATGATCCGCGCATCGGGGTAGCCGGTGTCGTCGTCGGCCCACACGTAGAAATCGCCGTAGGGGCCCTGGGGATCGCTGCGGCTGGCCTGGAACCAGGGGTGCTGGTCCGAGGTGTGGTTCATGACGAAGTCGATGATCACGCGCATCCCGCGGGCGTGGGCCTCGGTGAGGAACTCGCGGAAGTCCCCGATGTCCCCGAACTCCGGCAGCACGGCGGTGTAGTCGCTGACGTCGTAGCCGCCGTCGCGCAGCGGTGAGGCGAAGAACGGCGGCAGCCACAGGCAGTCGACGCCGAGCCACTGCAGGTAGTCCAGCTTGTCGATCATGCCGCGGATGTCGCCGACGCCGTCGGAGTTGCTGTCGGCGAAGCCGCGGACCAGGACCTCGTAGAAGACGGCGCGCTTGTACCACTCGGGGTCGGAACCGGGCGGAGGGAGCGTGGATCGAGCGGCGGGGGAGTCGGGGACGGGAACGGTCATCGTGGGGGAAGGACCTCTATCGAGAGAACGGGTGGAAGCATGTGGCCCCCGTGCAGGGGCCCGCCGCGGGCGTGCGGGTGGCGGGGGGCACGGGAGTCCTTTCTCAGGCGGTCGAGGGCGGGAACTGCACAGGACGCGGAAAGGTGATCCCGAAGACGTGCGCCGGCTCCCGATAGGGGTCGAGCTCGACGTAGTTGAACTGGCCCCAGTCGTACCGGGCGCCGCTGAGCTCGTCGGTGACCGCGAAGCGCTCGTGCCAGTCCAGGCCGAGGGTGGGCATGTCCAGGGCCGTGGTCCCGATCTGGGTGTTGTGGCTCGAGAGGCTGACGACCACCAGGACGGCGTCGGCCGAGCCGGGATCGGTCTTGGTGAAGCAGATCAGGTTCGGGTTGTCGACGGGGTGGAACCGCAGCGTGCGCAGCTGCTGCAGCGCCGGGTGCGCCCGCCGGACCTCGTTGAGCCGGCGCAGGTAGGGCGCGAGGCTGCGGCCGCTGGCCTCCGCCCCGGCCCAGTCGCGCGGGCGCAGGGAGTACTTCTCGCTCTCGTGGTACTCCTCGCTGCCCGGCTTGACCGCCACGTGCTCGAACAGCTCGAAGCCGGAGTAGACGCCCCACGTCGGGCTGAGCATCGAGGCGAGGACCGCCCGGATCTTGAACATCGGCGGGCCGCCGAACTGCAGCGACTCGTGCAGGATGTCCGGGGTGTTGACGAAGAAGTTCGGCCGCATGTAGTGCGCGTTGGTGGCGAGCTCGCGGCCGTAGTCCTCGATCTCGCCCCGCTCGGTCCGCCACGTGAAGTACGTGTAGGACTGGGTGAACCCGATGCGCGCCAGCTGGTGCATCATCGCCGGCCGGGTGAAGGCCTCGGCCAGGAACAGCACGTCGGGGTCGGTCTTCTTGACCTCCCAGATCAGCCAGTGCCAGAAGTTCAGCGGCTTGGTGTGCGGGTTGTCGACGCGGAAGATCTTCACCCCCGCCTCGATCCACACCCGGACCACCCGCAGGCACTCGGCGTAGATGCCCTCGGGGTCGTTGTCGAAGTTGATCGGGTAGATGTCCTGGTACTTCTTCGGCGGGTTCTCCGCGTAGGCGATCGTGCCGTCGGGCTTGGTCGTGAACCACTCCGGGTGCGCCTCGACCCACGGGTGGTCCGGCGCCGCCTGCAGCGCGAAGTCCAGCGCCACCTCCATGCCCAGCTCGCGGGTGCGCGCGACGAAGGCCTTGAAGTCGTCCATCGTGCCCAGCTGCGGGTGGACGGCGTCGTGGCCGCCC
>DASPIH010000081.1:0-2972 GCA_035629195.1 Blastococcus sp. | reverse complement strand
GCTTGCGGACCGGGTGGGCCAGGGCGGTGGCGACCGGGGCCGTCTCCTGGACGGTGACCTCGGCCTTGGTGCCGTCGTTCTTGCCCTTGCCGCCGGACAGCGGCTGACCGACCTTGCAGTTGTCGCGGTAGATCGCCAGCGCCTTGAGGCCGAGCTTCCAGCCCTGGAAGTAGATGTCCTCGACCTCTTCGACGGTCGCCGTCTCCGGCATGTTGACCGTCTTGCTGATGGCGCCGGAGATGAACGGCTGCACCGCGGCCATCATGCGGACGTGGCCCATCGGGGAGATGGCCCGCTCACCCATCGCGCAGTCGAACACCTCGTAGTGCTCCGGCCGGAGGCTCGGCGCGTTCACGACGTGCCCGTGCTCGGCGATGAACTCGACGATGGCCTCGACCTGCTCGTCCTGGTAGCCGAGGCTGCGCAGGGCCCGCGGGACCGTCTGGTTGACGATCTGCATCGACCCGCCGCCGACCAGCTTCTTGAACTTGACCAGCGAGAAGTCCGGCTCGATGCCGGTCGTGTCGCAGTCCATCATGAAGCCGATGGTGCCGGTGGGCGCCAGAACCGAGGCCTGCGCGTTGCGCCAGCCGTTCTCGGCGCCGATCTGCAGGCACTCCTGCCACTGCTGGGTGGCGGCCTTGAGCACGTCGGCGTCGTCGGCGCCGACCGGGCGGATGGCGTCGTTGGCCGCCGAGTGCTTGCGCATGACCCGGGCGTGCGCGTCGGCGTTCCGGGCGAAGCCGTCGTACGGGCCGACGATGCCGGCCAGCTCGGCGGAGCGGCGGTACGCGGTGCCTGTCATCAGCGAGGTGATCGCCGCGGCCAGGCTCTGGCCGCCGCGCGAGTCGTAGGCGTGGCCGGTCGCCATGAGCAGAGCGCCCAGGTTGGCGTAGCCGATGCCCAGCTGGCGGTAGGCGCGGGTGGTCTCACCGATCGGCGCGGTCGGGAAGTCGGCGAAGCAGATCGAGATGTCCATCGCGGTGATGATCAGCTCGACGGCCTTGACGAAGTTCCTCGAGTGGAACGTGCCGTCCTCGTTGAGGAACTTCATGAGGTTCAGCGACGCCAGGTTGCACGAGCTGTTGTCCAGGCTCATGTACTCCGAGCACGGGTTGGACGCGTTGATCCGGCCCGTCTCGGGGTTGGTGTGCCAGTCGTTGATCGTGTCGTCGTACTGGATGCCCGGGTCGGCGCACTCCCACGCTGCCTGGGTGACCTTGCGGAACAGGGCCTTGGCGTCGACCGTCTCGATGACGGAGCCGTCGAGCCGCGCCCGCAGGCCGAACTCGTCGCCCTCCTCGACCGCGCGCATGAACTCGTCGGAGACGCGGACGGAGTTGTTGGCGTTCTGGTACTGGACGCTGGTGATGTCCTTGCCGCCGAGGTCCATGTCGTAGCCGGCGTCGCGCAGCGCGCGGATCTTGTCCTCCTCGCGCGCCTTGGTCTCGATGAACTCCTCGATGTCGGGGTGGTCGATGTCGAGGACGACCATCTTCGCCGCACGCCGGGTGGCACCGCCGGACTTGATGGTGCCGGCGGAGGCGTCGGCTCCACGCATGAAGCTGACCGGGCCGGAGGCGGTGCCACCGGAGGACAGCAGTTCCTTCGAGGAGCGGATGCGCGAGAGGTTCAGGCCGGCACCGGAGCCGCCCTTGAAGATCAGGCCCTCCTCGCGGTACCAGTTGAGGATCGAGTCCATCTCGTCGTCGACGGCGAGGATGAAGCAGGCGCTGACCTGCTGCGGCGCACTGGTGCCGACGTTGAACCACACGGGGCTGTTGAAGCTGAAGTACTGGTGCATGAGCATCCAGGTCAGCTCGTGCTCGAAGATCTCGGCGTCGCCCTCGCTGGCGAAGTACCCGTGCTCGCGGCCGGCATCGGTGTAGGTGAGCACCACGCGGTCGATGAGCTGGCGCAGGCTGTTCTCGCGCTGGGGAGTGCCGACGGCGCCACGGAAGTACTTCGTGGTGACGATGTTGGTGGCGTTGATGCTCCACTCGGCCGGGAACTCGACACCGCGCTGCTCGAAGTTGATGGAGCCGTCCCGCCAGTTGGTCATGACGACGTCGCGGCGCTCCCAGGTCACCTCGTCGTACGGGTGCACACCTGCGGTGGTGAAGACGCGCTTGATCTTGAGGCCCTTGCGGCTGGGCGCCTTGGCCGTGCGGCGCGTCCGGGGGGCCAAGCGGTCATCGGTCTCGGTCATGGTGCGGAGCTCTCCCTGGTCGTGTGTCGCGTGGTGCATCGCGGGGCTGCGCGGTGGTGCTGCGCGGTGGTGGATCGGGGGCTGGGGAAGAGCCGCGATCGGTAACTGCTCGAACTGCTGTCTATCGCTGGGCACTGACACTTCAGGAGCCGGACGGGACGGGGTCCCGCGGCACCGGCGGAGCCGGTTCGGTCGGTGACGAGGACTGCCGGGCCTTGAGCTCGGCGATCTCCCGCTCGAAGTCGGCCACGGAGGAGAACGAGCGGTAGACGCTGGCGAATCGGAGGTAGGCCACCTCGTCCAGCTCGCGGAGCGGGCCGAGGATGGCCAGGCCCACCTCGTGGCTGGGCACCTCCGCCGCTCCGCTGGCGCGGATGGCGTCCTCCACCTGCTGGGCGAGGAGCTTGAGCTGGTCCTCGTCGACCGGGCGACCCTGGCAGGCCCGCCGGACGCCGGCCACCACCTTGTCGCGGTTGAACGGCTCGCTCACCCCGTTGCGCTTGACGACGGCGAGCACCGCCTCCTCGACGGTGGTGAACCGCCGTCCGCACTTCGGGCAGGACCGACGACGCCGGGTGGTGGCGCCCTCGTCGGCCTCACGGGAGTCGATGACCCGGCTGTCGGGGTTGTGGCAGAACGGGCAGCGCACGGTGGTTCACCTCCTCCCCCAGGCCGGAGCGCGGAGCGCTCCGGCCACCCCTCCACCGGCGTCCTGAGGACTTCCTGGGGACATCCGGTGGATGACCCAGGGAGAACCTGCGGA
>DASPIH010000080.1:0-15336 GCA_035629195.1 Blastococcus sp. | reverse complement strand
CGGAGCCGCCGTGGCCACCGCCGCGCTTGCGCGGCTTGGCCGCCGCGGCCGGCGCCGCGCCACTCCCGGCGGCCAGGCCGGCCGGCAGGGAGACCTCGAGCCGACGGCCGCCCACCTCGACCACGACGGTCTGCCGCTCCTCGGGCTCCTGGCCCTCGACGGGGGCGGCGGAGTACGGCGGGACCTGGTTGTCCCACTCGGTCTCGATCCAGCGGGTGTGCACCGTGAACGGCGCGCTGGTGAAGGCCTCGTCGCGGACGACGGCGCGGTGGAACGGGATGACCGTGGGCATGCCCTCGACCACCAGCTCGTCCAGCGCGCGAGCGGCCCGCTGCAGCGCCTCCTCGCGCGTGGCCCCGGTGACGATCAGCTTGGCCAGCATCGAGTCGAACGCGCCCGCGACCTCGCCGCCGGTCTCGACCCCGGAGTCCCAGCGGACGCCCGGGCCCTGCGGGATCTCCAGCCGGTCCACGGGGCCGGGCGCCGGCATGAAGTTGCGGCCGGCGTCCTCCGCGTTGATCCGGAACTCGATGCTGTGACCGCGCGGCGCCGGGTCCTCGGTGATCTCCAGCGGCAGGCCGTCGGCGATGCGGAACTGCTGACGCACCAGGTCGATGCCCGACGTCTCCTCCGACACCGGGTGCTCCACCTGCAGCCGGGTGTTGACCTCCAGGAAGGAGATGGAGCCGTCCGTGCCGACGAGGTACTCGACGGTGCCGGCGCCGTAGTAGCCGGCCTCCGCGCAGATGGCCTTCGCCGACTCGTGGATGCGCGAGCGCTGCTCGTCGGTGAGGAACGGCGCCGGGGCCTCCTCGACCAGCTTCTGGTTGCGCCGCTGCAGCGAGCAGTCGCGGGTGCCGACGACGACCACGTTGCCGTGGGTGTCGGCCAGCACCTGCGCCTCGACGTGCCGGGGCTTGTCCAGGAACCGCTCGACGAAGCACTCGCCCCGGCCGAAGGCGGAGACCGCCTCCCGCACGGCGGAGTCGAACAGCTCGGGGATCTCCTCCATGGTCCGGGCCACCTTGAGACCGCGGCCGCCACCGCCGAACGCCGCCTTGATGGCGACCGGCAGGCCGTGCTCCTCGGCGAAGGCGACCACCTCGTCGGCGCCGCCCACCGGGTCCTTGGTGCCGGGCACCAGGGGTGCGCCGGCCCGGGTGGCGATGTGCCGCGCCTGCACCTTGTCGCCCAGGGCGATGATCGCCTCGGGTGAGGGGCCGATCCAGGTCAGCCCCGCGTCGAGGACCGCCTGCGCGAAGTCGGCGTTCTCCGACAGGAAGCCGTAGCCCGGGTGGATGGCGTCGGCACCGGACTGCTTCGCGGCGTCGAGGATCTTGTCGATCACGAGGTAGGAGTCGCCGGGCGTCGTGCCGCCCAGGGCGAAGGCCTCGTCGGCGGCGCGTACGTGCAGCGCGTTGCGGTCGGGCTCGGCGTAGACCGCCACGCTGGTCAGACCCGCGTCCTTGCACGCGCGGGCCACGCGGACCGCGATCTCGCCACGGTTGGCGATGAGAACCTTCTGCACCGGTGCTCTCCCTCTTCTGTGGGCCGGTCGAACTGATGTCAGTGCCCGCGCCGGGCGGGGTGGGTCACGGTGCCGCGGTGCTCAGCGGCGCCAGAGGTCGGTGATGGTCAGGCCCCGCCTGAACAGCTGCGTGCGAAGCATGGTCAGGGACAGCCCCACCACCGCGGCAGGGTCGCCCTCGACCCGGCGCACGAACGGCGCACCGAGCCCGTCGAGGGTGAACGCGCCGGCCACGGCCAGCGGCTCGCCCGTGGCGAGGTAGGCCTCGACCTCCGGAGGCGTGGGGTCGGCGAAGTAGACGACCGTGGAGGCCACCCCGATGTCGCGGCTCACGACCGAGCCGTCGCGCACGTCGAACAGCGCCTGACCGGTGTGCAGGATCCCGGACCGGCCGGCCATGCGACGCCACCGGTCGCGGGCCTCGGCCGCGTCCGCGGGCTTCCCCTGCGGCTTGCCGCCGAACTCCAGCAGCGAGTCCGCCCCGATGACCAGGGCGTCGGTCTCCTGCTTGGCGACATCGGCGGCCTTGGCGGAGGCCAGCAGGGCCACGTGCTCGGCGACCCGGGGTGCCGAGTAGGCGGACTCGTCCACGCCGCTCACCACGACGTCGGGCGCGAGCCCGGCCTGGCGCAGCAGCGACAGGCGGGCCGGTGAGGCGGAGGCGAGCACGAGCCTGCGTTCGGTGCTCACGCGAACCTCCCTGCCGCGCGCCAGCCACCGTGGCCCGGCTGCAACGGGCGGCGGTGGGCATCCCCGTAGGACGCCCACCCACCGGCCGGGGTGGGCCGCCGCCGGGTGCGCCGCTGGGAGAGCGCGGCCACCACCACGGTGAGCGCGGCCAGTTCCTCGGGCGTGGGATCGCCCGTGACCACCCGCAGCAGCGGTGGAAGGACCCCCTGCTCCCCACCACTCGCAGGCTCGCGGCGGGCTCCCTGCAGGGGGCCGCTCCGGTCCGTCGCCATCACAGCGGGATGTTCCCGTGCTTCTTGGGCGGAAGGGTCTGGCGCTTGTTGGCCAGGACCCGCAGTGCCTTGGTCACCTGCACGCGGGTGTGCGAGGGCGGGATCACCGCGTCGACGTACCCGCGGTCGGCCGCGATGTACGGGTTGGCGAGGGTGTCCTCGTAGTCCGCGATCAGCTCGGCGCGGCGGGCCTCCGGGTCCTCGGCCGCGGCGAGTTCCTTGCGGTAGAGGATGCCCACGGCGCCCTGGGCCCCGACGACGGCGATCTGCGCGGTGGGCCAGGCCAGGTTGACGTCGGCGCCGAGGTGCTTGGAGCCCATGACGTCGTAGGCCCCGCCGTAGGCCTTGCGGGTGATGACGGTGACCTTGGGGACGGTCGCCTCCGCGTAGGCGTAGATGAGCTTCGCGCCGCGACGGATGATCCCCTCCCACTCCTGCGAGGTGCCGGGGAGGAAGCCGGGCACGTCGACGAAGGTGAGCACCGGGATGTTGAAGGCGTCGCAGGTGCGCACGAAGCGGGCGGCCTTCTCGCTGGCGTCGATGTCGAGCGTGCCGGCGAACTGGGTGGGCTGGTTGGCGACGACGCCGACCGGCCGCCCCTCGACGCGACCGAAGCCGATGAGCAGGTTGGGCGCGAACAGCGGCTGCACCTCGAGGAACTCACCGTCGTCGAGCACGTGCTCGATCACGGTGTGCATGTCGTAGGGCGTGTTGGCCGAGTCGGGGATGAAGGTGTCGAGCTCGCGGTCCTCGTCGGTCAGCGAGTCGGGCAGCACGATCTCGACGGACGGCACGTCCAGTGCAGGCAGCGGGTCGAGGTTGTTGCTCGGCAGGTAGGACAGCAGCGCCTTGACGTAGTCGAGCGCGTCGGCCTCGTTCTCGGCGAGGTAGTGCGCGACACCGGACTTGGTGTTGTGCGTCCGCGCGCCGCCCAGCTCCTCCAGGGAGACGTCCTCGCCGGTCACCGTCTTCACCACGTCGGGGCCGGTGATGAACATCTGGCTGGTCTTGTCGACCATGACGATGAAGTCGGTGAGCGCGGGGGAGTACACGTGCCCGCCCGCGGCCGCCCCCATGACCAGCGAGATCTGCGGGATGACGCCCGAGGCGTGCACGTTCCGCCGGAAGATCTCGCCGTAGAGGCCGAGGGAGACCACGCCCTCCTGGATGCGGGCGCCGCCGCCCTCGTTGATGCCGATCACCGGGCAGCCGTTCTTGATGGCGAAGTCCTGGACCTTGACGATCTTCTCGCCGTAGACCTCACCGAGGCTGCCGCCGAAGACCGTCACGTCCTGGGAGAAGATCGCCACGGGCCGGCCGTCGACGGTGCCGTACCCGGTGACCACGCCGTCGCCGAAGGGGCGCTTGGCGTCCATCCCGAAGTTCGAC
The DNA here is from genome assembly GCA_035629195.1 of Blastococcus sp. Classification (GTDB taxonomy): domain Bacteria; phylum Actinomycetota; class Actinomycetes; order Mycobacteriales; family Geodermatophilaceae; genus Blastococcus. The sequence goes on along the minus strand of DASPIH010000080.1, from coordinate 11,457 downwards.
GAGCGGTGACGGGCGAACTCGTCGAACTCGGTGAACGAGCCGGGGTCCAGCAGTGCCTCGATGCGCTCGCGGGCGGTCATCTTGCCGGCCGCGTGCTGCTTCTCGACGGCCCGCTCGGAGCCGGCGTGGACGGCCTCCTCGACCCGACGCTCGAAGTCGGCGAGCTTTCCTGCGGTCGTGTGGATGTCGATGTCGTCGGGGACGATCTCCCCGGCGTTCTCGAGTTCGGCGGCACTCACGCGCCGTAGCCTAAAGGAGGGCCTCCGGAGGGCACGCCGGCCGGGTGCCGGCGGTGCGCGGGCGACGGTCAGCGGCGTCCGTGCAGACGACCGCGACCTCCGACGTCTAGTGTGGAGGCTCGATGACTGCTCCGGCCGGCACTGCGCTGACGCGTGTCGATCACACTCTGTCGCGACGGGCGCTCGGTCGCCGGGCGTCCGGCGTCCTGGCCGCGCACGTCGCGTCCCGTGTCCTGCCGGCCGTGCACCACCCTCGGTCCGTCGTCGCCCCCGGGACCGTCCGGCGCGCGGGCGTGGGCGCGCCGGTGCGATGCCGAGTTGCGCGTTCGACCGACAGGAGGGCATGACCATGCCCGACGTCGTCGGCTCCACCGGCCGGGCGCAGCCCGCGGCGATGGCCGGGGGTGGAGCCGCTGCGCCGGCCCCGGCACCCGCCGTCGAGCTGCCGCCCCGGCCTTCGGGCTTCCGTGGCTCCCTCGCCTGGGGACTGGTCCGGGCGGTCCGCCCGCGCCAGTGGATCAAGAACGTGCTCGTGCTGGCCGCTCCGCTGGCCGCCGGCGAGATCGCCGACCCCGACGTCATGGCGCCCACGGCGCTCGCCTTCCTGCTCTTCTGCCTGGCGTCGGCCGGGGTCTACCTGATCAACGACGCGATCGACGTCGAGGAGGACAGGCGGCACCCGCGCAAGCGGTTCCGGCCGATCGCGGCCGGCATCGTGCCGCGCCCCCTGGCCTTCGGACTGGCCGTCGTCCTGTTCGGGCTGGCCGTCGTCGGGGCCGCACTGCTCACCCGCCCGGAGCTGGCGGGACTGCTGGCCACCTACGTCGTCATCCAGCTGGGCTACTGCGTCGGCCTCAAGGACCAGCCGGTCATCGACCTCGCCGTCGTCGCCTCCGGCTTCCTCCTGCGGGCGATCGCCGGTGGTGTGGCGGCGGGCCTCCTGCTGTCGCAGTGGTTCCTGCTCGTCGCCGCCTTCGGGTCCTTGTTCATGGTCGCCGGGAAGCGGTACTCGGAGCTGGTGGTCGTCGGGGACGCGGCGCAGACCCGCAAGACGCTCCAGGAGTACTCCGCGAGCTACCTGCGGTTCGTCTGGAGCCTGTCGGCAGGTGTGGCCTGCACGGCCTACAGCCTGTGGGCCTTCGAGATGGTGCGGACGCAGCCGGGGATCCCCTGGGCGACGATCTCCATCGCGCCGTTCGTGCTGGCGATCCTGCGGTACGCCGTGGACATCGACAAGGGTGGAGCCGGTGCTCCGGAGGACATCGTGCTCCATGACAGGGTCCTGCTCGGACTCGGCGTCGCCTGGGCGGTCATGGTGGGAATGGGGGTGTTCGGTGTCTGACGACGCGATTCCGGCAGGGGCGGTCACCACGCGTGTGCCGCTGACCGGCTGGGGGCGGACGGCCGCGACGCCGGCCGTGCTGACGCCGGTCGCCGGTGAGGACGACGTCCGCCGCGTGCTGGCCGCGGGCGGCGGTCGCGGTGTGCTGGCCCGGGGGCTGGCGCGCAGCTACAACGACGCGGCGCAGAACGCCGGCGGGCAGGTCCTCGACATGACGCGGGCCGACCGCGTGCTGGACGTCGACCTGGCCACCGGTGAGGTCGTGGTCGAGGCCGGGATCTCGCTGGACCGGCTCATGAACCTGTTCGTGCCCATGGGCCTCTTCGTTCCGGTCACGCCCGGCACCCGCTACGTCACCGTGGGCGGCGCGATCGCCTGCGACATCCACGGCAAGAACCACCACATCGCGGGCACGTTCTCCCAGCACGTCCCGTGGATCGATCTGCTCACCGCCGACGGGCAGGTCCGCCGTGTCGGCCCGGAGCAGGATCCCGAGCTCTTCTGGGCCACCGCGGGAGGGATGGGGCTGACCGGCGTCATCGTGCGGGCCTGCGTGCGCATGAAGCCGATCGAGTCCTCGCAGATCCTGGTCGACACCGACCGGACACCCGACCTCGACTCGCTCATGACGCTGCTCACCGGGACCGACGACCGCTACGACTACTCGGTGGCCTGGATCGACTGCGTCGCCAGGGGTGCGCGGATGGGGCGTTCGGTGCTCACCCGGGGCCGGTTCGCCCGCCGGGACGAGCTCCCGGTCCGGAAGCGGGCCGACCCGCTGAGCTACTCCGGTTCGGTCCGGATCTCCGCTCCCGACCTGTTCCCGCCCGGGCTGCTGAACTCCGCCACCGTCGCGGCGTTCAACGAGGTCTGGTACCGGAAGTCACCGAGGCGCAAGCGGGACCAGCTGCAGTCGATCGGCACCTTCTTCCACCCGCTGGACGGCGTCGGTCGCTGGAACCGCATCTACGGTCCACGCGGCTTCGTGCAGTACCAGTTCGTGGTCCCCTTCGGCCAGGAGGAGGCACTGCGGCAGGCGATGGTCCGGATCAGCAGCTCCGGGCACGCGTCCTTCCTCGCCGTCCTCAAGCGCTTCGGCGAGGGGAACCCCGGCATGCTCTCGTTCCCGATGCCCGGGTGGACGCTGGCGTTGGACATCCCGGTGGTTCCCGGGCTCGCCGCGCTCCTCGACGGCCTCGACGAGATCGTCGTGGCCGCCGGCGGGCGGGTCTACCTGGCCAAGGACCCGCGGGTGCGCCCGGAGCTGTTCGAGCGGATGTACCCGCAGCTGGCGGATTTCCGGGCGGTGCGGGCGCGCGTCGACCCAGATGGTCTCTTCACCTCTGACCTGGCCAGGAGGCTCTCCCTGTGATCGATGCGCTCGGTTCCGTCGGCTCGTTGCTGCTCGTGGGGGGCACGTCCGACATCGCGGTGGCCACCGCCCGCCGGTACCTGCGGGAGCGGCCGCTCCGGATCCTCCTGGCCGCCCGGGACACGCCCCGCCGTGCGGCGGTGGCCGAGGAGCTGCGCGCGGCCGGTGCCACCGTCGAGACGGTCGACTTCGACGCCGACGACCCCACCTCCCCCGCGCGCATGGTGGCCGGTGCCACGGCGGGCGGGGACATCGACGTGGCGGTGGTCGCCTTCGGTCAGCTGGGAGACGCCGAGCGGCTGCGCACCGACGCCGCCGCCGTCGCCGACCTGGCGCGGGTGAACTACGTGGCGCCCACCGTGGTCGGCACCGAGCTGGCCAACCGGATGCGCGCGCAGGGCCACGGCGTGATCGTCGCCCTGTCGTCGGTCGCGGGGGAGCGGGCGCGGGCATCGAACTTCGTCTACGGCTCCACCAAGGCCGGTCTCGACGCCTTCTACAGCGGCCTGGCCGACTCGCTGGTGGGCACGGGGGTGTCCGTGCTCGTCGTCCGCCCGGGGTTCGTGCGGAGCAAGATGACCGGTCACCTCCCGGACGCGCCGCTGGCCACCACGCCGGACGCCGTCGCCGAGGCGATCGTCACCGGCGTGCGCAAGGGGCGGCACACCGTCTGGGTGCCCGGCGCCATGCGCTGGGTCATGAGCGGGTTGCGGCACACCCCGCGCGCGCTCTTCCGTCGCCTGCCCGTCTGACGGGCTCCGCGGCGGCTGCGGCGCGCTGGTCGGCGTACGGATGCGCGGGACGGCGACCGGGCTCCTGTCCTACGGCACCGTGGGAGAGCGCCGGGCGGCCGAGCGCCGCAGGGTCAGCCTGCCGGCGACGACGACGAGGCTGCCGGCCGCGGCCCAGAGCGTCACGTCCAGCAGGTACGCGGACAGCCAGGTGTGCTTGGCGATCTCGAAGTAGCCGTCGCCGAGCACCGCGACCAGGGCCAGGCCGACGGCCGTGAGCGCAGCCAGTCCGCTGAGCCTCCCGAGCGCCCGCGCGAGAGGCGATCGCATCCGGAGTGACGCCCCACCGAGCGCGATGCCGGCCGCGGCGACCGCCGATGGCCACCACGGCCGGGTCATCCCGTCGAGCCAGCGGTGGAGGGACTCGGCGGTGGCCGCCTGCGCGCCCACCGGGGCGACCGCCCGCGAGGGCCGCGTCTCCGGCGTCCAGGGAGTGCCCGGCAGATAGCCGAGGTCACGGCCGGCGGTGGACTGCAGCGCGATGCCGAGTGAGTCCACCAGCGCGCCGGGGTGCCTCGCGAGCGTCGTCCAGGCGGCGTTCCGGACCCCGTCCGGGTCGGCTGCGATCACTTCCGCGCCCGGGACACCCGCGGAACCGTCCGGGTAGTACGCGCGCCCGGCGTAGGAGTTGGCCTCGGCGGGCAGCCCGACCGCGGTGGCGGCCCGGGGCCCCACCTCGGGGAGCAGCAGCGTGTAGACGAGGTTGTGCACGTTGACCCCCGCGTAGTGCCGGCTCTGCCACTCCTGCGCCGATGCGATCGGAGCCACGGAGATGGCGACGAGGACCGTCGCCACGGCGGGGCCGGCGAGGCGGGCCCACCAGCGGCGGCCGGGAGGAGCGATCACGGTTCCCAGGCAGACCAGCACGGCCACGCCCAGGACCGGCGCGTAGGCGGTCTTGGCGGTGGTGGCCAGGAACCCTCCGGCCGCGACCAGCAGCAGTGCGATCCCCCGGGCGGCGCGGTGGCGCGGACGGGTCACCAGGACGGCTGCCGCGCCGACGAGGAGGGCGTAGGCACCCAGCAGGCCGGCCGGCTCCCCGTAGGTGGAGAGGAAGAACCGGGAGACGTCCACGTTGCCGAGCGGGATCAGCGCGGGCGCGAGCACAGCGGCCCCGAGGAGTCCGCCCCTGGTGGCGGCCCAGGCGCCGAGCGCGGTCACGACTGCCACGGCGAGCGCGTAGAGCCAGCCCAGCTCCGTGAGCGACCAGGGACCAGCGGCATCCCCGACGGCGACGTCGAGCAGCGTGAGAGCCGACGACGGCACCGGATCCGGGCAGCGCGCTCCGCCGGCGACGAAGTCGAGGACCACTCCGCCGACCCAGTTCGCCTGGCCGGTCGGCGTGCCGGGCACGAGCCCTGCGCCGCAGAACAGCCGGGCACCGTCCCCGTTGTCGGCGACGCCCACCGGCCGGTCCGTTCCGAGGCCCGTGGCGAGGGCGACCACCACCGTGGCGAGCACGCCGGCCAGCAGGGCGACGGCGAGCCGATGGAGCATCCGCGGGCCGGACGGGGCCCCGCCGCGGTGCGGAGCGTCGGCCGGCGGGGTGCTCTCACCGGCCGTGTGCTCGAGAGCCGTCACGGTTGCTCGTTCCTCCAGGGCCCTCCGCGCATGGCTCCCGGGGTGTCGGTGCCGCGGCATCGCGGATCCAGCGAGGGCATGCCGGCCAGGGGTCGGGAGATCCGCAGCGACGGCGAGGCTACCCCAGCCGATCGACGACGCCGGGTGTCCGCACCGCCCGGTCCCCGGCGGGTTCCGGTCCTGTCCGTCGGGGGCCGCCGCCGTAACGTGGGGGAGTGCCCGACGTGCCCTCGTCCCGATGGTCCGACCTGGAGCGCCCGGCCCTCGACGGGCCGGCGCTCACCGCAGCCCTCACCCGGGACAGCCGGTTGTGGCGGTCGCTGGAGGTGGTGCCCGAGATCGGGTCCACCAACGCGGCTCTCCTCGCCGCGGCGGCCGCCGACGAGCCCGAGGGGGCCGTCGTCGTCGCCGAGCACCAGGTGGCCGGGCGGGGCCGGATGGACCGCGCCTGGAGCTCTCCGCCCCGCGCCGGTCTCACCGTCTCGTTCCTGCTGCGTCCTGACGTGCCGGCCGCCCGGCGGGGATGGCTGCCCCTCCTCACCGGGGTGGCGCTCGCCGAGGCGGTCGGCGAGGTGACCGGCGTCCGGGCATCGGTGAAGTGGCCCAACGACCTCCTGGCCGCCGACGGCCGCAAGCTGGCCGGGATCCTCGCCGAGACGAGCGGCACGGCCGTCGTCGTCGGCGTGGGCCTGAACGTGTCGACGACGGCGGCGGAGCTGCCCGACACCGGCACCTCGCTGTCCCGGGTCTCCGGCTCGACGGTCGACCGGGCACCGGTGCTCCTGGCCTTCCTGCGGGCCATCGAGCGCCGCTACGAGCGGTGGACGGCGGCGCTGGGGGACCCGATCTCCTCCGGCCTCGCCCGGGACTACCTCGCCTGGTCCTCGACCGTGGGCAGCGACGTCGTCGTCAGCCTGCCGGACGGCTCGACGCTGCAGGGCACCGCGACGGGGGTCGACTGGGACGGCCGGCTCGTCGTGGCGGCGCCCGAGGGGCAGGTGGAGCTCGCCTCCGGCGACGTGCGGCACGTGCGAGGCGCCACCCGCACGTGAGGGACGGGACCGGTGGGCGCCCGCAGCGTCAGCCGGTCACGTCTCCGTCGGATCCCGACCGGTCGCACGCGGCGACCGGCTCGACCGGCGTCCTGGTCAGGTCGACCTCGTAGATGCGGACGCCGGCCGTCCGGTGCACGAGCTCCAACGACTCCGACGTGCCGATCCCGACGAGCCCCTGGACCCGGTGCATGTCGTCCCGCACGAAGCCACTGCCGAGGAAGACGTACCGGATGTCGAGGTCCTCCACCGCCTGCCGCACCCGCGGATCGGAGTCGAGGCAGTTGAACCGGTCGAGCAGGAGCCGCTGCGTGTCGCCGAGCAGCCAGTGTGCGCTGGGGTTGACGACGTGGCCGAAGAGCGGGCGCAGCCCTGCCACGGCGGACAGATAGGCCGATCCGTCGTTGGGATCGTTCATGATCGTCCCACCGTCGGAGTGCTCGGCGAGCCACGCCATCGCGGCTGTCTCGTCATGGTCGAGGGTGGTGTCCTGCTGGTAGTTCGTCGCGATGCGCGCCTTGTTGCTGGGCGCGTACAGGCCCTGCGAGAGCAGCACCAGGAGCACCAGTCCCGCTGCGACCACGGCGCCGGTCGGTCCGGGCGACGACGAGCGACCCGCCCGTCCACCGGTCAGCGTGCCCACGGCCCTGGCGCCCAGGGCGGACAGGGAGAGCAGCCCGTGCGCCGCGAGCGGAGCGAGCCCGAGGACGGCGACCGCCGCGAACCGCCACCGGTCGTTCCACCACGGCGCGGTCAGGTCGGTGACGAAGTCCGAGTCCGAGGCCGCCGACAGGACGAACAGCGTGACGGCGATGGTCGAGGCCCCGACCCACCACCACAGGTACGGCGCCCGGTGCAAGGTGAGCAGCCCGACGATCAGGAGCCCCGCCAGCCAGTACTGCGGGGTGGCGGACCCGTGGTTGAGCAGGAGCAGGTCCCCGACGGCCTGGCCCGGCGTCTCCACCGCAGGCCAGTCCTGCACCCACCCCCCGGTGGTCGTCAGCACCGCACCCCTGGCAGCGGGGAAGGCTGCCACGACGGCGAAGGCGGCGGCTGCGACGAGGAGAAGTGCATCGCGGCCGGGCGTCCGCGCCGGTGCCGCCCAGCGGAAGGCGAGGTACACGACGGCTATCAGCCCGGCGGACAGGGCCGTGCTCGGGTGCAGTCCGAGGAGCCCGGCGGCGCCGAGTCCGGCGAGGACGACCAGCCCGGGGTGCCGATGCCGGAGCATGACGTCGAGGACGACCAGGAACGCGGGGATGACCGCCACGCCGGCGGCGAAGGGCAGGAGCGGTCCCCGCCACAACACGTCGTAGGGAAAGCTCGCGAAGCCGGCGAGGAGGACCGGCGTGCTCGCGGTGACCGCGAGCGGAGCGCCGTTGCGGCGCAGCAGCAGCGCCAGCCCGGCGCCCGCGACGAGGCACACCAGCATCGCCTGTGCGTTCAGCGCCTCGAACGGCGTGGCACCGGTGAGCTGTGCGACGGTGGCGGTCACGGCATGGAAGGTGTGCGGGTAGTAGAAGTCGGCGGACTCCCAGTCGTTCACGACACGCAGGGCCGTCGGGGCGAGATCGCCGCTGTCTGCGAGGAACCGCACGGCGTTGGCGTGGAAGACGTAGTCCCAGTCCTGGTTCGGTGCAGCCAGCCGGCCGAACCCGGCGAGCAGCACGCCGGCCGACAGTCCTCCACCGGCGACGACCCCGCCGACGACGACCCCGTCACGCCAGGACGGGCGGCGTGGGCGCTCGATGCCCAGGCTGCTCCGCCGACCGGGCCGGCGGGTGGCCAGGAAGCGGGCCAGCAGGACGACCAGCGCCGCGAGCGCGGTGGCGACCAGCAGCGTCAGCGCGTTCCAGGGGAAGCTGACGAACGACGCCACCGTCGCGGTCGCGGTCGTGATGCCGTAGGTGATCAGCGGCGCCGTGACCAGTGCGACCGCCGGCCGAACCCCCGCCAGGATGCCCACGGCCAGGCCGGGGAGGAAGAGCACCAGCAGGCTGACGACCGGAACGACGACGGCTTGGAACGTCAAGGCAATCCACTCTGTACTCGTGATGCGGCAGGCCCGGCAACGGTACGTCAGCCGGACTGTTCCACCTCCCCGCTCCGGGGCCGACCGCCCCACCCGTCCCGTGGACATCTCCCCGCCCAGGGAGCGGACAGCCGGACCTCCCGGGGACGCCCCGATGCGCGCAGGGGTACGGGGGACGCGACACGCGCGCGTCTCGGGCTCCTGACGACCACGAGCCCCTGCGTCATCCTGGGGATGTGCCCTACCCGGACAAGCTGCTCGCCGACGACGAAGAGGTCGTCCGGCACCTGCACCCGCACGGGCTGACCCTCTTCTGGCCGGTCGTCCGGATGCTGCTGATCGTCGGCACGGCCTCGTTCAGCACGGCGATCATCCCGGCGGGCCGGCAGCAGGGCCTCCTGCGGATGCTCGTCGTCCTCGTGGCACTCCTCCTGCTGGGAACCATGGTCGCGGTGCCGCTGCTCAGGTGGCGGACGACGCACTACGTGATCACGACGCACCGGCTGCTCTTGCGCGAGGGGATCCTCGCTCGTCGCGGTCGCGACCTGGGGCTCTCGCGCATCTCCGACGTCTCCTACCGGCAGACCCTCTGGGAGCGGATCGTCGGCTCGGGAACCCTGACCGTCGAGTCCGCGGGGGACGGTCGGCCCACGGTGCTGCGGCGGATCCCCGACAGCGACGGCGTGCAGCAGTTGCTCAACGTCCTGATGGAGGAGGATGCCGATCGCCGTGCGCAGGAGGGTGCCGGTTCGATGGGCCAGTACCACGGCGGCCAGGCCCACCCCTGATCCTCCGGGCACAGCCGGCCCCGAGGCGCAGGCCCGTGGCGCCGCTCGGACGGGGAGAGGGGCTCCGGTCAGACGGGGAGGTGCTCCGGCGACCCGGGCACGCCGCGTCGCGCGTGCCTCTCGCGGTGGGCGATCGCCGCCGGTGAGTCCTCGGCGACGAAGACCCACCGCCGGTAGGCCAGGAACCGGATCAGCGTGCCGACGGCTATCGATCCGACGTTGACCGCCTGCAGGGCCAGCGCGGCGTCGATGCCCAGCACGTGGTGGGCGACGGCGACGGCGGCCAGGCCGATCGCCAGCGTCACGCAGTTGACGACGACGAACATGCCGTACTCCCGGCGCAGCCCGGTCCGGGCGCGGTGCGAGAAGGACCAGCGCCGGTGGCCGACGTAGGCCAGCGTGATGGAGACGAGCGTCGCCAGCAGCTTCGCGAGGACGGGCCCGGCGCCGGTGCCCACGTACAGCAGCTGGAAGAGCGCCAGGTCCACGACGAAGGCGACCGCGCCGACGACGCCGAAGGCGCCCAGTTCGCGGACGATCAGCCGCCAACCCCGGCCGAGACCCCCGGGAAGGTCGTCCGCTGCCATGGCCGCGATGCTAGGCGGCTTCCCGGCCCCGACGGCACGGACCCGGCGAACCGATCCGTCACGGCGCGCCTGGAACGGTCCTGTCGGTGGCGCCACCTACCGTCCGCCCATGCGCCTGCTGCACACCTCCGACTGGCACATCGGCCGGACGCTCCACGGCACGGAGTTGCTCGCGGAGCAGGAGGCGGTGCTGACCGGGCTGGCACGCGTGGTGGCGGCGGAGTCGGTCGACGTGGTGCTGGTCGCCGGTGACGTCTACGACCGTGCGGTCCCGTCGGCCGACGCCACCGCCGTCCTCGACCGGGTGGTCGGTCGGCTGCTCGCGGTCGGGGCCGCCGTCGTCATGACCCCCGGCAACCACGACTCCGCCCGCCGGCTGGGCACGTTCTCGGGCCTGCTCTCGGCGGCCGGCCTGCACGTCCGCGCCTCCACCGGACGGCTCGACGAACCGGTCCTGCTGCCCGACGAGCACGGGGAGGTCGCCGTCTACGGCCTGCCGTTCCTCGAGCCGGAGGTGGCGCGGCACGAGCTGGGCACCGGCGGTGGACGGAGCCACGAGGCGGTCGTGGGTGCAGCGATGGAGCGCGTCCGGTCCGACCTCTTCCTCCGCCCGGGCACCCGCTCGGTGGTCCTCGCGCACGCCTTCGTGGGCGGTGGCGTGGCCAGCGACAGCGAGCGCGACATCTGCGTCGGCGGCGTCGACCTCGTGCCGGCGTCCGTTTTCGACGGGGTCGACTACGTGGCGCTGGGTCACCTCCACCGTCCGCAGACGCTGTCCCCCCGCCTGCGCTACAGCGGTTCTCCGCTCGCGTACTCCTTCGGCGAGGCCGGGCAGCAGAAGCAGGTCTGGCTGGTCGACCTGGACGCGCACGGGCTGGCCGGGGTGCGGACCGTCCCGCTGCCCACCCCCCGGGAGCTGACCGTCCTCACCGGCACCCTCGACGAGTTGCTGGACGACCCGGCCCACGGTCCGGTCGAGGAGCACTTCGTCTCCGCCCGGCTGACCGATGCCATCCGGCCGGTCGACCCGATGCGCCGGCTGCAGCGACGGTTTCCGCACTGCGTCCACGTCGAGTGGGCCGCTGCGGCCTCCGCAGCCAACGGCCGCAGCTACCAGGAGCGGCTCCGGGGCCGCAGCGATCTCGACGTCGCGCTCGAGTTCGTCGCCCACGTCCGCGGGGTGGGGGCCACCACCGCCGAACGGGAACTCCTCGCCGAGGCCCTCGGCGCGGGCGACCGGGCCGAGGCGCGCCGGTGAGGCTGCACCGGCTGTCCGTCACGGCGTTCGGCCCGTTCGCCGGCACCGTCGAGGTGGACGTCGACGAGGTGGGGCGGGACGGCCTCTTCCTCCTGTGGGGTGCCACCGGGGCGGGCAAGACGACGTTGCTCGACGCCGTGGTCTTCGCCCTCTACGGCACGGTGCCGGGCGCCCGCGGTGAGGAGAAGCGGCTGCGCAGCGATCATGCTGCCGCGGGGGTCCGCACCGAGATCTCCTGCGAGCTGACCGTGGGCGGGGAGCGGCTGCGCGTCGTCCGCCGTCCCGAGCAGCAGCGCCCCAAGAAGCGGGGCGAGGGCGTCACGACCGAGCAGGCCCGGCTGACCGTCCAGCGGCTCACCGACGGGGGCTGGGAACCGGTCAGCACCCGCATCGACGAGGGGTCCGAGCACCTCCG
>DASPIH010000079.1:0-5048 GCA_035629195.1 Blastococcus sp. | reverse complement strand
GCAGAGGTGCTGGCAGCGACACCGGCGACGGCGACACCGGCGAGCAGAACGCGTGACATACGCATTGCTGAGGTCCTGTTCTCTCAGTGGCCCAGGCCCGCCGGACGCTGGTTTCCCGATCCTTGTGCCGGCTGCGCCGATTCGTTGACGCCCCTGTTCTCGGCAGGACACCGCACAACCTCAACTCCTGCCGAAGAAGAATTCGAAGTCGCCGTGTCGACAATTCCGGGACGGTGACAGGAATGGTCGGTGCGGTTACCGGAAATGGGATTCCGCGCCGGTCGGCGTGCCGCGGCGGACGTCCGGATGGCAGCACCCCCCGCCCGCCCCGGGTCACTCCCGAGCGGGACACCGGCGGGGAAGGCAGGCGCCCGGAACGGCAGCCTCCACGGCGGTCTGCCCGAGGACATCCCGCTGGGCTGTGGCGGTTGATCGGCGAACGAGCGCGATGGTCCAACCGGCCCGCGTCGTCCTCTAGGTTGGAAATCGCTTGATCAGCTCGCAGCCGCTCTGGCCGGACGAGGGGGACGTCGGTGAACCGGTGGGGCCGCATCCAGCAGGCGCTGCCCGCCCTCGTCCTGGCCGTCGTGGTGCTGGCCGAGGTCCTCAGCGGCCGCGGGCAGGTCGTGCTCGGTCTCGCCGTCATCGCGCCCCTGGTGGCCGCCACATCGCTCGGCCGCGGAGCCACCCTCGCCTATGCGGGGGCCGCCTTCGTCGTCGGGACGCTGCTCGGCCTCTACGAGCAGCAGTACACCTCCGAGACAGCGGTGGCCCAGACCGTCCGGCTGGTCGGTCTCGGAGTGGCCGGGCTGCTGGCCGTGGGCTCTGCCGAGTTCCGGCTGCGGCGTGAGGCGCACGTGGCCCGTCTCAGCGCCGAGGCCGCGGCCAGCCGTGCGGCCATGCGCACCAGCGAGAGCCTGCAGCGGGCACTGCTCGGCCCTCAGCCGCGTGTTCCGGCGCTGGAGACCGCTGCCCGCTACCTGCCGGGCGAGCGGAGCGCGCAGGTGGGCGGGGACTGGTACGACGCGTTCCCCCTCCCCGACGGACGCATCATGCTCGTGATCGGCGACGTCGCCGGTCACGACGCCCCGGCCGCGGCGACCATGGCGCAGACCCGCGGCATGCTGCGGGCCCTGGCCGCCTCGGGGCACACCTCCCCCGCCGCCGTGCTCACCGCGCTCGACGGCGTGCTGGCCGGGCTCGGCCTGGAGACGCTGATCACCGTCACCGTCGTCACGGTCGACGTCCGGGGGAACGGCTCGGCCGTGCCCCTGCGCTGGTCGAACGCCGGCCACCCACCGCCGGTGCTGGTGCGGGCCGACGGAGCCGCCGAGCTGCTCGAGCGCACCCCCGACCGGCTGCTGGGGACGATGACGGCCGACGCTGCCCGCACCGAGCACGAGGTCGAGCTGCGCCGGGGCGACCTCCTGGTGCTCTACACCGACGGCCTGGTGGAGCGCCGGGGCATGACCCTCGACGACGGCACCGGCTGGCTGCTGCGTGCCCTGTCGCAGATGGGCGGGGAGCAGCTGGACCGGGTGTGCGACGGACTGCTCTCCGCCCTGGGCTCGCGGGGTGACGACGACATCGCCGTGCTGGCCGTGCGGCTCCCCCGCTGACCCCCCACCGGCCCGGGGGGCAGTCAGCGCGCCAGCACCGTCAGGTGGGACGACGGCACGGCGTCGACCAGCCAGACGCCGTTGGCCGAGCAGGTGAACCGGGCGCCCTCGGCGACCATCGCGGCGGCGTCCACCCGGAGGACCACAGCGCGGCCCCGGCGTCCTCCGACGGTGCGGGCGGTGACGACGTCGGGGCTCAGGTGGACCGCGTGCCGCCTCCCCGGGCGCAGCCCCTCCTCGAGGATGGCAGGGAGGAATCGATCCACCGTGCCGTGGAACAGCTCGTCCGGTGGCCGTTCGGTCGGGTATCCCAGGCGGACGGAGACGCTGTGCCCCTGGCTGGCGCGGATCCGGGTGCCCGTCTCGTCGAGAGCGAACCGGCGCTTGTCGTTGGTCGCCACGACGTGCTCCAGCTCCGCGCGGGTCAGCCGCAGGGCGGAGAGGAGCTCGTCGACGTCCGCCCAGCCGGCGTCGTCCAGGGTGAGCCCGGCCGACTCGGGCCGGTGCCGGAGCACGAAGGACAGCCGCTTGCTGACCCGGACGACGTCCACGTGCGGGGGCCCCGGGGGGATCAGCCGCAGCGGAACAGGACGAAGGCGACGTCGTCGTCCGGGGCGTCGTCCAGCAGCCGCTCGGTGAGCAGCGCGCTGAGCTCCGCCGGGCCCAGGTGCCGGCCCTCGACGAGCGCGGCGGTGGCGCGGGCGAGCCCCTCGTCCAGCGCCTCGTCCCGTCGCTCGATGAGGCCGTCGGTGTAGAGCAGCAGCGTCGAGCCGGCGGGCATCTCCACCTCCGCCTCGGGGCGCTTGCACCCGTCCACGACGGCGAGCGGAAGTGCGCAGCCCTCCTGCAGCTGCCGGGCGGTCCCGTCGGCCGCCACGAGGATCGCCGGCGGATGGCCGGCGCCGCTGTACCGGACGGTGCCCGTGCGGGGGTCGATGACGGCGCAGAAGACGGTGCTCACGGCGGCGCCGGGTACCAGCGCCGCGAACCGGTCCAGCGCCGAGAGGACGTGAGCCGGTGAGCGGCTCTCCAGCAGCAGCGCCCGGCCGGCACTGCGCAGCTGGCCCATCACCGCCGCGGCGGGCAGACCGCGGCCGACGACGTCGCCCACGACCACGCCGTAGCCGCCGTCGGGCAGGTCGACGACGTCGTACCAGTCGCCGCCCACCTCCAGCGTGCCGGTGGCCGGCTCGTAGTGGACGGCGAAGCCCTCGGGCAGCACGGTCGGCCCGAGCACCGCGCGCTGGAGGGTGACGGCCACGTCGGTGAAGAACTGGGCCCGGGCCCGCTCCGACTGGGCCCGCTCCTCCGCCCGGCGGCGCTCGGCCGCGACCGCCTGCGCGTCGGTGACCGTGGCGGCGACCTGACCGGCGGCCAGCGCCATGAAGATGCGGTAGTCCTCGTCCAGGGGCAGGTGCGGGCTGGCACCCATCACCAGCGCTCCCGCCGGCCGCTGGGCACCGGCCGACGTGAGCGGGAGGACGACCGCGGTGTCGACGTCGGCCTGCCCCGCCGAGCCGGCGCCGGCTGTGGACAGGCCGGGGACCAGCGTGGCGAGCCCCGTCACGGTCCGGGCCTCCTCCGTTGCCATCGCCCGGCGCACCTGCTCGGGGATGGGGCCGGTGGCCAGCTCGCCCTGCACGCCCACGCCCTGCGCCGCGACGAGCCGGAGCCCCTCGCCGTCCTCGTCGGCCAGGTAGACGATCCCGAAGGGGCAGTCGTTGCGGGCGTCGGCGAGGATCCCCAGCGCCGTGCCCACGGCCTCCGTCGTATCGCCGTGCGCGGCGCGCGGAAGGCTGCCCAGCCGCTGCAGGACGCTGAGCCGCCGCGCGGCGAGCACGCGGTGGGTGGTCTCGACGACCGTGTCGAGCAACCCGACGACCTGACCGCCGGGCTCGACGACGGGGCTGAACGAGAAGGAGAAGTAGGTCTCCTCCTCGTAGCCGTGGCGGGTCATGACCAGCGGCAGGTCCTCGGAGTACGTGGCCCGCCCGGCCATCACCTCGGCGACCATGGGGTCCAGGGCACCCCAGATGTCGGACCACACGTCGCGCGCCGACCGGCCCAGTGCCGAGGGATGACGGGCACCGAGCATGGGGGCGTACCCGTCGTTGTAGACCATGACGAGCTCCGGACCCCACATGAGCAGGAACGGGAACCGCGAGTTGAGGGCGGTGCTCACCGCCGTCCGCAGCGTCGGCGACCAGTCCGCCTGGGGGCCGAGGGCGGTCGTTCCCCAGTCGTGCTCCAGGACCATCCGCTGGAGCTCGGTCCGGGGCGAGCCCGGGATGAGCTCCGCCAGATGCCTGTTCAGCGCTGCCCTCCCGCGGCCGGGCACGCGTGGCGTCGCCGTGCCGGCCGCCGTTCACTCGTGCTCCGGTGGATTCTCCCATCCTCCTGGGCGGTGGGTGAGTTGGGCACCATCTTCGAGCGCTCTGGCTACCGTCAGTAGCGCCCTGCGCAGCCGTGCGCCCGGGGAGCGCCCGGATCGCCGTCCTGATGGCTAGGGTCGCCGGGATGCCCGGGCCGACCGCACGGAGCGCCGGCGGTGGGTAGCGCCCGCCCGCTCGCCGAGGTGTACCGGCACTTCGGTGAGGTCGACGCGGCCGGGACGTCGCCGCTGTACGAACGGATCGCCGTCGCCCTGAGCGGGTCCGACGCGGCGCTGCGCGCCATCGGAGCGGCGCCGGCGGGCAGGCGGCACCCTCCGGTGATCCTCGCCGCGCTGCACGACCTCGCCCTCGCCGGACGTGCCCCGGCGCTCGCCGCGGCCTACGCCGCGGAGGACGGCGACGCTGCCGCCGGCGCGGCGATCGACACGCTGCTCCGGATGACCGACGCGGTCACAGC
Source organism: Blastococcus sp. (assembly GCA_035629195.1). Classification (GTDB taxonomy): domain Bacteria; phylum Actinomycetota; class Actinomycetes; order Mycobacteriales; family Geodermatophilaceae; genus Blastococcus. Next base: position 579 of record DASPIH010000079.1, on the reverse strand, counting down.
CGTCGCCGGTCGCCGGACGACGCAGGCCTTCGAGGCCGGACGGTGCGCCGTGCTGTACCCGGCCGTCGCCGAGGCCGCCCGCCGGGGAGGCGCGACTGCGGTCGGCCTGGTCGGCGTGGCGTCCTCACCGGGACTCGATTCCCAGGTCGACCGCGTCGGCATCACCTACAGCGACGGACGGGCGCTGTCCGACCCGTCGTCTCCCGTCCAGCTGACGTCGTCGATCGTGGGGAACCGGTCCGTTCCGGCGCGGACGGTGCCCGAGGTCGTCGCCCGGGTTGCCGTCGGCCGCGATCTGGTCGACGTCACCGACGAGGACGACGCCCGCTGGTTGCGCGCGTGCGTGGCCCCGGATCAGCGAAAGCGGTCGGCGCAGCTCGACGCGGAGATGGCGCTGGCGGCGACGGCTCCGCCTCTGCTGCTGCGGGGAGACGCTGTCGATCTGCTGCCGGACGCCGTCTCCCGGGTGCCCGACGACGCACTGCCCGTGGTCACCACGACGTGGGCGCTCTCGCAGGTGCCGCTCGCGAGCCGCCTGCGCTTCCTGCACCGCCTCGACGAGGCGGCGGCGCGCCGACC
>DASPIH010000078.1:0-4364 GCA_035629195.1 Blastococcus sp. | reverse complement strand
GCACCGGACGTCACCGTGGCGGGTCGGCACCGAGACGGGCACCGCGTCGGCGACCTCCCGGCTGGTCAGCGAGATGGTCGGGGCCTTGATCAGTGGGTTGACGACCGTGGACATCAACCGGGCCACGACGGCGTTGGTGAGCCTGGTCAGGGTGGAGTTCATGGCGACGTGCCTCTCGTCTGGCGGCGCGCGGGCTCGGTGCTGTCGCGGCACGCGGTCCGGATCGCCGGGAAGCGTACGTCGGACGACTCACGTTGCGCGACGCCACGGAGGCATGGCCTTCGGAACGCGGCGATGGCGACGTCGTGCGGTGCCGGTCGGCGGTGCGCCGGTTGGCGTGGTCGGTCAGCCGGTAGTAAGGAGGGAGCCCGAGTCCTCGGCGAGTTCCGTCGCTGAGGCACCGTCCGACCGCATGCGCGGGTGGGCGCACACGCAGAGGAGCGGTGTCAGGAGCATGCGGCGAGTCGAGCGGGAGAGGACCTACCGGATCAGCGCACTCGAGGCGGCCGGGGCCGTCCGTGGCGGCGGGCAGAGCGGAGCCGTCCCTCGGGACGTCGCGCTCACCCCGTCGGTGGCACCGTGACACCGGGCCGGCAGCAGGCCCGCGCGGCTGTCCTCTGGGACCTGCTCGCGCCGTCGGCTCCCTGGTGGCTGGCCTCGGCCGTGCTGACTGCCACAGGCAGGCGGCGGGGTCGCCGAGCGGCGATGCGCGGCCTGGTCTCGGTGGTGGCCGCGGACGCGTTGCTCCGGTCCGGCCCGGGTGCCGAGCGCGTGCCGCGCCGGTTCGGCACAGCGGTGTTCCCGCATGCCGGGTCCGCCTCCGCCTCCTCGGCCCGGCACGCCGCCGCGGCCGGTGCCTTCGTGGTCGGGGTCGGGACGACCGAGTCGGTGCTCGGCCTGCCCATGGCCGGGCTCGCGGTGGCCCTCCTGCGGCGCCGGCTCCGTGCCGGTGACGTGAGCGAGGTCCTCGCGGGTGCTGCACAGGGCGCCGCGGTCGCCATGATCGGCAGCCGGCTCGTTCCCTCCCGCACGCGCAGTCCCGTCCGCACGGTCCGGCCTCGCTCGGTGCCGCAGCCGCCCCGTCCGGACGGCGCCGGGGTCGTCATCCTCGTGAACCCACGTTCGGGCAGCGGCCGTGGCGGTCGACTGGGCACTGCCGTGCGCGACCAGCTGCCCGCCGCCGACGTCGTGATGCTGGAGCCGGGTGCCGACGTGCTCGAGGAGTTCCGTACGGCCGCCCGACGAGCCCAGGTGCTCGGTGTCTGCGGCGGGGACGGCACCGTGGGCGCCGCGGCGCAGGTCGCGATCGAGGCCGGGCTGCCCCTGCTCGTGCTTCCCGGCGGCACGTTCAACCACTTCGCCGCCGATCTCGGCATCGACCGGACGACCGATGCGCTCACCGCGCTGCGCCGGGGCACGGCGGTCCGGATCGACGTCGGTATGGCCGGTGAGCGACTGTTCCTCAACACCTCGAGCCTGGGCAGCTACCCCGCGTTCGTCGAGCTCCGCGAGCGCTGGCAGGGCCGGGTCGGCAAGCCCGCGGCCGCCGCCATCGCCCTGGTGTCCGCCGCCCGGCAGCAGCGACCGCTGCGACTGGTGGTCGACGGGCTGGAGCACGACGTGGCCATGATGTTCATCGGCAACGGCCGGTACCAGCCGCACGGGTTCGCGCCCAGTTGGCGGCCCCGGCTCGATGACGGGCGGTTGGACCTGCGCATGGTCACCGTGGCCGGCCGCGCGCCGCTGCTGCGGCTGGTCCTCTCCATCCTCACCGGCCGGCTCGGTCGCAGCCGGCTCTACATCGAGGACGACCCGGTCGATGTGCACATCACCCGACCGGACGGCCCCGGTCTGCTGGCCGCTGACGGCGAGATCGCTCTCGCCCCCGCCGAGATCGTCTACCGGAAGCTTCCCCGCAGCCTCGTCGTCTACCAGCCGTCGATCGCTCCGCTCTTCGAGCGCTGAACCGCTCCGTCGGGGCCCACGCGGTCGCCGTCGTCGACGTCGGCCAGATGACCGTCCACGCCCGCGGTCCCAATCCCCGAAGCCAGGGGGTGGCGGCGACGGCACCGGGTGCCCGCCGGCTCGGGGACCACGGTGCTCGAGCCGGCTCAGTCGTCCGCGGGACGAGGCCACCGGCCGAACTGCTGAGCGGCGGCCTCGGCGAAGCCGGCCGGCTCACCGGCCTCGGCGAAGGTGAGCGCGATCTGGCGCATCTCCTCCTCCCAGCGCCAGCCCTTCCGCCGGGCTGCATCGAGCGCTGCGGCATGCCGGTCGGCCAGCTCGGGTTGGGAGCGTCCCCACTCGGCCACCAGGGCGTCCTCGACGTCGAGGGCACGGGCCGCTCCCCGCACGCTGACCAGCAGAGCAGCCGTGATCTTGGTCCATGCAGCGTAGGTCATCTTCAGCGCGGACGCCGTCGCGTCGCCGCCGTCGAGCACCACGGTCTCCACCCGTGTCCCGCGGAAGACACCGGCGACCGCGCTCGCGCGTTCCCCGGACAGGAACAGGCGGGTGGTGCCGGCCCGCGCGGGAGGCGGGCCCACGATTCCTCCGTCGACGTAGGTGGCCCCACCGTGCCGCACCACCGTGGCCACCTCGCCGGCCGCAGCGGGGCTGATCGCGTTGGCGTCCACGTACACCCCTCGGAATCCGGCCACGGCCCGGGCGGTGTCGAGGGCTGCCGCCGGCGGGCAGACGCAGACGACGACCTCCCGGTCACCGAGGTCCTGCAGCTCTCGCAGTCCCGCCTCGACGGCGCGACGGCGCGTGCCCGGCCCCCGGGACGCCGGCAGCCAGCCGACGTCGTGCCCCGCATCGACCAGAGCGTGCCCCATGGCCGCGCCCATCTGTCCCGGATGGAGGATCGCTATGCGGGTCATGACGGCATCATCCATCCGCAGGCGACGGCTCTGGTCCTGACCGGGTGCGCGTCGGCGGGCCGGAGGGCGCCGGGCCCGGGGTGGCCGGAGGGGCGCCGTCCGCGGCGGTGGGCCCCGGGCTCAGTCCCGCGTCAGGTCGATGGACACCGAGAGGGGGCCGGCGGTGAGGAGCACGCGCCGCCGTCCGGCCGCCTGCTGCAGGCTGACTGCCAGCCAGCGGGTGGGTGTGATCTGCCGCGGAACCGTGGATTCCTCCTCCGGGGCGGGCGGCGCCGGCGTTCCCGTCGCCCCTGCCCGCGGACCACTCGGCGGCGGGGCTGCCGCCGGTGTCGTCCGTCGCAGGTCGTCGAGAAGGTCGTCCTGCAAGGTGCTCGGGCGGCTCGGGCGCGGGGTGCGGTCCTGGATGTCGGTCACGGGTGGTGCCTTTCTGCGGCGGTGAGCACTTCCTCCGCCAGGGCCTGGTAGGCGGTTGCCACAGGGCTGGTGGGAGCGGAGAGGAGGACCGGTTGCTTGGCCAGGGTGCTGGTCGGCACGCGCCGGGACAGGGGGATGCGGGTGGTCAGCAGCGGCAGCTCGGTGCGCTCCAGGGCCGCGGCGACCTCGCGGGCGGCCCGGCCGTGGCGGTCCCAGGCGGCGCAGGCGACGCCGACGAGCCGGGCGGAGGTGTTCTCGTAGGCGCGGTGCTGCTCCAGGAACGCCGCGACGCGGGCGGCGCCCAGTGCGGAGCCGGGATCGCTGGTGAAGACGGTGAGCACGCTGTCCACGGCGCTGACCGCGGCCAGGGTCAGGCCGGACAGGTCGCCCCGGGTGTCGATCACGATGTGGTCGTACTCGTCCAGCAGCGGCTTGAGCATCCGCCGCACGCTGGTGGTCAGGCCCCCGGCGGTGCCGAGCTGGATGGCGACGGTGTCCAGGTCGGGGTGGGCGGGCAGCAGGTCCAGGCCGGGTGCCACGTCGTGGCGGATCACGGCCCGGGGTTCCTCGGTGGGATCGTCCAGCAGTGCGGCCAGGCTGTCGTATCGGCCCTTGGCCACGACGCCGAAGGCCCGGCCGAGGCTCTCCTGGGGGTCGACGTCGACGGCCAGCACCCGGCCGCGGCGCGCCAGGGCGACGGCGATGTTGGCCGCCGTGGTGGTCTTGCCGACCCCGCCCTTGGACGAGCACACCGCCAGCCGCATGCCCGGCAGTCTGCGGCCGGCCGCCGCGGGTTCGGTGCCGCCGTGCCGCCGCCCTGCAGGACGCCGCCCCAACCGGCACAGCGTTCCCAGCGCCACCACGGCAGTCGTCCGCTCGCCCGCATTCCACGGGGAGACGACCCGCTGCAGCCGACCGGCCCGCGCGGTTCCGCTGACGAGCAGGTCGCGGAGGGCCACATCGGTGCGGCGCCACTCGGTTGCGCACCCCGTTACGGAGCCGGTCCGCCCGGGCACGTGGGCCATGCGCCCCGCCCGGTTGAGAGCCCAGCCGGGCGGGGCAGCTGCG
>DASPIH010000077.1:0-12778 GCA_035629195.1 Blastococcus sp. | reverse complement strand
CAGATCCCGGTGACCGGTGACGACGCCGGCGTCGTCACGATGATGACGCTGCACACCGCCAAGGGGCTGGAGTTCCCGGTCGTCTTCCTGACCGGCATGGAGGACGGCGTCTTCCCGCACCTGCGTGCCCTCGGCGACCCGCGCGAGCTGGAGGAGGAGCGCCGGCTGGCGTACGTGGGCATCACCCGCGCCCAGCAGCGGCTGTTCATCACGCGGGCCACGGTGCGCACCAGCTGGGGGCAACCGGCCTACAACCCGCCGTCCCGGTTCCTGGACGAGATCCCGGCGGAGACCGTGCACTGGGAGCGCACCGACCCGGCACCGGCACCCTCGACCGGATACCGGTCGGCGCAGACGCGGGTGGCGGCCACGGGTCTGTCCACCGGCGGTCTGCGCGGTGGCGTCGGCAACCGCCAGGTGATCTCGGTGGAGGTCGGCGACCGGGTCAGCCACGACGCGTTCGGGCTCGGGACCGTCGTGGAGGTGACCGGTGCCGGCGACAAGGCGCAGGCGACGGTCGACTTCGGCTCCGGTGGCACCAAGCGCCTGGTGCTCCGCTACGCGCCCCTCGTCAAGCTCTGAGGTAGGACGGGTGCCCGGCGGCGCCGAGGTCGTCCTCGTGGTCGTCGTCGTGGACGTGCCCGCGGAAGGCATTCCGGCCTTCCAGCGCTACGAGGAGCGCGTGCTGCCGCTGCTGGACCGCTACGGCGGCCGTCTCGAGCGCCGGCTGCGCACCCCTGACGCGACCACGGAGGTCCACGTCCTGTCCTTTCCCACGGACAGCGCCTACCGGGCGTACGTGGGCGATCCCGAGCGGGCGGGACACCGGGCACTGCTCGACGGTGTCACGGTGACCCAGCGGGTCGTGGAGCCTCTGACCGACGTGTGAGGTGCCGGGCGGGTGCGTTCGGTGGGGCCCCGGCGGTCAGACGTCGACGCCGCGCTCGCCGAGGTACTTCGCGGGGTCGGTGGGCCGCCCGCTCATCCCGCCGCGGTGGATCTCGTAGTGCAGGTGCGGGCCGGTCGACTGGCCCTCGTTGCCGACCTTCGCGATCTGGTCCCCGGCGCGGACGATGTCCCCGGCGACGACGTCGTAGTAGCGCATGTGCCCGTAGATGTGGACGTTGCCGTCCGCGTCCTGGATGTAGACCGCGTTGCCGTAACCGGAGGCGCGCCCGGCCCGGACGACGACCCCGTCGGTGGCCGCCACGATGGGCGTGCCCAGCGGGGCGGCGAGGTCGAGGCCGTAGTGCATCGACCCCCAGCGCATGCAGAAGCAGGTGGTGAGCGTGCCCCGCACCGGCAGCGCGGTCTTCGGCTGGCGGGCGGCGAAGGAGGCGGCCAGCTCGCCCAGCCGGGCCTGAGCCTCGGCCTCGGTGATGCCCCGGCGGGCGTCGGCGTCCTCCAGGCCTCCGCTGAAGCTGACCTCGGTGGTCTGGCCCAGCCCGTAGTCGGACGCGGATGCGGACACGTCGCCGGCGCGGTTCCCGAACGTCGCAGGCAGCCCGGCGAGGACCGCACCCACCACCAGCGCGGCCAGCCACATCGGTGCCCGCCGGCCGGGCGGGGAGGGGATGCGGCGGCCGGCGAGGAGGCGGCGCGGTGCCGGGGTCTCGACGGCGGGACCCTCGTCCGCGGAGGGCCGCCGTGCGAGGAGGGCGGCGGCCGCGGGTCGCTCGACGACGGCGGTGGTCGGCCGCTCCAGCACCTGTGCACTGCTGAGGGACACGGCGGACCTTTCCGGTTGCACGGCCACCGCCGGCGCCCGGGAGGCATCCGTCGGGGGAGCGACGACGGCATGGACACCGAGCTGGCATCCCCCGGGAGTCTCTCGGAGCCGTGACGGAACCGTAACGATCAGTCAGGACGCAACCAAGGACCTAACGCTGCGTGTCGCAATGCATGCATGTCGTCAAGACGACGTGTCGACAGGCACGTCTGCCCGGCGGTCAGGCGGCCTGGGCGAGCCCGTTCTCCGCCACCGGCGTGCACCGGACCCTGGCGAAGGTGGCCGCGATCTCGTCGATGACGCGGCGGTTCCGCGGCAGTGACATGTGCCCGACTCCCTGGACGAGGACGTTGCGGGCTCCGAGGTCGGGGTGGTCGCACCGGCCGGACTGGGTGGGCAGCACCAACTGGTCGAGATCGCTGTACACGGCGGTGATGCGGGTGTCGCAGTGCGGCGCCGGCATCTCCAGCTCCCGGAGCACCGGCGACCCCGGACGAAGCTGGCGCACCAGTGGTGTCGGCATCACGTGCGCCAGGATCGAGCCCTGGTGCGGGGTGCCGAGCGTGACCAGGGCGTCCACGCGCTGGTCACCTCCCTGCCGCTGGACGTGGTAGCGGGCGATGAGTCCGCCGAGGCTGTGGCCCACGACGTGCAGCCGGTCGTGGCCGGTCTGCTCGCAGATGCGCTCGATCTGCCGGCCGAGATCGGTGGCCGCTTGCGCGACGTCGGTGAGGAACGGGCTGTAGTTCCAGGAGCAGACGTGGGTGAAACCGCGACGGCGCAGGTTGCGGCGCATCACCGTGAACACCGAGCGGTTGTCCACCAGGCCGTGCACGAGGAGGACCGGGATGCGGGCAGCCAGGGGGTCGTCGGCGAACAGGGCCCGGACGGTGGGCGGCTGTTCCCCGGTCCGCGTGCGCAGGTCGGGCCGGAGCGCCTCCATCCGCGTGCCGAGCGGGTACATCAGGACGTGGGCGCCGACCCAGGCCAGCTCGGTCAGGCCGCCGGTCAGCGTGGACCGGGTACAGAGGGCCCGAAGCCCCCGTGGCGCCTCCTCGATCGCCTCCTCGGTGTGCGAGGCTGGATCGGACCCCGGGTCGTTCGATGACCCCATCGCGTGCTCCTCCCCGTTCGTCCTGCGGAGCGTGCGCCCGGGACGTCCCGCCCTCGGCGGTGCACATGATGTGCTCCGTTCACCCGACGGTAATACCAAGGTGTGATGGGCGTTACACGAGACGCGGGGTCGCCGGTCCGTTCGTGGCCTGTTCGTGACCGAGCCACCGAAGGGGGAACCGTGTCCGCCCGCGACGCACGCACCGGGACCGACCGCGCCCGTGCCACCGCCCGCCGCGACGGAAGCCGCGGCGCCGGCGCACGGGTGCTCTCCGAGGACGACCGGCTGGTCGTCGGGACGGTGCCGCCGGCGGTCCGGGTGACCGGTGTGCTGCTGTGCCTCGCCGGTCTGACCGGGATCGCGGCCGCCTTCCCGACGTACCTCGTCGTCGCCGGCGCCGAGCTGCGCCAGGTGCACGGCCTCGGAGGTGCGCTGGTGGCCCTGCTCGTCCCCGCGGTGCAGGCGGCCGTGGGGGTGAGCCTGATCCGCCGCGCCGTCCCCAAGTTCGGCTTGGCCTACGCGTCGGTGGCCGGTGGGCTGGCCGTCGGGGCGCTGCTCATCGAGCTCTACCGGGGACGCGGGTCCACCTCGCGCCCCGGTGTGGAGGTGCTCGCCGGTGAGCGGGTGCTGACCAGCGGCATCCAGGTGGGGGCCGGCTGGGTGCTGGGGGTCGTGGCGCTCCTCCTCGCCGTGGCCGCGGGTGCGGTGGCGGGTGCGGCCTGGGGCCGGACGGTGATGGAGGACCGCGGCGCCCTGGACGCGGTCCGCTCGGTCCTCGCGGGCTCCGCTGTGCTGCTCGGCGTCGCCACGGTGCTCTGCCTCTCCCTGCCCGCCGCGGACGTCCCCGACGAGCTGCGCACCGACCCGGCGACGGGACTGCAGACGGTGGTCACCCGGGAGGGCCCGCAGGCGCTGCTCGAGCGGCCGGAACTGGCGCTGCTGGGCGGCCTGCTGCTGGCCGGCGCGCTGCTGCTGTGCTCCGTCGTGGCGCCGTCCCTGCGTCCACGCCTGGCGGCGGTCGGTGGGCTGCTGGCCCTGACCGTCGCCGTCCTGGCCGCCGGCCTGGGCGGTCTGCGCGACGCCGCGTACTCCGACGAGCTGGTCTGGACCGTGCCCGGCGCCGGCCTGGTGTTCCTCGGCCTCGCCTTCGCGGCGCTCACGACGTTCGCCTGGCGCGCGCGCCGGACCCGGTGACGGGCTGGAACGCCCCCGCCGCTGGGGTCCGCCGCGAGCGTGCGAGTGGTGGGGGCAGCGGGGTCCTCTCACTAAGCTCCGTCGCGTGGTGGACGAACGCATCCGGGTGGTCATCGCCAAGCCGGGGCTCGACGGTCACGACCGTGGCGCCAAGGTGGTCGCGCGGGCGCTCCGCGACGCCGGCATGGAGGTCGTGTACACCGGCCTGCACCAGACACCCGAGCAGATCGTGGAGACGGTGGTCCAGGAGGACGCGGACGCCGTCGGGCTGTCGGTCCTCTCCGGCGCCCACATGACCCTGTTCGCCCGGCTCACCGAGCTGATGCGCGAGCGCGGAGTGGACGACGTCGTCGTCTTCGGTGGCGGGATCATCCCCGACGAGGACGTGCCCGAGCTCGAGCGTCTCGGCGTCGCCGGGATCTTCACCCCCGGGGCCACCACCACCGACATCGTGGACTGGGTGCGCACCCACGTGGGCGCGCCGGCCGACGCCTGAGCCCGTACGGCGCGCCGCTGACACGCCGTGCGGCCCACCGACGGGTGAGGACGTCGCGTGACGCACCGGAAAACGGGACCGCTCCCACGACACCAGGGGCAGCGGTGAGGTCACGGGCGGGCTACGGTCCCTGATCGTGGATCTCTTCGAGTACCAGGCCCGTGACCTGTTGGCCTCGCACGGTGTACCCGTGCTCCCCGGCGGCGTCGCCGAGACGCCTGAGCAGGCGGAGGCGATCGCCCGCGAGATCGGGCAGGCCGTCGTCGTCAAGGCTCAGGTGAAGACCGGCGGCCGCGGCAAGGCAGGTGGCGTCAAGCTGGCTGACAACCCCGAGGACGCCAAGGCGCGCGCCCAGGACATCCTGGGGCTGGACATCAAGGGCCACATCACGCATCGCGTGATGGTGGCGCAGGCCAGCGAGATCGCCGAGGAGTACTACTTCTCGTACCTGCTCGACCGTTCCAACCGCACCTTCCTGGCCATGGCCAGCGTCGAGGGCGGCATGGAGATCGAGCAGCTCGCCGTCGAGCGCCCGGAGGCGCTGGCCCGCATCCCGATCGACGCCTCGGTGGGCGTCGACACGGCCAAGGCGAGCGAGATCGTGGACGCCGCCGGGTTCGCCCCCGAGGTCCGCGACCAGGTCATCGCCATCGCCATGCAGCTGTGGGACGTCTTCTCCAAGGAGGACGCCACGCTGGTCGAGGTCAACCCGATGGCCAAGACGCCGGACGGTACCGTGCTGGCGCTCGACGCCAAGGTGACCCTCGACGAGAACGCCGCTTTCCGGCACAGCGAGCACGCCGAGCTCGAGGACGTCGCCGCCGCCGACCCGCTGGAGGCCGCGGCCAAGGAGAAGGACCTCAACTACGTCAAGCTCGAGGGCGAGGTCGGGATCATCGGCAACGGTGCCGGCCTGGTCATGAGCACCCTGGACGTCGTCGCCTACGCCGGTGAGGAGTTCGGCGGCGTGCGCCCGGCCAACTTCCTCGACATCGGTGGCGGCGCCTCGGCCGAGGTGATGGCCAACGGTCTGGGGATCATCCTCTCCGACCCCGCCGTCAAGAGCGTGTTCGTCAACGTCTTCGGCGGCATCACCGCCTGCGACGCCGTGGCCAACGGCATCGTCGCCGCCCTCCAGCAGCTGGGCGACCAGGCCACCAAGCCGCTGGTGGTCCGCCTCGACGGCAACAACGTGGAGGAGGGGCGGCAGATCCTCGCCGACGCCAACCACCCGCTGGTCACCGTCGTGGACACCATGGACGGCGCCGCGCGCCGGGCCGCCGAGCTCGCCGCCTGAGAAACACCCCGTCCCCCTCACCCCTCGCAGGCCCGGGGTGAGCCTCCGGACGGGGCCGGCCGTTCCGCACACTTCCGGAGACAGGACCCCAGAATGTCGATCTTCCTCAACGAGAACAGCAAGGTCATCGTCCAGGGCATGACCGGCTCCGAGGGCAGCAAGCACACCCAGCGCATGCTCGCCTCCGGCACCGCGATCGTGGGCGGCGTGAACCCCCGCAAGGCGGGCACGAACGTCGACTTCGACGGCGCCAGCGTGCCCGTGTTCGGCGGCGTGGCCGAGGCCATGAAGGAGACCGGCGCCGACGTCAGCGTCATCTTCGTGCCCCCGCCGTTCGCCAAGGCTGCCGTCATCGAGGCCGTCGACGCCCAGATCGGGCTCGCCGTCGTCATCACCGAGGGCATCCCCGTGCACGACTCGACCTCCGTCTGGGCCCATGCCCAGGGTGGCTCGACGCGCATCATCGGCCCGAACTGCCCCGGCCTGATCAGCCCCGGGCGCTCCAACGCCGGCATCATCCCGGCCAACATCACCAAGCAGGGCAAGATCGGTCTGGTCAGCAAGTCGGGCACGCTGACCTACCAGATGATGTACGAGCTCCGGGACATCGGTTTCTCCACCGCCGTCGGCATCGGCGGTGACCCGGTCATCGGCACGACGCACATCGACTGCCTCCAGGCGTTCCAGGACGACCCGGAGACGGAGGCGATCGTGATGATCGGTGAGATCGGTGGCGACGCCGAGGAGCGCGCCGCCGACTTCATCAAGGCCAACGTCACCAAGCCCGTCGTCGGCTACGTCGCCGGGTTCACCGCGCCCGAGGGCAAGACGATGGGCCACGCCGGTGCCATCGTGTCCGGCTCCGCCGGTACCGCCCAGGCCAAGCAGGAGGCCCTCGAGGCCGCCGGCGTCCGGGTGGGCAAGACCCCGTCGGAGACGGCGAAGCTCATGCGGGAGATCGTCGGCGCCTAGGTCGCCCTTCGGGGGCCCCGCGCCGAGCTCGCGAGGTGTGGTCCTCTGCACTGCCCGGCGGCCGCACGCGCGGTCGCCGGGCAGCGCTGCGTCCCGGCCTCTGCCTGCGCCGTTGCGGCCACCCACCCGAGGCGGTCACGATCGTCGAGTACCCGCCCCGTCCCGAGGAGACGCCGTGACCGCCAGTCAGCCCCCGCACGAGCCCCCGGGCGGGCAGCCGCCGCTCGGTGGCGGACCGGGGGCCGCGGAGGGTGGGCCCCAGCCAGGACAGCCTCCGCACGGGCAGCAGCCGCCCTACGGGCCGCCCGGACAGCCCCAGCAGTACGGGGAGCAGCACGGCCGGTCCGGCTACCCGCAGCAGTACGCCCCGCCCCCGTACGGCCAGCCCCCGTACGGCCAGCCCCAGTACGCCCCGCCCCCGTACGGCCAGTCCGGGTATCCACAGGCCTACGGCCAGTCGCCGTACGGGCAGCAGCAGTACGCCCAGCCGCCGTACGGGCAGCAGCACGGCGGCCAGCCCGGGTATCCCCAGCAGTACGGGCCGCCGCACGGGGGACCCCCGCCTCCCTACGGCCGCGCGCCAGGTGCGGGCGCCTCCTTCTCCGTCGACCTCAAGCGGCTGCACCCCCTCGACCACGGCGTCGCCGGTGGGACCCTGCTGTTCCTCGTCCTCGGGCTGCTGCCCTGGTGGCGCTTCGGCGACGACATCTTCGGCGTCACCTTCAGCGGCTACGAGAACGGCCTGGTCTCGTCGGCGGCGGTGCTGTTCGTGCTCGCGACCGTCTGGGCCCTGCTGCCCGGGTTCGTGCGGGCGACGGTCACCTTTCCGAGGGCGTCGGTGACCGTCGGGCTCGCCTCGCTCGGACTGGTGCTGACGCTGTTCGCCTGGCTGGACACGCTGCGGTACTGGTTCTCGTTCTGGGCGCTGCTGGGCTTCCTCACCGCGGCGGCCATCACAGCGGTGGCGGGGCTGGCGCTCGGTCGGGACCTGCGCGAGCGGCCCGCCCGTCCGAGCGGGCCGCCGGTCGGGTACTGGCCCGGTCAGCCGTCGCCGTACGCGAGCACGCAGCCGCTCCAGCAGTACCCGGCGGCCGGCCAGTACCCGCCGCCCTACGGTGCCGGTCCCGGCGGCGCGGAGGCCGGCGCGGCGCAGTGGCAGCCCGGTCGGGGCGGGCCGGAGCCCGGGCCCACAGCGGAGGGGTCCACCGCATCGGGGGCGAGCCCGAGCGATGCGGAGAGTGAGCGCCCGCGCACGGACAATTGATGTCCGCTCGCTGCACCTGAACCGCCGCAGCGCTCCCGGCGAGTGCGCCACGCATCGCCCGGCGCGGCTTGCGAGAGTGGAGGGGTGGTTTCCCTCCTCGCACGGCTGCCCTTCCGGCGGGACGACGGGGAGTCCTCGAGATCCACGCCGATGGCCGTCGTCGCGGTCGCTGCCGCGGTGGCGGTCACGGTCGTCGGCCTGGTCGGGCTCGGGCTCGCCGTGGCCGTCGTCCAGACCCTGGATCCGGCGGGCGGGATGTCGGCCGGCGCCTCCGCGCTCCTGGCCGCCCGCCTCTGGCTCCTGGCGCAGGGCGGCGAGCTGACCCTGCCCTCCGGGCCGCTGGTCCTGGCGCCGCTGCTGCTCACCCTGGCGCTGGCGTGCGGCCTGTCCTGGGCCGGCCGGGTGGCGGTGCGGGCGCTCGACGACGAGGCCGGGGGCCGGGACGCGGTCGGAGCCGCGGGACTCGTGGTCGGCGCGCACGTCCTCCTCACCCTGCTGGTGGCCCTGGCGGCCGGTGGCGGTCCGGACGTGGTCTGGCTGCGATCGGTCCTCGGGCCGTTCCTCCTCGCCCTCGTCGCCGTCGGCTGGGGGGTGGGCCGCGGCTCCGGGCTCGTCGAGGCGGCCTTCGACCGGCTGCCCGGAGTGGTCCGCCCGGCGCTGCGCGCAGCGCTCGCCGGGGTGCTCGCGGCCGTGGCCCTCGGCGCCGCCGTGGTCGCGATCGCCCTGGCCAGTGATGCCGGGGGGTATGCGGCGGTGTCCGGCGAGCTGGGTGGGGCGGGGGCCGGGGCGGTCGGGCTCCTGGGACTCGGCGCGCTGCTGCTCCCGAACGCCGCCGTCGCCGTGCTGGGGCTCGCGGCCGGGCCCGGCTTCTACGTGGGCAGCGGAACGCTGGTCTCGGTGCACGGGGTGACGCTGGGGGCGGTTCCGGCGCTGCCGCTGCTCGCCGCCCTCCCCGACACGCAGGCGGTGCCGCTGCTGGCCTTCGCCTCCCAGGCCGTTCCCGCCCTCGCCGGGCTGGTGGCCGGGACGACCCTCGGCCGGTGGCTCGGTGAGGACGACGGCGGATCGGTGGTCGCCGGCCTCGCCGGGCTGCTCACCGGGGCGCTGATGGGGGCGGCCGTGGGCGGGCTGGCGTGGCTCGCCGGCGGAACCCTGGGCGACGGCGCGCTGGCCGTGCTGGGGGCACCCCCGCTGGCCACGGGCATCGCCGTCGCCGCCCAGAGCGGCATCGCCGCGGCCCTGGCCGGCGCCGTCACCCGCTGGCGGGCGCTCGGCTAGCGCGGCTCCGTCGAGAGGCTCGCGCCGAGCCTGCGAGGCGGCAGGACGACGGGGTCCTTATAGGGTCGGGAACGTGCCCGCCGACGAGCCTGCCCAGCGGGCGCGGATCGTCGTCCTGCTGTCGGGCACCGGTTCGCTGTGCGCGGCACTGCTCGCCGCGACGGACGACCCCTCCTACCCGGCCACCGTCGTCGCCGTCGGCGCCGACCGCGAGGCCGCCGGGCTGCAGCACGCACGCGGGCGGGAGCTGCCGACCTTCGTCTGCGCGGTGGGGGACCACCCCGACCGCGCCGCCTGGGACCGCGCACTGGCGGCGGCGATCGCCGAGTTCCGGCCCGACCTGGTCGTGTCGGCCGGGTTCATGAAGATCGTCGGCCCGGCGGTCCTCGACCGGTTCGAGGGCCGCCTGATCAACACGCATCCGGCGTTGCTGCCGGCGTTCCCCGGCGCGCACGCGGTGCGCGACGCGCTCGCGGCCGGAGCGACGGTCACCGGATCGACGGTGCACCTGGTCGACGCCGGGGTGGACACCGGTCCGGTGCTGGCCCAGCGCGAGGTGCCGGTCCTGCCCGGCGACGACGAGGCGCGCCTGCACGAGCGCATCAAGGACGTGGAGCGCGAGCTCCTGGTGGAGACGGTGGCGGCCTTCGTCACTCCACCCCCGACCAGCCCGCCCCGGACGAGGAAGAGCCCCCGATGAGCGACCGCACCCCCATCCGCCGTGCCCTCCTGGGCGTCTACGACAAGACCGGCATCGAGGAGCTGGCCCGCGGGCTGGCCGCCGCGGGCGTCGAGCTCGTCAGCACGGGGGCCACCGCCCGCCGCATCGCCGACGCCGGCGTCCCGGTGATCCCCGTGGAGCAGGTGACCGGCTTTCCCGAGTGCCTCGACGGCCGGGTGAAGACCCTGCACCCCGCGGTGCACGCCGGCATCCTGGCCGACCGGCGCAAGCCCGAGCACGTCGCCCAGCTCGAGGAGCTCGGCGTCGCCGCCTTCGACCTGGTGGTGGTGAACCTCTACCCGTTCACCGAGACCGTCGCCTCGGGCGCCTCCCCGGACGAGTGCGTGGAGCAGATCGACATCGGCGGGCCGGCGATGGTCCGGGCGGCGGCGAAGAACCACCCGTCGGTCGCGGTCGTCGTCGACCCCGATCGCTACGACGCCGTCCTCTCGGCCGTGTCCGCCGGTGGCTTCACCCTGGCCGAGCGGCAGCAGCTGGCGGTCGCGGCCTTCCGGCACACCGCGAGCTACGACATCGCCGTCGCCTCCTGGATGGGCAGCGTGCTCGCCCCGGAGACCGGCACGGTCTTCCCGGCCTGGGTCGCGGGGAGCTGGGAGCGGGCCGACGTGCTGCGCTACGGGGAGAACCCGCACCAGGGGGCCGCGCTCTACCGCGGGGCGGACCTGCCGGGGCTGGCGCACGCCGAGCAGCTGCACGGCAAGGCGATGTCCTACAACAACTACGTGGACACCGACGCCGCGTGGCGGGCGGCCCACGACCACGACGAGCCGGCCGTGGCGATCATCAAGCACGCCAACCCGTGCGGGATCGCCGTCGGCGCCGACATCGCCGCGGCGCACCGCAAGGCGCACGCGTGCGACCCGCTGTCGGCGTTCGGCGGGGTCATCGCGGCCAATCGCGAGGTCGACCTCACGATGGCCGAGCAGGTGTCCGAGGTGTTCACCGAGGTGGTCGTCGCGCCGTCGTTCACCGACGACGCGCTGCGCGTCCTCACCGGGAAGAAGAACGTCCGGCTGCTGCGGCTGCCGCACGCGCCGACCGCGGGCGCGGAGATGCGGCCGATCGGCGGCGGGCTGCTCCTGCAGTCGGTCGACCGCGTCGACGCACCGGGGGACGACCCGACCTCCTGGACCCTCGCGACCGGTGAGCCGCTGGACGCCGCCTGCCTGGACGACCTGGTCTTCGCCTGGCGCGCGGTCCGCGCGGTCAAGAGCAACGCTATCCTGCTGGCGCACGACCGCGCGACCGTCGGCGTCGGGATGGGCCAGGTCAACCGGGTCGACTCCGCCCGCCTGGCCGTCGCCCGGGCGGGGGAGCGGGCCGCCGGCTCGGTCGCCGCCTCCGACGCCTTCTTCCCGTTCGCCGACGGCCTGCAGGTGCTGCTGGACGCCGGGGTGCGGGGGGTCGTCCAGCCCGGTGGGTCGGTCCGTGACGAGGAGGTCATCGCGGCGGCGGCCGCCGCCGGGGTGGCGCTGTACCTCACCGGCACGCGGCACTTCGCCCATTGAGGCCCCGTCCGGAGGCTCGCCCTGAGCCTGCGAAGGGTGAGAGGGACGGGGTCCTTCCACCCCTCGCCCCCCGTCCCTCGCAGGCTCGGGCCGGGTCCCTGCGAGGGGGCCGACCCCATGTCGCGCCACCGGAGGCCGGCGCCGTCGTCGAGGGGGAGGACTTCGCCCGGGTCGACTGGTGGGGCGCGGACCTCGACGGCGTCACCTTCGTCCGCTGCCGGTTCGACGACGCCGGCCTGGAGGAGCTGGTCACCCGGCGCTGCGTCTTCGAGGAGTGCGTCCTGACCGGCGTGCGGATGGCCGGGGCCCACCACTCCGGATCTGCGTTCCTCTCCTGCCGGTTCGACCGTGCCAGGCTCATCGACGTCACGTGGAACGGGTGCAAGCTCACCGGCTCGCAGTTCCCCGGCGCCTCCATGCGTCCCATGACCGCGACGGAGTGCGACTGGAGCTACGCCGCCCTGCGCGGCGTCGACCTCTCCGGGTCGGACCTCTCCCGGCAGCGGTTCCGCGAGGCCGACCTCACCGCCGCCGATCTGCGGGAGTCCGACCTCACCGGCGCCACGCTCGACCGGGCCCGCCTGCAGGGGGCGAAGCTGCGCGGGGCCGACCTGCGCGGCGCGTCCACCGAGGAGATCGACTGGCGGGCGTTCGACCTGAAAGGCGTGCGGCTGGACCTCGTCCAGGCGGTGCACGTGGCCCGGGCGCAGGGCGCCCTCGTCGCCGACTGATCCCTCACGCCCTCCTGGGCCGGGTGAGCAGCGCCTTCAGGGTGCCGAGCAGGCCGAGGGCGGCGACGGCGAGAGCGCAGTGGAACCCGGTGTCGAAGAACCCGAGCTCGAAGTCGGCGGCGACGAGCGGCACGAGCACGGCCGACACGATCCCGACGCTCACCAGCAGGGCGAGCGCGCCCCACAGACGGTGCGCGCGCATCGGCAGGAACATCAGCAGGCCGAGGACGAGGAGCACGCCGCCGCCCAGCACGATCCCCAGCGGCTGCCACAGCCCGGTGTCGACGAGGTCGTCCAGCCCCTGGAAGCCGCGGCGAACCAGATCCATGCCGGTGGCGTCGTCGTCGGCCAGCCAGGGCAGGAGCAGGCTGAGGCCCGCAGCGGCGCCGGCGAGCAGCAGGAGCAGTCCGGCGAGGACGTCCGGACGCCGCCGGGACACGGGCCGTCCGGTGG
>DASPIH010000076.1:0-3635 GCA_035629195.1 Blastococcus sp. | reverse complement strand
TGCAGCTCGTAGCGGTGGCTGCCGTCCTCGTCGACGTGAAGGTGCAGGACGCCGGTGATCCCGGTGAGCTGGCCGCTCCCAGAGCCCGGCACGACCTCGTAGTGCAGCGTCTGCGATCCGCCGTGCATCGATCCGAATTGCTGCAGCGCGAAGCTGCCTTCCTGCTCGCTGAGGCGGCCGCCCACCGTCTCGATCGCGACGTAGCCGGCGGCGCCGGACTGTGGATCACCGGCGGACAGCATGACCCCTGTGCCGGTGCCCTGAAGGTCACCGTGGAACGTCTTGGAGAGCTCGAAGCGGCTGATCGCTCCGTCGAGTTCCGTAGCGCCGGGCTGCATCGTGACTTCGAATGTGCCCTTGGCGGTTTTCATCATGCGCTCATCCTGCAGGCGTCGATCGCCGTGCCGCTCGGGGATCCGCTTGCGGTCATCGCCCGAGGTCTTGGTCAAGGCCGTCCGTAGCGTCCGATACGGGTTCCGTTGTCGGGACGGAGCGGTGGCCGCCTGCACGTCGTCGCCGGCTCGGTCACGAGCCCGTCGCACACCACCCTGGTGGACGCCACTCCGGTCGGCTATGGAACGACGCCGGATCCGGCCGCGAGGTTGAGTTTCGGATGGAAAAGGGCGTTAGCCGCCTTGGGTCCGGTGCGACCACTGATCCTGTACTCAGCCGCTACGGGCACATCTCCTGCGCCCGGCCGGCGTTCGGTGGCACCTCGACGGTCTGGTTCGCGCCACGACCGTGGCGAGCAGGTGCGGTCGCGGCGCCGATGAGAAGTGCGCGCCGCAGTCGTCTCAGTGGGGTCCGGTTGACGCGCGGCGCGCAGCAGGGAGCGAAATAAATGAGACCTCTTCGATACTCGATCAACGTCACCCTCGACGGCTGCCGCCACCACGAGGCAGGGCTCCCCCCGGACGAAGAGTCGATGGGCTACTGGACCGCTCAGATGGAGCGAGCCGATGCCCTGCTGTTCGGCCGGGTGACCTACGAGATGATGGAGTCAACGTGGCGGCAGCCAGCCACGGGCACGTGGCCCGACTGGATGGGTGAGCGGGAGATCCTCTTCGCCGAGACCATCGACCGAGCGAAGAAGCACGTCGTCTCGAGCACGCTGAGCGAGGTCGATTGGAATGCCGAGCTGGTGCGAGGCGACTTGGCGGACGCGGTTCAGCGGCTCAAGCAGGAGCCAGGCGAGGGCCTGTTCGTAGGTGGCGTGACGCTCCCCTCGGCGTTGGCAGATCTGGGACTGATCGACGAGTACGAGTTCCTCGTGCAACCGGTACTCGCCGGACACGGTCCGACCTTGCTCGCCGGTCTGCACGAGCGCATTCAGCTCGAGCTGGTGGATCGCCATGAGTTCCGGTCGGGGGCGGTCGCCATACGGTGCCGACCCACGCGAGTCGCGGTCTGACGAGAATTGTCCGGCGCGTCGGCCGCTGCCTCCCGACGGGACGACGCTCAAGGCAAGCCCCGACGATGAGGTTTCCGAGAATGCGCTTCCCGAGACGCGCGCTGTGCAGCGCCCGGCCGGGGTGCCGGGGTGCCGGTCAGCGGCGCAGATTGTGGCGGCCATGTGCCGTTAGCCGTTCCGCAGGTGGGAACGCCGAGGCGGTTGAAGGTCGGGGGCTAGGGTGCCGCCGCGGACGTCTGGCCTTCGCTGGCCTGGTGCCGGTAGGCCCCGGGCGTCATGCCGGTGGAGCGCAGGAAGGCGGCGGTCAGCGCTGCCTGGGACCCGTACCCCACTTGGGATGCGACCTTCGCTACCGTCGCCTGGTCGGCGCTCAGCAGCGCCGCCGCCTGGCGCATCCGGCAGTGGAGGACGTAGTCCATCGGGGGTCGTGCGACGGTGCGGCTGAATCGGGCGGCGAAGGCCGCTCGGGACAGCCCGGCCGTGCGAGCGAGCGATGCCACGGTCCACGGGGCGGCCAGGTCGGTGTGGATGGCGGCCAGGGCCCGGGAGACGTAGGGGTCGCGCAGGCCTCGTAGCCAGCCCGGTTCCTCGGCGGTCTCGAGGTGGTGGCGCAGTGCCCGGGTGACCAGGGCATCGGAGAGCCGGGCCATGACCAGCTCACTGCCGGCTCCGCCCTCGTCTGACTCAGCCACCAGAGCAGCCGCGAGGCCGGCCAGCCATCCGGGCGCCTGGCCGCTCTGGCCGGGCACGTGGATGCAGCTGGGCAGGCCGGCGACTGCGGGATGGTCCGGGGCGCCCAGGAAGAAGGCGCCGCACACGATTCGGGTCTTCGCTCCGGCGCCGCCGGTGGTCAGTTCGGTGCCGGCGGTGCGTTGTGCCAGCGCGAGCGAGGACACGATCGGCGCGTGCTCGCCGTCGGTCGAGCGGAGCACGTGCGAGTCGGCGCGCGGGAGCACGACGAGGTCGCCCTCCTCCAGCAGCACTGCCGGGCCGCCATCGGGAACCAGAACGCAGCGTCCCTCGGCGAGGATGTGGACTCCGCGGAGTCCACCGTCGAACCGGATCCGCCACGGCGCCCGCAGCAGGAGCGAGCGGTACGTCGCGCTGTCGAGCCGCAGGTCGCGGAGGACGGAGCTGAGCAGGTCCACCGGCACCTCCCGCCCGAGACGGACGATGAACAGATCGGGACGGTGACGGATGGATCGTCTCCCGCGCCGCTCCTAGCGTCTAGAGCAGGTTGGCGCTGGGCCGGCCGGGACATCCAGGCGGAGCATGCGATGACAACTGAACCCGACCACGACCGGCCCACGCTGCAGGCACCGGCGCGCGACTTGCTGGGCATCGTCGTGGTGTCCCTGCCGGTGACCGACCTGGCGCGCAGCGCGGCCTGGTACCGCGACCTGCTCGACCTCGACTACGTCCGCGAGTTCGGCGACGAGGAACAGGTCACCGGATGCGCGCTGGCTGACTTCACCGCCCGCTTCATGATCGCCCTGCGGCTCAGGTCGACCACCGAAGGCCGGGCCGACCTGCGCGGCGAGCATCCGATCATCCTCGAAGCCTCCGACGCCGCAGCCGCCGACCGTGTCCGCGACCGCGCAACGAGCCTCGGTATCCCGCACACCCGTGGCCGCCACGCTGACGGGACATGGACGGAGTTCGTCGACCCGGACGGAATCTGCCTGCGCCTCGTGCATGATGCCGCCGGACCCGAGACGTTTCTGGGCGTGCGGACCACTCTCGCCGGCGAGATCCGGCTCTACAACGCTCCTCGACTCCGACTTCCGCAACGCTGACCGCAGCAGCCACGCCGTCCCCAACCGGACACGGACATGTTGCGGCGACGTGCCGCGGAGTACGAGTAGCCGCAGCATCCGGCATCCGGCATCCGGCATCCGATCCCTCGTGAGATGCCGGCGGGCGGCTTCGGTGGGCTTCGCGGGCGAAGCCACATCGGATGCCTTGACGTGCCGCCTAAGTCTTAAAGCGGCACTCCGCTGGTGACCGCTGCTGTCCCTCGGGCCGCGTTGCTGTAGTCATGCGAGAGGCGGGCCGGCCTGCTCGGCCGACCCGCCTCTGACCTGCGGTTCGCTGTCGGGCCGTGCCCCGTGGGGTGGTGTAGTTCGTCCGCGTGCTGCTCTGCGGTGTTGCTGACTATGCCGTTTGCAGGGCGGGCTGGTCGATCACCTCGCTGGGGTCGGTGCGGCGGGGCTCCAGGGCGGTC
>DASPIH010000075.1:0-6833 GCA_035629195.1 Blastococcus sp. | reverse complement strand
GACCCGGAGCAACTCACCAGCTTCCGCTCTGGTCCGGCAGCCGACACAAGTACGTACCGGGCTCGTGCCCTTGTGACGTGCGGACGCCGGTCCAGAACGGTGAACCACTGATGAGTCTATCCCGTCGGCCCTACTCGACCGAACCCGCAGTCGAAGATCCGGTCGGGGTCGCGTTCTGCGCTCCCCCGGCACGGACCCCGCCGGCCGGCGCGGGGGCCTCGTTCGGCTCCGCGGCGTCGACGACCTGCGCGCTGTTCACGCGGGCCGGGCTCAGCGCCGATGCGACGAAGGTGGCCGGGTCGTCGGACCAATCGACGATGTCGATCTTCTCGCCGTGCAGCTCGCTCATGACGTTGCGCACCCGCTGCCCCATCGGCCCGATGCACGCGCCCTTGGCGTTCAGGCCGGGGACCGACGTGCGCACGGCGATCTTCGTGCGGTGGCCCGCCTCACGGGCGACCGCGACGATCTCGACGCTGCCGTCGGCGATCTCGGGCACCTCGAGCGCGAAGAGCTTGCGCACCAGGGTGGGGTGGGTGCGTGAGACGGTCACCTGCGGGCCGCGGAACGTGCGGGCCACCGCCACGACGTAGGCCTTGAGCCGGCTGCCGTGGGTGTAGCTCTCGCCCGGCACCTGCTCGGCCGACGGCAGCACGGCCTCGACCTTGCCGATGTCGACCAGCACCAGACCGCTGGCGTTGCGTCGCTGGTCGGCCTGCACGATCCCGCTGACGATGTCGCCTTCCTTGCCGGCGTACTCGCCGAAGGTCTGCTCGTTCTCGGCGTCGCGCAGCCGCTGGACGATGACCTGCTTGGCGGTGCTGGCCGCGATCCGCCCGAAGTCCGAGGGGGTGTCGTCCCACTCCCGCACGACCTCGCCGTCCGGACCGAGCTCCTGGGCCAGGACCGCGACCTCACCGCTCTTGCGGTCGACGTGCACCCGGACGTGCTTGGCCGCGCCGTCGGCGTGGCGGTAGGCCGTCACCAGGGCCGTCTCGAGCGCCTCGATCACGGTGTCGACCGGGATGCCCTTCTCGCGCTCCACCGCCTTGAGCGCGGTGACGTCGATGTTCACTTGTCTCCTCCGTCGTCGTCCGCCAGCTCGTCCTCGTCCATGCCCTCGAGCTCGGCGGCGTCGTCCTGCGCGTCGATGTCGCTGTCGTCGTGGCCGTCGTCCCCGGCACCCGGTCGGCCGAACTCCACCTGGACCCGCCCGGCACCCAGCTCGCCCCAGGGGACCAGCCGGGGCTCGGGCGGGCGCCTCTTGGCCCCGGGCTTGCCCTTCGCCTCGACCGCCAGCGTCACCCCGGCGTCCTCGACCGCGGTGATCCGGCCGGTCAGCTGCTCCGTCGACCCCGCGGGGCCGGCGGCGACCTGCACCAGGCGACCGGTGTTGCGCCGCCAGTGACGCGGGTCGGTGAGCGGGCGGTCGACGCCGGGGCTGGTCACCTCGAGCACGTACGGCGTCCGCCCCATGCCGTCGTCGTTGCTGTCCAGCACCTCCGAGACCGCCCGGCTCACCTCGGCGATGTCGTCCAGGGTGATGCCCTGGTCGTGGTCGACCACCACACGCACGACGCTCCGCCGGCCCGCCGGCGTGACCACGAGCTCCTCGAGGTCGTACCCCGCGGCGGTGACGACCGGCTGGATCCAGCCCGTCAGCCGGTCGGTGGCGGGGTCGCTCCGCTGGGTTCCGCGAGAGGCGGACACGGTTGCCTCCTCAGGCTCGGTCGGCCGCGCGATGCCGTGCGCGCACCCGTGGGGACCGGCGCCGTGGACCTGCTCCGCATGGCCGGGCCCGGTGTCGGGGGGAAGGGTTCAGGCTACCGCCCGGTGGCCGGCGACGGCCCGCGGCACCGACGATCGACCCGACGCGCGCACGACCGGCCGCCGGGTCGCCTGCCGCGAGAACGGCGGCGCCTGCTGCGAGAATGGACCCGATGTCTCCTCCGCCCTCCTCCGGCCCGCGGACCTTTCCCCGCCGGACCGTGCTGGTGGCCTCCGCGGCCGGGGTGACCGCCCTGGCGGGGTGCACGTCGTCCTCCGCGCGCGGGCGCGACGCCGTCACCAGCCTGCAGGCCGACGAGCTGGCCGACCAGGTGGCGGTGCAGGGAACTCTCGTGGCGGCGTACGACCTCGCCCTCGGAGCCGACCCGGCCCTCGCAGCAGCTGTCGCCGACCTCGCGACCCAGGCCGGGGAGCAGCTGGAGCGCCTGCGAGCGGCTTCCCCGGGGAGCAGCGCATCCGGCGGCCCGCCCGCGAGCACCCCACCTGCCGGAACCGCGCAGGAGTGGCTGCGGGCGCAGGTCGCGGCCGCGGCCACCTCGCACGCGGCCGCCTGCCTGGACCAGTCCGGGGCGCGGGCTGCGCTGCTGGGGTCCATCGCCGCGGGACTGCGCGGCCACGAGGCGCGACTGGCATGACGGAGGACGGCCATGGCTGAGGACACCGCTGACACGACCGCCGAGAACGACGCGCTGGCCGATGCCCTGGCAGCCGAGCACGCGGCCGTCTGGGGCTACGGCGTCGTGGGCGCGGCCCTGGGCAGCCGCGAGCGCGCGACCGCGGCCGCGGCGGAGACGGCGCACCGCGACGTCCGCGACCGGCTCACCACCCTGCTGACCGAGCGGGGCCTCGATGCCGCCGGCCCCCGGGGCGGGTACACCCTGCCCTTTCCGGTGCTCTCGGCGATCGACGCGGCTGCGCTGGGCGCGACGCTGGAGGACGGCGTGGCATCGGCCTGGGTCCGGGTCCTCGACCAGGCCGGGGAGCGGCCCACCCGCGAGCTGGCCGTGGAGGTGCTCGGCGGGGCCGAGGTCCGGGCCGTCGGCTGGCGCGCCGCCGCCGGGAAGAACCCCACCACGCGCGCGCTGCCCGGCCTGCCCGCCGGCTGACGGCCCCCTCGGGAACCGGGCAGCGGGGCTTCAGCCGAGCGCACCCAGGAACGCGTCGGTGACGGCGACCGCGGCGCTGCTGGACTGACCACCCTCGACGAGCACGGCGAAGGCGATGTCCCCACCGGCGCCGCCCATCCGGAAACCGGCGAACCAGCCGTGCGAGTCCGGAGGGGTGTTCGTGCCGTACTCCGCAGTGCCGGTCTTCCCGTGCACGTCGCCCCGGTCGGCCAGCGCCGTCGCGGTCCCGCTGAGCACCACCTGCCGCATCATCGGGCGCAGCGCCTCCAGCACGTCCGCCGACGGGCCGGCGGGGGCCGCCCCCGCGGGCTCGGCCCCGACCACCTCGACGGGAGCAGCGGGCCGGCCGCTGGCGATACCTGCCACGACCAGGGCCATCTGCGCGGGACTCATGAGGACCTGCCCCTGGCCGATGGCGTTGGCGGCCTTGGTGGTGCCGGTGCTGTCGGAGGGCACCGCTCCGCTGAAGATCCCGACGGGCAGCTGCCAGTCGGCGCCGACGCCGTACGCGGCGGCCGCCTCGGCCAGGGCGGGGTCGGGCAGCCGGAGCCCCTGCTGGATGAAGGTCGTGTTGCACGACTGCGCGAACGCCTCGGTGAACGGCACGGTGCCCAGGTCGAACTGGTCCTGGTTCTCGAACTCGCGGCCCTCGACCACGGTCGTGCCCGGGCACGGCACCGGGCTGCCCGGGGTCAGCCCGCCGGCCGAGAGGAGTGCGGTGGCGGTGACGGACTTCATGCTCGATCCGGGCGGGAACCGACCGGACAGCGCGTTCGACGCGTTCGCCGGCTCGTTGGAGGAGACGGCGAGGATCTCCCCCGTCCCCGGCCGGACGACGACGAGGTGCGTGGGGCGGGTCTCCCCGGCGACCGCCGCGTCCGCCGCCGTCTGGACGGCCCGGACCAACGGCGTCCGGATCGGCTCGCCCGGCACCGGCTCGACCGCCGCGATCTGCCGGCCGGCGTCGGCGGTCCCCTCGTCGGTGCTCGCGACCGACACGGTGAAACCGGCTGTCCCGGTCAGCTGCTCCTGGTACGCCCGCTGGAGGCCCGACAACCCCACCTGGTCCCCGGCCGCGTACCGCGCGACGCCGTCCTCCGTCGTCTCCTCGATGATCTCGGCCGTCGCACCGCCCACGCGGCCGAGGAGCGCCTCGGCGAACGTGGAGCTGGGGGCGAGCAGCCGGGTCTCGCTGGGGAAGACCGCACCCGGCAGGTCGAAGACCTGCGCGCGGATCGCCTCGAACTGGGGACGGCGCAGCGAGATGACCGGCACGAACTGGCCGTCCGGCGCGGCCTCCACGGCCGAGACGATCTCGTCGGCCGCGACGCCGGTGGCCGACGACAGCGCAGCGGCGAGCGCCGGGAGATCGGTCTCCTGCCCCTTGGCGACGCCGACGTTGACGACCTCGGTCGGGGCGAACAGCGGCGCGCCGCCGGCGTCGGTGACGGCCGCGCGCTCCGGCAGGCTGCGCACGAGCTCCAGGCGCTGGCCCTCGCCGAGCTCGGGGTGGACGAGGGGCGGCTCCGCGACGACCTGCCAGGCGTCGTCCCCCTCCCGCAGCCGCAGCACGCCGTCGTAGCTCCACTCCGGTGCGGCGGCGAGGTCCCACGTCGCCGACCATTCGACGGCGGCGGTGCCGTCATCGACCGTGACGTTCCCCAGGTCGCCGGTCAGGGTGGCACCGGGCAGGTCGTCGGCGGTCTGCTCCAGCAGGGCGGTGGCGACCCCGGGATCGGTCGTGGCGGCCGCGGCCGCGGCGAGGTCGCCCGCAGCCCAGTCGTCCAGGAAGGCCTCGGCGGCGGTGCGCACGTCGTCCTCGCTGCTGCCCGAGCAGCCGGCGAGCACCGGGACGGCGATCAGCAGCGACGTGAGCAGGGTGGGGGTCGTCGGTGTCCGCACGACTTCACTTTGTCACGCGACGGCTCCTCTGCAGGGGCCCGCGGCGAACCTGTGAGGCGTGGGGGGCAGAGGGGTCCTTTCTCAGAACAGCACGCTGGAGTACGTGCCGACCTCGCGGAAGCCGACCCGGCGGTAGGCCGCCCGCGCCGGGAGGTTGTAGTCGTTGACGTACAGGCTGACGACGGGGGCGATCACCGCGCGCGCGTACTCCACCACGGCGGCGGTGCATGAGGTGCCGATCCCGCGCCCGCGGTGCGCCGGCGCGACCCAGACACCCTGCACCTGGCAGGCGGCTCGCGAGACCGCGCCGATCTCGGCCTTGAACACCACCTCACCGCGCTCGATCCAGGCCAGGGACCGGCCGGACCGCACCAGGTCACCCACCCGGGCGCGGTAGCCGATGCCACCGTCGGAGCGCAGCGGGCTGACGCCCACCTCCTCGGTGAACATGGCGATCGACGCCGGCAGCAGCGTCTCGATCTCCTCGGGACGCACCCGGCGCACGCGTGGCTCGACGGGCACGGCCGGCGGCCCGTCGATGGCCAGCAGCGGCTGGCAGGGCCGGTGGTCGCGGGCCGGGCCCCAGGACGGCTCCAGCGACCGCCACAGCGGCTCCACCGAGGCGGCCGGACCGACGATGGTGCTGCACCGCCGGCCGGCGCGGCGGGCGCGGTCGGCGAACGCCTCGGCCGCCTCCACCTCCGAGCCCGATCCCGGCCGGGCGAACGGGATGAGATTGGCCCCGGCCAGGCAGACCGCGTCCAGCGAACGGCCGGTGCCGAACCCCCACAGCGGCGCACCGAGGGCCATGGGGGCGGTGCCCACCGCCTCCACCCGCCCGGCGAGCCAGCACGTGGCGATCGGGTCGGTGGCCAGCAGCTCGGTGACGGCCGGCTCGTCCCTCTCGTCGAGGACGCGGGACCCGGGCGTTCGGAGCACGGTCAGCTGACGGTGACGACCGGCGGCCCGGAAGGCGTCCCGGCGGCGAGCTGCTCGCCGGCGGAGGGCCACGCCTCCGCGATCTTCAGGGCCTCGGAGATGAGCGTCTCGACGATCTGCGACTCGGGCACGGTCCGGACGACCTCGCCCTTGACGAAGATCTGGCCCTTGCCGTTGCCCGAGGCGACGCCGAGGTCGGCCTCGCGGGCCTCGCCGGGGCCGTTGACGACGCAGCCCATGACCGCCACCCGCAGGGGCACGTCCATGCCCTCGAGGCCGGCCGTGACCTCGTTCGCCAGCTTGTAGACGTCGACCTGGGCGCGGCCGCAGGACGGGCAGCTGACGATCTCCAGGCCGCGCTGGCGGAGGTTGAGCGACTCGAGGATCTGGGTGCCGACCTTGACCTCCTCGGCCGGCGGAGCGGAGAGGGAGACGCGGATCGTGTCGCCGATGCCCTGGCTCAGCAGCGCGCCGAAGGCGACGGCGGACTTGATCGTGCCCTGGAACGCCGGGCCGGCCTCGGTGACGCCCAGGTGCAGCGGGTAGTCGCACCGCGCGGCGAGCAGCTCGTAGGCGCGGACCATCACCACCGGGTCGTTGTGCTTCACCGAGATCTTGATGTCGCGGAAGTCGTGCTCCTCGAACAGGGAGCACTCCCACAGCGCCGACTCCACCAGCGCCTCGGGGGTCGCCTTGCCGTACTTGGCCAGCAGGCGCTTGTCCAGCGAACCGGCGTTGACGCCGATGCGGATCGGGATGCCGGCGTCCTTGGCGGCGCGGGCGATCTCCCCGACCTTGTCGTCGAACTTCTTGATGTTGCCGGGATTGACCCGGACCGCGGCGCACCCGGCGTCGATCGCGGCGAACACGTACCGGGGCTGGAAGTGGATGTCGGCGATGACCGGGATCTGCGACTTCTTCGCGATGATCGGCAGTGCCTCGGCGTCGTCGGTGTCGGGAACCGCGACGCGGACGATCTGGCAGCCCGACGCCGTCAGCTCGGCGATCTGCTGGAGGGTGGCGTTGACGTCGGCGGTCTTCGTCGTCGTCATCGACTGGACGCTGACGGGGTGGTCG
>DASPIH010000074.1:0-2199 GCA_035629195.1 Blastococcus sp. | reverse complement strand
GAAGGTGGCCGCCTCCTCCGCCCGGGCGAGCTCGCCGAACGCGCCCTCCGACCCCGGTGCCGACGCGGCGCCGAGGACGCCGGCGATCCGCCGCGGCGTCCACGCCGGCTGCAGCCGCATCCCCAGGTCCACCGCGCTGGCCGTGAGCTCGTCCCACAGCTGCGTCGCCCCGCCCCCGGCCAGCCGACGGCGCCGCTGCAGCGCGCGGACACCGCCCGGCAGGACCAGCAGCAGGACGACCGCGGCACCGGCGCCCGCCGCCGCCAGCACCGGCTGCACCGACGACGACGTGCTCCCCGACTGCGCGCCGGGCTGGGGGGCCCCTGCGGGGACCCGGTTCGGGCGGGGCACCTCCACCGGTGCGGACGCCGTGGGCGCGGACCCGCCGGTGGGCACCTCCGCGGCGTCCTCCTCGGCCGAGGTGCGCGGTGACCAGGGCAGGTCGACCCGCCGGTCGACCGAGATGGGCGTCGGGTCGAACGGCACCCAGCCGAACCCCTGG
Source organism: Blastococcus sp. (assembly GCA_035629195.1). Taxonomy (GTDB): domain Bacteria; phylum Actinomycetota; class Actinomycetes; order Mycobacteriales; family Geodermatophilaceae; genus Blastococcus. The sequence continues at coordinate 1,697 of DASPIH010000074.1, read as the reverse complement.
AAATACACCTCCACCCACGCGTGCGCGTCGTCGCTGGTGACGAAGCGCAGGCCGTCGCTGCCCACCAGCCCCGGCGTGTAGCCCATGGCCACCCGCGCGGGCAGCCCGGCCTGGCGCACCAGCACCGCCATGGCGCCGGCGTACTGCTCGCAGTAGCCCCGCTTGAGCTCCAGGAAGTCCACCAGGTCGTCGCCGGTCGTACCGGGAGTGGTGGACAGGTTGTAGGTGAACCCGTTGGCGCGGTCGGTCAGGTAGGCCTGGATGCGGCGCACCCGCTCGTAGGGCGTGGGAGCGTCGGCCGTGAGCCCGGCCGCCAGGTCGACGATGGCCGGGGCCAGCGGTGGAAGGGCGGCGAACCGCTCCTGGATCGGGCTGTCCGGAGGAAGGGGCAGCGCGCGGGACAGCAGGTCGGGCGACGGTCGCGGCTCGACCGCAGACACCCAGTACTGCTGTCCGGCGCTGGTGACGTTCCTCGCGAACACCGTGCCGGTCGCCGCGTCGAACCGCCACGCCGTCGAGCCGCCGTCCACCCGGACCGACAGGGGCGAGGTGGGCACCGGCAGGAACTGGTCGTCGTGCCCGAGCACCTGGATCCCGGCGGTGACCGGACGCGTCACCTGACGGGGCGGCGGCGGGGCCAGCTGGTTGCTCTCGCTCACCGACATCCGGTCGTCGAGCTCGCTCAGGGTCCAGCCCTCCGCGGGGTCGTACCGGTCCAGGGACACCGCACGCAGGTAGCCGGGGTCGTTCACCGAGGCGTCGACGCGCAGCAGGTTGATCGGCTCCTCGCGGATCAGCTGCCCCCTCAGCTCGGCCACCGGGTTCAGCGCCGTTCCGGTCGACCCACCCGTGCCGCCGGCCAGCCCGGTGGCGAACGAGCCCTCCTGCAGCGTCGGGACCAGCGGTCCCAGGACGAGGGCGGCGCCCAGCGCGAGGGCGCTCAGGCGCACCGCGACGCCGGTACCGCCGGCGTCCCCGTGCTGCTCGGTCAACGCGCGCCGCTGGTCGGCCCGCAGCAGCACCGCGAAACCGGCCGCCGGTGCCACGAGGGCCAACAGGCCGACGCCGCCGGTCACGGTGACGACCGGCACGCAGAAGACGACCAGGAGGGCGAGCCCGGCCACGGCGCCCCGACGGCCGGTCACCGTGAGCAGGTCCACGGCCACCGCCACCAGGCCGACGAACAGGGTGGTGATCGCGAGCAGCTCGGGCAGCGGCAGCACCGGGGTGGCCTGCTCGCGGATCTCCGCGACGCCGTCGCCGAGCACCCCCGCCAGCGCGGCCAGGCTGCCCGGGGTCGGCAGCAGGCCGGCCCACGCCCGGTCAGGGGTGAACCGGGCCGTGAGGACGCAGACGACCAGGGCCACCTGCCCGACGGTCACCAGCACGACACCGAGGCCGGGCGTCAGGTGCGGCGCGCCTCGGCTCCCGGCCGGCCGCTGGACGAGTCGCCGCAGCACGAGCCCGCCGGCCAGCACGGCCCCCACCACGGCGGCCGCGGGCAGCACCCAGGCGGCGCCCGAGAAGACCGGCGTGAGGGCGAAGGCGCCCAGCATGGTCGCCACGGCCGCCGAGACGGCGGGTGCCACATCCGGCCGGCTCACGCGGGTACCCCGCGGGACGCGTCCCCCAGAGCGGCCCAGACATCGGTCACGCTCCGGTCGGCCCCGGCGGTGGCCACCCGCCAGCCGGCCGCG
>DASPIH010000073.1:0-12625 GCA_035629195.1 Blastococcus sp. | reverse complement strand
GTGCGGGCCTCGCGGTCGGTGGGGGCGTCGGACTTCCGGCTGCTCACCCGGCACGTGCTGCCCAACGCCGCCCCGCCGATCATCGTGCAGACGTCGATCAGCCTGGCCTTCGCCGTCCTCGCCGAGGCGGCCCTGTCGTTCCTCGGGCTGGGCACGCAACCACCGAACCCCTCCTGGGGCCTGATGCTCGCGGAGGGTCGCGGCTTCATCGACATCGCGTGGTGGATCGCCTTCTTCCCTGGCATGGCGATCTTCCTGACGGTGCTCTGCTTCAACCTGCTCGGTGACGGGCTGCGCGACGTGCTCGACCCGCGCCAGCGGACGCTGATGGCCGGTGGCGGGCGATGACCACACCGGTGCTCGAGGTCGAGGACCTGCGGGTGCGGCTGCGCACCCCGCGCGGGCCGGCCGACGTCGTCAACGGGCTGAGCTACACCGTCGGTGCGGGGGAGACCGTCGCCGTCGTCGGGGAGTCCGGCAGCGGCAAGAGCGTCTCTGTGCTGGCCCTGCTGGGCCTGCTGCCCGCGCGGGTGGCGACGGTGACCGGCCGGGCGGTGCTGCAGGGCGAGGACCTGCTGACCATGAAGCCCGAGCGGCTGCGGCAGGTGCGTGGTCCCGGCGCCGGCATGGTGTTCCAGGACCCGATGACCTCGCTGAACCCGGTGCTCACGATCGGCAGGCAGCTCGTCGAGGGCATCCGGGCCCACGGCGACGTCTCCAAGCAGGCTGCTCGCGCCCGGGCGGCCGAGCTGCTGCGCGAGGTGGGTCTGCCCGATCCCGAGCGCACCCTGGACCGGTATCCGCACGAGCTGTCCGGCGGCATGCGGCAGCGGGTGGTCATCGCCATCGCGCTGAGCAACTCGCCGGCCCTGCTCATCGCCGACGAGGCGACCACGGCCCTCGACGTCACGGTGCAGGCGCAGATCATCGACCTGGTCGAGCGGTTGCAGGCCGACCACGGCACCGGGGTCATCTGGATCACCCACGACCTCGGGGTCGTCGCCGGCATCGCCGACCGGGTGCTGGTGATGTACGGCGGCCGGTGCGTGGAGGACGGCACCGTGGACGACGTGCTCGAGCGGCCCGCCCACCCGTACACCCGCGGGCTGCTCGGCTCGCTGCCCGATCTGGCCCAGCCGGCCGTCGACGGTGTCGTTCCCGACCTGGCGACGGTGCCCGGCGTACCGCCGGCGCCGACCGATCTGCCGGCGGGCTGCGTGTTCTGGCCGCGCTGCCCGGTGCGCAGCGACGCCCGCTGCGAGACCGAGCAGCCGCCGCTCGCCGTCGTCGGCCGGGGCGGCGGCGGGCTGGAGCACCGCGCCGCGACGTGGTGCACCGAGGGGACGACCGGGGGAGGGGTGCGGCCGTGACCGACGACGTCCTGGTCTCCGCCCGCGGGCTGGAGGTGCACTTCCCGATCGGGGGTGGCGGTTTCCGGCGCGCACCGTCGGCGCTGCTGCGCGCGGTCGACGGCGTGGACCTCGACATCCTGCGTGGGGAGACGCTCGGCCTGGTGGGGGAGTCCGGCTGCGGCAAGTCCACCCTGGGCAACGCCCTGCTGCGCCTGGTGCCGCCGACCGGCGGCACGGTGACCTTCGACGGCACCGACATCACCGGGCTGGACGGTCGCCGGCTCAAGGACCTGCGGCGCCGGGCGGGAATGGTGTTCCAGGACCCGTTCGCCTCCCTGGACCCCCGGCGCACCGTCGCGCAGACGGTGAGCGAGCCGCTGGAGGTGCACGGGCTGCGCTCCGGCCGGCGGGAGCGGACCGCACGGGTGGCGGAGCTGCTGGAGCTGGTGGGCCTGGACCCCGCGGTCGCCGGCCGCTACCCGCACGAGTTCTCCGGCGGCCAGCGGCAGCGCGTGGGCATCGCCCGGGCACTGGCGGGTGAGCCGGACTTCCTGGTGTGCGACGAGGCGATCGCCTCCCTCGACGTGAGCGTGCAGGCCCAGGTGCTCAACCTGCTGCGCCGGCTCCAGCGTCAGCTCGGCCTCACGCTGCTCTTCATCTCCCACGACCTCTCGGCAGTCCGCCACATCTCCGACCGGATCGCGGTCATGTACCTCGGCCGCGTCGTGGAGATCGGTCCGGCCGAGGCCGTGGGCACCGACCCGAAGATGCCCTACACCCAGGCGTTGCTGTCCGCCGTTCCGCTGCCGCACCCCGCGCTGGAACGCCAGCGGAAGCGGATCGTGCTGCACGGCGACGTCCCCTCGCCGTCCGCCGTTCCGTCGGGATGCCGGTTCCGCACCCGCTGCCCGTACGTGTTCGAGCCCTGCGACGACGTCGACCCGGCCCTCCAGCCGGCCGGGGCGCCCGGTCAGCAGGCGGCCTGCCACCTGCACGGCGTGGTCGGCACCCCGGTCGCGAGCACGCCGGAGGGCGTCACCGCCGACCCCTGACCGACGTCAGACCGCCGGGCCGACCAGGCGGGGCCGGGCCGCGGCCAGCCCGACGACCACCTGGACGACGGTGACGGCCAGCAGCAGCACCAGCCCGGGCCGCCATCCCCCGGTGGCCTCGTGCAGCAGGCCGACACCGAGCGGGCCGCTCGCCGCGAGCAGGTAGCCGAGGCTCTGCGCCGACGCCGACAGCCGGCCGGTCTGCCCGACGTCGCGGGTGCGCTGCAGGATCAGCGTCATCGCGAGCGGAAAGGACATCCCGGTGCCCAGCCCGTACAGGAACGCCCAGAGCAGCGGCGCTGCGCCGGGTGCGACGAGCAGGCCCAGCACCCCGGCGGCGATCGGAAGCGAGGCAGCCAGCACCCAGCCGGCCTGACCGCGGCGACGGGCGGCCAGCGGCGGGACGACGAGCGACGCGGGCAGGCCGAGTGCGGCCGCCAGCGCGACCATGCCGCCGGCGGCGACCGGCGCGACGCCCGCCTCTGCCTCGAGGATGTCGGCCAGCCAGGTGAGCATCGCGTAGAAGGACAGCGACTGGAGCCCGAAGAACGCGGTGACGGCGAGCGCCACACGGTCCCGCAGCACGGCGGTGCGGGCGCCCCGCGGAGCGGCCGGTGGCCGGGGGACGTCGCGGCGGGCGCGGGTCAGGACGGCCATGGCGAGCAGGGCGGCGAGCACCAGGACGCCCCACAGCAGCAGCCCGGTGACCGCACTGCCGACGGCCGTGGCCAGGGGCTGGGCAAGGCCCGCGCCGGTGCTCGCGGATGCCGCCATGGAGGCGGTGATCATGCCGAGCACCAGGGCGCTGCGGTCGCCGTACTCGGCGCGAGCCGCTGCGGGCAGCAGCACGTTCGCGATCGCGATGCCGCCGGTGAGCAGCACCGTCCCTGCGTACAGCCCGGGAGCGCCGAGCAGGCGCAGCAGGACGCCGACGGCCAGCACCACCACGCCCAGCAGCACGGCGCGGTGCACGCCGAGGCGGGAGGCGAGCGCGGGGGCGAACGGTGAGACCAGGCCGAAGCAGATCAGCGGCAGGGCGGTGACGACGGCGAGCGCGCCGGTGGACAGCGACAGCTCGTCGCCGAGCTCGCCCAGCAGCGGCCCGACCGCGGCGAAGGGAGCGCGCAGGCAGAGCGCGACCAGCACGAGGACGACGGCGGGCAGCGCCGGCAACCAGCGCGAGAAGCGACGGGTACCGGGGGCCGGGTGCGCCTCGGTCCCCGGTGTCATGGCTCCATGCTGACCGGTCGCCCGCGGCGTCCGCATCCGACGGGCGAGCACGACGGCGCGCCCGACGTCCCGCGGGCCTGGGCCGTCGTCGGCTCGTTCCCCGAGGCCGTGGAGCTGACGCTCGGCGTCCTCGCCCTGGGAGGAGAGCCCGGACAGCACCCCGTGGGCAGTCGGGCGGCGGCATCGGCACCGCAGTGCGCGCCATCCGCACCGCTGCTCATGCTGGGCCACGGCACCGGGTCGGCCGTAGCCCTTTTCGGCCCACACCGCCCCTGCTCCGGATGCCGGTGCGAGCCGACGGCGCGGGGCACTAATCTCGACCGGGCCAGGAGGGCTCGCCTAGTGGCCGATGGCGGCGGTCTTGAAAACCGCTATGGGGTCAAACCCATCGTGGGTTCGAATCCCACGCCCTCCGCTCGTGACCAGCAGTTCCCGTTCTCCGCCCGGTGCGGAACGCATTCGCGCCATGGCCGGTCCTGCCCGAGCGGGACCACCACACCAGCCGACCCCGGTAGCTCGCGTACAGCGGGCGACGCTGTCATTGCGCACATCTACGTACTGACCCGGGTTCTCCTCGCGGCTATTTTCCGAGCATGACCCGTGCCGGTCGAGCCCCCGACCGGCCCCTGCCTCGGGAGATCCCATGCGCCACCGCACCCGGCACCGGACCGTGGCCGTCGCAGCGGCCCTCGTGCTGTTGGGCACCGACGCCGGGAGCGCCCGAGATGTGCGCGCCGCTGCGAAGCCGACCGCGCCGGAGTGGGCGCTGTGACCGCGGTGGACGTGCCTTCCGGGAAGGTGCTGGAGCACCTCCAGGTGTTCCAGGCCATCGCCAACGCCAACAACGGCAACCGGGCCTCGGGCACGTCCGGCTACCGGGGCAGCGTCGACTACGTGGTCGGCAGGCTGAGGGCCGCCGGGTACGCCCCGCGGGTCCAGAGCTTCTCCTTCCCCTTCTTCCAGGAGGTCAGCCCGGCCACGGTCAGCGCGGGCGGTAGGCAGCTCGCCGCCGAGGACGTCGCGGTCATGACCTATTCCGGCTCCGGGACCGTGACGGCACCGGTGCAGGCCGTGGGAACGACCGGCGAGAAGGGCGCGAGCACCAGCGGGTGCGAGGCCGGGGACTTCGCCGACTTCGTGCCGGGGAACATCGCACTGCTCCAGCGCGGCACCTGCGCCTTCGGGGTGAAGGCCGCCAACGCGGCGGCCGCCGGGGCGTCGGCGGTGCTGATCTTCAACACGGGACTGCCCGGGGCGGAGGGGGTGATCGCCGGCACCCTGGGCGAACCAGGGGTGACGACCGTCCCCGTGGTCGGCCTGAGCTACGCCGCCGGGGTCGCCCTGCTGGGCGCGGGTGAGGTGACGGTCAGCACGCAGACCGTCTCCGAGAGCCGGGAGACCTTCAACGTCCTCGCCGAGACCCGCTCGGGTGACCCGGAGCGCACGGTCATGGTCGGCGCGCACCTGGACAGCGTCCCGGAGGGCCCTGGGATCAACGACAACGCCTCCGGCTCCGCGGGGATCCTGGCCATCGCCGAGGTGCTCGCGGGCACGGAGACCGCCAACGCCGTGCGCTTCGCCTGGTGGGGCGCGGAGGAGTTCGGCCTGCTCGGGTCCCGCCACTACGTCGAGGACCTCAAGACCAATGATCCCGCGACGCTCGGGAACGTAGCGCTGTACCTGAACTTCGACATGATCGGCTCCCCGAACCACGGCCGCTTCGTCTACGACGGCGACGCCTCGGCGTTCGGCCCGGACGACGGCTCGGTGCCCGCCCCGGCCGGCTCGGCCGCGATCGAGGCGGCCTTCCACGAGCACTTCGGCTCCCTGGGCCTGGCCTCGGGCGAGACCGAGTTCAGCGGCCGCAGCGACTACGGGCCCTTCATCGCCGAGGGCATTGCCTCCGGCGGGCTCTTCACCGGCGCCGAGGGGATCAAGACCGTGGAACAGGCCGCGCTGTTCGGCGGCCGGGCCGGCATCGGCTACGACTTCTGCTACCACGCGGCGTGCGACGACCTCAGCAACATCGACCACCGGGCGCTGGACGAGATGACCGGCGCGGCCTCCGCCGTGATCCTGCGCTTCGCCAACTCCCCCCTGGACCTCGAAGAGGAGGCCCGGCAGCTACTCGCCGCCGTGGCGCCCGTACCCGCCGCCACTGTCGACCGGGGACACGGCCCGAGCAACGCCGCCGAGGCGAGACAGCCGCACTGAGGCGGTCACGGTGGGGCCGATGCGCCGGCCCCACCGTGAGGGCCGAGGCCCCACAGGATCCGACGGTCACGAGCCAGCCGCGTCTGTCCACGCGCGGGGCGCGGGCCGCCCCGTCCACCTGCGGCGGTCATCGGGACGCTACGGCGAGCCGTCTTCGAGCCCCGTCGGCCGAGTTCGGCTCCCCGCGTCGACGGTGCCCACCCGGCTGGCCGGTCCGACGGACGACTCGTCGAGACGCGTGGCGCGTTCCCCGCGGATCGTGCTGAACCGGTCGTAGAGCGTGATCAGGAGGGTGAGCAGCAGACTGAAGAACAGGCTGCTGCCCAGTTCGAACGAGGCGCCGCTGCTGCCCGGCAGGAGGCGCAGCGCGATGATGATGGCGGCGTTCAGCACAGCCATCGCGACGAACTGCGCGAGCGTGCTCCGCCAGGTCGCGCCGCGACGGGCGAGCAGCTGGCTGCACACGGCGTTGGCGACGATCAACGTGAGGGTCGACAGCAGGATCTGCGTGGGCGTGGCCCGCAGGTCCGGCAACACCTGCGCGAAGATGACGACGACGAGCGAGACGAGCAGGATCTTCTCCCCGACCATCGACAGGAACGCCCGGCTCGTCAACGGGAGGGTCCGGGCCGCGCCGACGCGGTCCACGGGCGGCAGATGCGTATCGACCCGCGTCGTGAGCGCCCAGTCGCGGGGCGGCGGCCGCATCCGCATCCAGACCACGAGACCAGCCCCGGCCAGCGCCGCCGCGATGATCAGCAGGGGGACCAGCTGCGGCTGGGCCGCGAGGACCTCGGTCACGTCGAGCTGGGCGATGTGGATCCACCACTCCTGCGGGAGCTTGATCAGCACCCAGATGCCCCCCGCGAGCGCCAGCACCTGACGGTCGGTCAGGCGGCGCGGGTCGCACCTGGTCCTGATCAGCTCGTACGCCAGGAAGAAGTACTCGAACGTGTTCGGGAAGAGGAGCAGGAGCGGTCGGGCTCCGGTCAGCTCGAACGCCGCCACCCCGACGAGGCGGTAGTACCAGAGGAACCGCGCCGTCCTGAAGGCCATGCCGGGAGCCCAGTTGCGCAGGGTCGAGGCATACGCGACGGCCAGGTAGTAGACGTCGAGGGCCTTGTCGTAGCCCTGGTAGCCGTCGAAGTCGGCACCGACGGCCTGGAAGATCGTCTGGTCGACGGCATCGAGGACCAGCGCCGCCAGCAGCGCAGGGACCGGACGGCGCGGGATGGCCAGCGGTACGAGGAACCGCGCGGCGACCACGAGGACGACCACCGCCAGTGCCGGCCCGGTCATGGCGCGTCGTCGGCGAGCAGGGTAGGGGCGAGCGCCTCGCCCGGGAACAGGACCGCGACCCGCACGTCCGGTGCCAGGGCAGCTGCGGCCTGCCGGAACCGCTCGCCCGGCAAGGAGAAGAGGTCGCCGCGCACCCTGCGCAGCCCGAGCGGCCGCAGGGTCCCCCAATGGACCGGGAGGGCCACGCGCGGTCTCACGAGCGCGAGGGCTTCCGCCGCCTGGACGGGATCCATGTGCCCTGGCCCCAGGGTCAGCCCCCAGCCCCCCACCGGGAGGATCGCGACGTCGACGCGTCCGCGCAGGCCCGCCATCCCCTCGTGGAGCGCGGTGTCTCCCGCGACGTAGACCCGCGTGCCTCCGTGCACGAGGTACCCGAGGGCATCTGCGGTCGGGCTACCGGGGAGGGGCAGCCGTCGTCCGTCGTGCTCCGCGGCGACCGCCTCGACCTCCACCGGCCCGAGCGATGCCCGTTCGCCGGCGGCGAGCTCCACGACGTCCTGCATCCCGGCCGCCCGCAGCATCGGCCCGGCCCCCCGTGGGGCGATGATCCGGCACCGACCCAGCAGCCGCAGCGACGGGAGATCGAGATGGTCTGCGTGCAGGTGCGACAGCAGCACGGCCCTGGGCCCTGCGTACTGCTCCGGCTGGATCGCGGCAGCGTGCCGGCGCAGCATCCCGACCCGTTGGCGTAGGACGGGGTCGGTGATCAGGCGCACGCCCTGGAGGTCCAGCACGACCGTTGCGTGCCCGAGCCACCGCAGTGCGCCGCGCCCAGGCCGGGCTCCTCCCGAGGCACCGGCGCTCGGCGCCGTCATGGGTTGTCGGCACCGCGGGACCCGAGGAGGGCGCCCACGGTCGGCAGGCAGTCGTCCGCGTCAGCTACGCCGGCCTCGTCACGACGCCGGGTCATCCGGTGTGCGGTCGTGTGGTCGCGCGCCGGCCCGGAAACGGTCAGCCGGGCCGGCAGGCGCACCGATACCAAGGCCGTCCACCTCACCCGCAGCGCCCGAACGCGCCGCGCACCCGTTCTCGGATCCGTCACCTGTGCTCGCCGCCGCCGGTAGCTCCACGGCCGGGTGACGAGGATAGTCAGGACGGAAAGGCGTGGAGTTGCCGGGCGGTGGCGAACGGCCGACCCGACGGCCGTCGGGCCTAGACCCAGATGTACTCCTCCGCGATGGCGCCGTCGCGCCACCGCGCGACGGTCACCATCCGGCTGCCGTCGGCGCTCTCCCCCACGACGCAGGTCCATTCCCCCGAGCCGAAGGCGATCGGGTGGCTGGCGATCGGCGGCGGCGTGCCGCCGACCTGAGCGGTGAAGCCCTCCATGGCCGCGATGTGCTCCTCGATGCCGTGGGTCGGCGGCATGCCCTTCATGTCGACGTACACGTCGTCGGTGTGCAGGTGGGCGAACACGCCGCGCCAGTCGCCCTTGTTCCACCCCTCGAAGTCGAGGTCGTCCATCCGCTTGAGGTTGGCGGCAACCTCATCCTGCGGGTCGTTGGTCGAGGCGTTCTCGGTCATGGGTGCTTCCCTTCGTCTCGTGCCCGGCCGACCTCGGTTGCCGGCCGTGGTGCCTCCGGGCGCTGCCATGGCGGGGCGCGCGAACGGTCTCCATCGCAGATGGTGCTGCTCAGGACGGTGCGGCCGCATCTCGGTGCGCGCTCGGTCGCGCACAGCCCACCGTGCGCGAGCCCGCAATCCGGTGGCCAGGGCGAAGACCCAGGTCGCACCGGTGGTCACCGACCGGAGGCCGTGCGCCTGCGTGATCAGTCGGTATCTCTGAGTGGACATGCTTCGAACTGCTCACCTACCGTCCGAGGTGGCCGCTCGTAGGACCGCCGGTGGCCTCCCGCCGGTCGGCCGAGCGTCCGTCCTCGGACCCAGGAGACCATCGTTGAGAAGAGCTCTGGCCGTCGTCGCCGGAGCCGCCCTGGTCATGGCGGTTCCGGACACGGCATCAGCCGCACCCCCGGTGCGGGACACCACCCCGTCCACCCCTTCGCGCTCGGACGACCTGCCCAGCCCGCTGTCGGACAAGCAGCGTGAGTTGCGCGCCGCCGGCCTGGAGAAGGTGCTCCGCGGTGAGGTCTCCGCGCGGGGCGACAACAAGGTCGTGCAGGTCGCCAAGGGCCAGTACGTCGAGCTGGCCCGCGAGGACACCGACGCCATCTGGACCGTCCTCGGCGAGTTCAGCGACCTGCCGCACAACTCGATCCCCGAGCCCGACCGGTCGGTCGACAACACCACCATCTGGACCGACGACTTCTCCCAGCCCCACTTCGACAGGCTCCTCCACTCGCAGGAGGCAGGCGTCGACTCGGTCGCCAACTTCTACGACGAGCTGTCCTCCGGCCGCTACACCGTCACCGGCGAGGTCGAGGACTGGGTGACGGTGCCGGGCACGGGCACGTCCTACGGCGACAACTCCCTCGGTGACGCGGTCACCTGGACCTTCGTGAACGACACGGTGAACGCCTGGTACGCCGAGCAGCTCGCTGCGGGGAGAACCGCTGCGCAGATCGACGAGTACCTCTCGCAGTTCGACGTCTGGGACCGCTACGACGCCGACGGTGACGGCACCTTCGACGAGGCCGACGGCTACATCGACCACTTCCAGGCCGTGCACTCGGGCATGGGCGAGGAGGTCGGCGGCGGCGAACTGGGCGACGACGCGATCTGGTCGCACCGCTGGTACAACCAGACCACCCGCATCGGCGCCGGAGGCCCGACCGTCGACGGCAGGACCGTCGCGCTCGGTGGTGCCCGGGTCGGCAGCTCCAGGTATTGGATCGGTGACTACACCGTCGAGCCCGAGAACGGCGGCGTGGGCGTGTTCGCCCACGAGCTCGCCCACGACCTCGGGCTGCCGGACCTGTACGACACCTCCGGCAACAGCGGCGGCGCGGAGAACTCCACCGGCTTCTGGACGCTGATGAGCTCGGGCTCCTACGGCAACTCCGGCGTCCCTGCCGACGGCATCGGCAACGAGCCGATCCACCTGGGGGCCTGGGAGAAGCTCCAGCTGGGCTGGCTCGCGTACGAGGTCGTCCAGCCGGGTGCCACGGCCAACACCAGGCTCGGGCCGTCGACGGCGACCACCAAGCAGGCCCAGGCCGTCATCGCGCTGCTGCCGGACAAGGAGGTCACCACCACCGTCGGCACTGCGCACGAGGGCACCGACTTCTGGTACTCGGGTTCCGGCAGCGGCCTGGACCACAGCATGCTCGCGCCGCTGCCCGAGGGCGCGGCAACGCTGACCGCCAAGGTCAGCTACGAGATCGAGCAGGACTGGGACTACGCCTACGCGGTCTACTCGACCGACGGCGGCGCGACGTTCACATCCGTCCCGACGAACCGGTCGACGATCGCCGACCCCAACGGCCAGAACCTCGGCCAGGGCATCACCGGCAGCACCGGTGGCACGTGGGTGGACCTCACCGCCTCGCTCACCGGTGTTCCCCCCGGTGCGCAGGTGGGTTTCCGGTACCGGACCGACGGCGGCGCCGCCGAGCCCGGCTTCCGGGTGGACGCGGTGTCGATCGACGAGACCGCGGTGACCTCGTGGACGCTCGACGGCTTCACGCAGACGACGGGCACCACGACGCAGTCGTACTTCCACGCCTACATCGCAGAGAACCGCACCTACACCGGGTACGACGCCGGCCTGAGGACCGGCCCGTACAACCTGGGCGACCCGACCCGTCCCGAGTGGGCCGAGCGGTTCCCGTACCAGGACGGCCTGCTGGTCAGTTACTGGAACACCCAGTACGGCGACAACGACGTCGGGGCGCACCCCGGCGGTGGCCTTGTCCTCCCGGTCGACGCTCACCCGGACCTGCTCCACGAGCCCACCGACGACGAGGCCGACACGGTTTCCGGCGAGAGCTGGCGAGCCCGTGTCCAGTCCTACGACTCCACCTTCGGGCGGCAGGCGACGGACCGGATCACCCTGCACGACCCGGACTCGGGTGTGGCCGCCACCTACGGCGGCCTGCCCGCGGTGCCGACGTTCGACGACTCGAAGGACTGGTACGTGGCTCCGGGCGAGCAGCCCGACGCCAGCGGCTGGACCGGCGTCGACGTCCCGAGGACCGGCACGCGGATCGCCGTCGTGAGCGCCAGTGCCCGTGACTCCTTCCTGCAGGTCCGGGTCAACTGATCCGGGAGGGAGCGAACGGCCCTCGGACGTGTGCTGCGACACGCCGCCGCGACCGGGCCGCCGCAGCGTCGTCGGAGACACCCGGGGGCGTTTCCGCAGGTCAGCACCACGGATGTCGACATGGCGGTGCACCGGGAGCGGGGTGACCGTCCGTTCTCCGGCCGCGCGGCAACGGTTGGGTGACGTGCGGTCAGGAGCCGTCGGAAAGAGGTGGTCGCCGCCCTAGCGTTCCTCCTGTCCGCGGAACTTCCCCACCGCGGCGGTAGGTGCTGAGGAGAACTCTCGTGACCGTGGGCGCCATGATGATGTGGCCGGCCGCTGCGACGTTGGGCTTCGTCGTCATGACGGCCCTGGTCGTGGTGCTGGGCACCGGCTCGACCGCTCGCTACGAATTCGAGCGCAACGGCGCGACCGCGCCCTCGCCGGCAGCGGCTGCCCCGATCGGCAACCATCCCGCCGGACGCCGTGCCCCGGCCCGGCCCCGGAGCGACGCCGCCGAGCAGGCGGAGCCGCAGGCGGTCACGCTCGCCGTCCGCCCCGCCCCCGCGGGCGCTCCCGCCTGGTGGCTGGTCGGCGAATCGGCGCAGGTGATGGCCGGCCCGTTCGACGACCGGATCGACGCCGACTGGGCTGCTCTGGCCGGCGAGCTGCACGCCGTGGCCGCCTACGGTGCCGTGCGCTCCGACGGAAGCCTCGCCCCGCGGCCCTCGCCGCAGGACCGCGCGTGGCTGGTGGAGCTCGGCGACCAGCTGGACCGCCTCCCCGAGGACTGGGACGCGCTGCTCTCCGACACCGACCCGCTGACCACGCTGGTGGTCGAGGTCGCCGCCGCGCTGGTCGAGGCGGGGCTCCCGCTGTACGACGCCGCCCAGGGGCGCCCGGCCGGTGGGGTGAGCCTCGTGCCCGAGACCGGTTGCTCCGGGCTGCTGGTCAGCTGGCGCACGCACGACCGGATGAGCGTCCACGGCTCGCGCGGCCCCGAGGCCGACGCCGCCGTGCAGCAGTTGATGAACGCATCCCTCGCCGACGTGCTGACCCAGCTGGGTTTCGTCGTCCAGCCCTTCGGCGACACCGGCTGCATCCTGGTGACCGCCCTGCGTTGATCCGGACGTCCGGCGGCGGTCGCGTGCGGACGCGTCACCGGATGCGCCGCGCCGCGCCGGCGAGCGCGCGCGGTGTCAGCAGCCCGTCGGCCAGCCCGAGGGCGACGACGTCGTCGAACACCCGCTGGGAGTCCGCGGCGGCCCGGAAGACGCCGTCCATCAGCACGGGCCATCGGCTGAGCCGGGACGCCGTCGACGAGTGCCGCAGGTGCC
>DASPIH010000072.1:0-4176 GCA_035629195.1 Blastococcus sp. | reverse complement strand
GACCGCCCACCCGAACCGGTGCGCGGAGCCGGTGTGCCAGGCGGTCAGTGCCAGCGCCATCGAGGCCATCACCAGCGCGGCCCCGAACAGCTCGCCGTCCGCCTGCTCGGCCGCCAGCGCCGGGGAGCACATGATCCCGGCGGCCACCACGGCGGCCCAGCGCCCGCCGGCCGGGCCTCCCAGCAGCGTGCCCGCCCGCCAGCCGGCGAGGACGAACACGAGGACGAACGGGATGGCGAGGGCGCGGATCGCCTGGTCCCACTCGATCAGCGACGCGATCCCGAAGACCAGCATGAGGAGTGGCGGGCGGTCGACGAAGTAGTCGCCGTACAGAAACTCCCCGCCCGCGTGCCACTGCCGCGCCACGAGCAGGTAGCCGCCCTCGTCGTTCCGCAGCGGCCTCAGCACGTACGTCGCGCGGACGAGCACCACGACCAGGCAGAGCGGGACGAGCAGCCGCCGGGCCGAGCTCCTCGGGGAGGCGGGCTCGAGATCCCGGACCGCAGGCGAGGCCACGCCCCATTCAACCGTGGACCGCCGTCCCGGTACCGCGGGCTCCCCGGGCCCTATGCTGCCGACGTGGTGGACGGGCTGGCGGTCGTGGCCGCGGGACTGGTCGCTCTCGTGCACATGGGCTTCCTGGCCTACATCGTGTTCGGCGGGTTCCTGGGCCTGCGCCGGCTGGCCTGGCTGTGGCCCAGCATCGCGGCGACCCTCTACTCGGCCTACGTGACGCTGGCCAGCTTCACCTGTCCCCTCACCACCCTGGAGAAGTGGCTGCTCGAGGCCGGCGGCCGGGTGCCGTACGAGGGCAGCTTCATCGCCCAGTACCTGCACGGCGTCCTCTACCCGGCGCAGTACGAGACGGCGGCCTGGCTGACGGCGATGGGCATCGCCCTCGCGTCCTACGTCGTCGTGCTGACCCGACCGCGGCGGCGTCTGCCGGTCGGCTAGCTGGTCACGTCCTTGGTGGTGAAGCTGGCCCAGGCGGCGGCCAGCAGCACGCCGACGTAGACCGCCTGCAACGCGATGCCGCGGGTGATGTCGCGCCACAGGATCGGGTCGCGGAAGAGGTCGACGAACGACAGCCAGTACCGGGTGGGCAGGTACGGCGCGATGGGTGAGGCGGCGTCGAGCGTGAACAGCAGGGAGGAGGCCACGAGGACGGCCAGCGCTCCCATCGTGGCTCCCAGGGGCGAGTCGGTCAGCGTGGAGAAGAACAACGCGAAGGCCGCCACGCCGAGCATCGACACCGCCACGTAGCCGATGGCCAGCAGCGTCCGGCCGGCGATCTCCTCGGGGGTGAGCGAGGTCCCCGACACGGAACTCCCGCCGGCGATCGGCTGCGCCTGGAACAGCGTCGTCCCGACGACGTACCCCACGGCGGCCACGACCAGCACGGTCACCAGCACGAACGCCATGACGGCGACCAGCTTGGCCACGAGCAGCCGGGTGCGTCCGGCGGGGCGGGCCAGCAGGTAGCGCAGCGTGCCTGCCTGCGCCTCTCCGGCGATGGAGTCCCCCGCCACGACGGCGACCGCGATGGGCAGGAACAGCGGGAGCACGATCGCCAGCGCGGCCAGCGGGTAGAGGGTGCCGTTGCTCAGCACGGCCGAGAGGAACGGCGGGCCCTCGCCGGGCCGGGGCGCCAGGTCGGTCAGCACCAGCAGGACGGCGACGAGCACGGGCAGCGCGTTGAGCACGGCGATGGTCGCCCACGTCCGCGGCCGGCGGAACGTCTTGCGCAGCTCGACGAGGATCACCGGTGCGCCTCCACCCGGTCGGGGCTGGCGGCGGTCCTGGCCAGCACCACCTCCTCCAGGCTCGGCCGCTCGAGGGCCAGCCCGGTGACCGGCACGCCGGCCTGCACCAGCAGCGCGTTCACCTCGGCGGGGTCGTCGCCGCGGACGACGACGCGCTCGCCGGCGACGGAGGTGACCCGTCCGTCGAGCAGCGCCCGGGCCCGGTCGGGAGCCGGTGTCACGACGACCGTCGCCCCGGTCGGCGCGGTGAGGGTGGCGAGGTCGTCCTGCAGCACGAGGCGGCCGCGATCGAGCACCCCCACCCGCGAGCACAGCTGCTCCACCTCGGCGAGCAGGTGGCTGGACAGGAAGATCGTCGTCCCACCCCGGTGCAGATCGGTCAGCAGCCCGCGGATCTCGGAGATGCCCTGGGGGTCCAGCCCGTTGGTCGGCTCGTCGAGCACCAGCAGCTCCGGCCGGCGCAGCAGGGCGCCGGCCAGCCCGAGGCGCTGCCGCATGCCCAGGGAGTACGCCTTGACCGGACGGCGACCGACGCCGGCGAGGCCCACCTGCTCCAGCACCGCGGCGACGCGGCGGCTGCGCGTCCGCCACGACCCACCGGGGCCGGAGGCGTCGAGGAGCGAGAGGTTCTCCCGGCCGGACAGGTGCCCGTAGTGCGCCGGGCCCTCGATGAGCGCACCGACCCGCGGCAGGACCCGCTGCCGGGCGCGCCCCGTCCGGGCGCCGAGGAGCTCGATGTCGCCGCTGGTCGCCAGCACCAGGCCGAGCAGCATCCGGACCGTGGTGGTCTTGCCCGACCCGTTCGCGCCGAGGAACCCGTACACGTCACCGGCCTGGACGTCCAGGTCGATGCCGTCCACCGCTCGCAGCCGGCCGTACCGCTTGACCAGGCCCCGCGTGACGATCACCGCGCTCACGACGCCCGCCCCAGCGCAGGCACCTGCGCCGCCGCGGCGGCGAGCGCCTCCACCGTCACCGTGCCGGTGAGCGCGTAGGGCCCGCGACCGGGCACGTCCACGTACATCAGCCCCACCGGTCCGGCGGCCACCCGCACACCGGCCGGGTCGACGACGGCGCCCGGGGCCTGCGCCAGCGTCGTCCGCAGCCCGCTCGCCAGGTTGCGGGGCAGCGGCGCGACGGCCAGCAGCGTGACGCCACGGCCGTAGAGCGCGATGCCCGGTGGCACCCCCTCGAGCGAGCGGCGAGGAAGGCCGGCCAGTTCGGCCGGGAGCGGAACGGGCCTGATCCGCCGCCCCGCCTCGAGGACGATCTCGGTCTCCTGCGCCTGCCGGACACGGGCTCCTGGCGGAGGCGTGAAGGCGGTGGTGCCCGCTGCCGGCTCCGCCAGCTCCAGGTCGAGGAAGCGGGTGTCCATGGCGGCGCGGGCGGTCTCCCCGGCGAACAGCTGCACCTGCAGGGGGAGGCCGGTGGCGGCGTCCACCCACAGGTCGACGTGCGACACCGACGACGCGGCCTGGTCGGGCTCGAGCCGCAGCCCGAGCGCGTCCCGGCCGGCCACCCTCCGGGCGCCGATCCGGCTGACCTCCTGCTCGGTGGCCTCGGACACCAGCCGTCGGCCCAGTGCGCTGGGCAGGAGGTCCGGCGGCGACGGGAGCGCGAGCGGGCCGAGAGCGG
Organism: Blastococcus sp.; assembly: GCA_035629195.1. Lineage (GTDB taxonomy): Bacteria > Actinomycetota > Actinomycetes > Mycobacteriales > Geodermatophilaceae > Blastococcus. The sequence goes on along the minus strand of DASPIH010000072.1, from coordinate 778 downwards.
CGCGGGTGGCGGTCGCCCGCTCGTACTCCCACGTCCACGTGCCGCTCGCGTCGCGACGGGTGCCGGTCTCACCGGTCGGGGTGACGACGTCGACCCGGTTGTCCGAGGGGCTGCGCCACCACACCCGCATCGTCGTCCGGTCGCTGAACAGGTCGGCGACCGAGCCGAGGTCCTCGGTGACGGGCAGCGCCAGGCCGCCGGCGGACTCCGCGTACCCGGAGAAGGCGACGTCGCCGCTGGCCAGGACTGCGGCCCGGAGATCCGGCGCGCTCACCGGCTCGTCCGACGCCGGCAGCCGGCCGATGAGCGACGGCAGGGCGACGAGCACGGCGATCAGGGCGGCGACGAGGAGCCAGCGCACGGCCGCGCTCCACCCGCCTGCCGCCACGGGCTCACGGTACGACGGCGACCGCCCGTGGCGCGGGTCCGATCAGCCGGCCGGGTGCGGGATGCCTGCAATCAGCAGACCCAGGTATTGCGACTTGCGCCAGCGAACGCTCGAACATATGTTCGAGTCATGGCTGACTCGGCGTCGGGAAGCGAGCGGTACGCCACCGCCCGAGCTCGCGCGATGGCCGCCGGACGGCGTCGTCGCGCCGCCGAGGCGTCCACCGAGTGGCCCGAGCTCGCTCCACCGGTGGGTCTGGCCGATGGTCCGCTGGGCGTGGTGCAGGCCGCCGACCGCGAGATCGCGCGGCTGACCGCAGTCCGAGCCCGCGCAGTGGCCGAGTTCGCCGCGCAACGCCCGGCCGACCGCGACCGCGCCCCGGGCGAGCCC
>DASPIH010000071.1:0-6347 GCA_035629195.1 Blastococcus sp. | reverse complement strand
GGGCCGGTCGTCCGCGACCAGGTCGACCACGGGCAAGGCAGCAACCGGCAAGCCGGCGGGCAGCAGGAAGCAGCGCCGCCAGCGCCGGCTGAAGATCGCCGCCGGCATCCTGGGCGGCCTGCTCGCCCTGCTCTGCGTGTTCGTGGGTGTCGTGTACGCCAGCACGGAGGTCCCGAGCCCCGACTCGGTGTCGACCAAGCAGACGACGATCCTCTACTACGGGGACGGCGCCACGGAGATGGCTCGGCTCGGCGACGAGAACCGGACCAACGTGCCGCTGGCGGAGATCAGCGAGCCCGCGCAGCGCGCGGTGCTGGCGGCGGAGAACCGCAGCTTCTACTCCGACCCGGGCATCTCGCTCACCGGCATCGTGCGCGCGGCGTGGAACAACCTGACGGGTGGCTCGACGCAGGGCGGCTCGACCATCACCCAGCAGTACGTCAAGAACGCGTTCCTCACCTCGGAGCAGACCTTCAGCCGCAAGTTCCAGGAGCTGTTCCTGGCGATCAAGCTGGACAACAACTTCTCGAAGGAGCAGATCCTCGAGAACTACCTCAACACCATCTACTACGGGCGTGGCGCCTACGGCATCGAGGCCGCGGCGAACACGTACTTCGGCGTCCCGGCCGCCCAGCTCACCGCCGAGCAGGGAGCTGTTCTGGCGGTCCTGGTGCGCAGCCCCTCCAGCTACGACCCCGAGACCAACCCCGAGGGTGCTCAGGACCGCTGGGGTCTGGTGCTCGACGCGATGGTCGAGGAGGGCTGGCTCACCGACGACGAGCGGGAGGCCTCGGTGTACCCGTCGGTGCTCCCCAAGGGCGGCTCGACGCTCGGCATGCCGGAGGGCCCCGAGGGCCACATCGTCTCCCAGGTGAGGGCGGAGCTCGAGGCCCGCGGCTACGACGAGCAGCAGATCAACGCCGGCGGTCTGCGGATCACCACCACGATCAGCAAGCCTGCGCAGGACGCCGCGGTCGCCAGCGTGGACGAGGTCATGGAGGGCGAGCCGGAGAACCTGCGGCAGGCGCTGGTGGCGATCGACCCGCGCACCGGCGCGGTCGTGGCGTACTACGGCGGCCAGGACGGCACCGGTACCGACTTCGCCGAGGCCAAGCGGCAGCCGGGCTCGTCGGTGAAGCCCTACGTGCTGGCCACCGCGCTGGAGCAGGGCATCGGGATCTCGGCACGCCGTGACGGGAGCGCGTCGAAGACCTTTCCGGACCGCCCGGGCCAGCCGGTGGTCAACTCCGGCGGCGCCAGCTGCCCCGCGTGCACGCTCACCGAGGCCATCACCCGGTCCCTGAACACGACGTTCTACGGCCTGGCCTACGAGGTCGGCCCGGAGAACGTCCGGGACACGATCCTGGCCGCGACCGGTCTGCCCGACACCTGGGGCGGCAGCGACTTCTTCGCGGGCAAGCGGACCCTCGCCAGCGCCAGCGGGGCGACGGGCTCGTCGATCGGCATCGGCGAGTACGAGATGCGTCCGATCGACCAGGCGCAGGGCTTCGCGACGCTGGCCGCCGGCGGCGTCCGGCGTCCGGCGCACTTCGTCGCGAAGGTGACCGACAGCGACGGCATCGTGCTGCTGGAGAACACCGGCGAGGCCGGCGAGCAGGTGCTGCGGAGCGACGTCGCCAACGACGTCACCGTCGCCACCAAGGGGGTCGCCTCCTACTCCCGCCGAGCCTTGGACGACGGCCGCGAGGTCGCCGCGAAGACCGGCACGCAGGGTCTCAACCGGTCGGACAACTCCGACGCCTGGATGGTCGGGTACACGCCGTCGATCGCCACGGCGGTGTGGATGGGCACCGAGGCGCGGGAGCCGATCCGGACCGCCGGAGGGCAGATCGTCTACGGCGCCGGCCTGCCCGGAGCGATCTGGCAGAGCTTCATGGATGCGGTGCTCGACGGCACGCCCGAGGAGGACCTCCCCGACAGGGCGCTGATCCGGGGTGACACCGGCGAGGGCGTGCCCGAGCCGACCACGGCGGCGCCGCGCACCACCACGCGGGTCACCCCGGCGGCTCCCACGACCAGCGCGCCGCCGGCCACCACCGCGCCGCCCACCACCACCGCCCCGGTGCCCTCGGACGAGGGCACCACGGACGACGGCGGCACGGACGACGAGAACACGGACGACGGGAACCCGGGCGGCGGGACCGGAGGGGACGGCGAGAGCCGGGAGCCCGGCCAGAACCCGCCGAACCCGCCGAATCTGCCCGACGCCGAGGGCGTGCCCGCCCCCCTCGTGGTGCCACCGGCCAACTGATCCGTCCAGCACACTGCTCGCATGAGCAGTCACCCCACGGGCCCGTCCGCCGCCGCGGACGGGCCCGTGGCGTCTCCCCCGCCGGGCCCGCCCGCCGGAAGGCTTGCCGCGTCCCGTCCCGACCGGGTCGTCCCTTCGTGGTCGGACCCGGTCGTCGCGCAGGCCAGCGAGGTCGTGGGCGGCCCCTGGGGGCGGTTCGCCGTCACCGGTCGGGCCCTGTTCTGGACGCCGCTGCGCGTCTGCCTGCTGTTCGCCACCGTGGTGCTGGCGCTGGCGTGGATCAAGCAGGCGCCGTGCGCCGACGGGAACTGGACGGGGCACGTCCAGTACACCCACTTCTGCTACTCCGACACGGTGCCCCTGTTCGGTTCGCACGACCTGGACGACGGTGCGCTCCCCTACCTCGACAGCGACGTCGAGTACCCGGTCCTCACCGGAGGCTTCATGGCCGCGGCAGCGGGACTGGCGGCTGCCTACGACCGGGCGGCCACCGCGTCGGCGCTCCTGCCGTCGGTGCCGCCGGTGCAGAGCTACTACGTGGTCACCTGCCTGCTGCTGACCGGCTGCGCGCTCCTGGTGGTCCGTGCGCTGCTGGCGCTGGCCGGCCGGCGGCCGTGGGATGCGGCGATGTTCGGGCTGTCCCCGCTGCTGTTCGTGCACGCGTTCACCAACTGGGACCTCTTCGCGGTCGCGCTGGCCACGGCGGGCATGTGGGCCTGGGCGCGCCGGTGGCCGGTCCTGGCGGGGGTGCTGCTCGGCCTCGGTGTGGCCGCCAAGCTGTATCCCGTCCTCGTGCTGGCCGCCCTGTTCCTGCTGTGCCTGCGCGCCGGCCTGCTGCGGCCGTGGGTGCGGGCGGCGACCGCGGCCGCCGTCGCCTGGGGCGTGGTCAACCTGCCCGTCGCCGTGCTGGCGCCGGAGAACTGGAGCCGCTTCTTCCGGCTCAACAGCGTCCGCCCCGCCGATCCCGACAGCCTGTGGAACCTGGGCCTGCACCTGTCCGGGAACCGGCTCCTCGACGGTCCCCTGGCCGAGGGCCAGACGCCCACGGTCCTCAATGCCGCCGTGGCCGTGACGCTGCTGGCCGGTGCAGCCGCCGTCGGCTGGCTGACGCTGTCGGCCCCGGTCCGGCCCCGGGTGGCGCAGGTGGCCTTCCTGCTGGTCGCCGTCTTCCTGCTCACCAACAAGGTGTGGAGCCCCCAGTACTCGCTCTGGCTGCTGCCGCTGGCGGTCCTGGCCCGCCCCTCGTGGCGGGCGCTGCTGCTCTGGCAGGCCACCGAGGCGCTGCTGTGGGTGCCCCGCCTCCTCTGGTACCTCGGGGCGGACAACCAGGGTGTCGAGGTCGAGTGGTTCCTGCTCGCGGTGGTCCTGCGCGACGTCGCCGTTCTCGTGCTCATGGCGCTCGTCGTGCGTGACGTCCTCGACCCCGACCGGGACGTCGTCCGGAACAGCTGGCCGGGGGTCGACGATCCTGCCGGTGGACCGCTGGACCACGCTCCCGATGTCGTGGTCGTGCCGAGGGGGGCCCGGAGGGCTCCGCGCGGGCATGGCGCACCGGCTCGACGCAGCCGGGGTGCGGCTGCTGGGGGCGGTGCCGGCCGGTAGGTCGACGAGGGTCAGAGGGCCTCCCGCAGGAGCCCGATCTCCTCGGCGTGCGCCGCCTCGTCCCCCGGGGTCTCCAGCACCACGGGGCAGTCGGCCGCCCGCGCCACCTCCAGCAGGAGCTCGGTCGGGATCTCCCCGGCAGCCAGTGGCGCGTGCCGGTCCCGGCTGGAGCCGGCGGGGTCCCGGCTGTTGTTGAGGTGCACGAGATCGATCCGCCCGGTCACGGCCCGGACGTCGGCGACGGCGGTGCCGAGATCCCACCCGGCGGCCCAGGCGTGGCACGTGTCCAGGACGAAGCCGGCTCCGAACTCGCCCACCGCGTCCCAGAGCCGGGCGAGCGCGTCGAGGTCCCGGGCCATGGCGTTCCCGCCGCCGGCGGTGTTCTCGATGAGCACCGGGAGCGGGAAACCGCCGTCGTCGGCCTGCCGGGCGAACGTCTTGCGCCAGTTGTCGACACCGGCGGCCGGGTCGTCGGACGCGAGCACGTGCCCGCCGTGGACGACGAGCCCGCGAGCCCCGACCGCGGCCGCGGCCGCGGCGTGCTTCGCCAGCAGCTTGCGGCTCGGGATGCGGATCCGGTTGTTGGTCGTCGCCACGTTGAGGACGTAGGGGGCGTGGACGACGACGGCGAGCCCCGACCCGAGCAGGGTCTCGGCGTCCGGTCGCGGTCTCGGGGCCGCCCAGCCCTGGGGGTCGGCGAGGAACACCTGGACCCCGTCGGCGTCCATCTCCGCCGCGCGGGCCACCGGTCCGCCGCGATCCACCTCACCGTCGTCGGTGAGGCCCGGTCCGACGTGTACGCCGATCGGGTGCGAAGTCATGCGTGCTCCTCGGATGCCGGTGCCACGTCCAGCCCCACCGCCTGCATCCCAGCATCGTCGATGCGCGCCTCGGCCGGCACGGAGCGGTCCGCACGGGGACGGCCACCGGAGCCTCTCGTCGCACGACTGGTAGCCTGGGCCCGCGCGTTCCGGCTCTCGTTCGAGCCTGCCGGGGCGCGCAACGCATGTACGACCCTCCTGCTGCAGAGTGCCTGCAGCCGCCGAGACCAGAGGAGGTGGGGTTCTCCGTGCGCAATTACGAACTGATGGTCATCCTCGACCCCGAACTCGAGGAGCGCACCATCGCGCCCTCGCTCGACCGGTTCCTGACCGTGGTCACCAACTCCGGTGGCACCGTCAAGACCGAGATCTGGGGCCGTCGCCGGATGGCATACGAGATCAACAAGCAGGTCGAGGGCATCTACGCCGTCATCGACATCCAGGCCGAGCCGGCCGCCGTCCAGGAGCTGGACCGGCAGCTGAACCTCAACGAGTCGGTGCTCCGCACGAAGCTGATGCGGCCCGAGGTCCACTGACCATGGCCGGCGAGACCGTCATCACCGTCATCGGCAACCTCACCGCCGATCCGGAGCTGCGCTTCACGCCGTCGGGCGCTGCCGTCGCCAACTTCACCGTGGCGTCGACCCCCCGCACGTTCGACCGCCAGTCGCAGGAGTGGAAGGACGGCGAAGCGCTGTTCCTCCGCTGCAACGTGTGGCGCCAGGCGGCGGAGAACGTCGCCGAGTCGCTCACCCGTGGATCGCGCGTCATCGTCAGCGGCCGCCTCAAGCAGCGCTCGTTCGAGACGAAGGAAGGCGAGAAGCGCACCGTCGTCGAGCTCGAGGTCGACGAGGTCGGCCCCTCGCTGCGCTACGCCACGGCCAAGGTCACCCGCGCAGCGCGCAGTGAGGGCGGCGGCGGTGGCGGCGGATTCGGCGGTGCCGGCGGTGGCGGTGGCGGTGGCGGTGGCGGTTTCAGTGGCGGCGGGTCGAGCGACCCGTGGTCCACGCCGGCCGGCCCGTCCGACGAGCCGCCCTTCTAGAAGGACCCCCTCGCCCCCCACGCCTCGCTCCGCTCGCCGCGGGGCCCTGCGAGGGGGCCGTTCCATTCCCTCACTTACTGGAGAACTCCGGTGCCCAAGCCTCCTGTTCGCAAGCCCAAGAAGAAGGTCTGCCAGTTCTGCAAGGACAAGGCGACCTACGTCGACTACAAGGACACGACCCTGCTGCGGAAGTTCATCTCCGACCGCGGCAAGATCCGTGCCCGCCGCGTGAGCGGCAACTGCAGCCAGCACCAGCGTGACGTCGCGACGGCGGTCAAGAACAGCCGCGAGATGGCGCTGCTCCCCTACACCTCGACGGCGCGCTGACCATGACGACCATGAAGCTGATCCTCACGCAGGAGGTCACCGGTCTCGGGTCCTCCGGCGACACCGTCGAGGTCAAGGGTGGCTACGGCCGCAACTACCTCCTGCCCCGTGGGCTGGCCATCAAGGCCACCCGCGGTGCCGAGAAGCAGGTCGAGTCCCTGCGCCGGGCGCGTGCCACGCGCGACGTGCGCTTCCTCGAGGAGGCGCAGGCCCTCGCCGGTCGCATCAACGGGCTCACCGTGCAGGTGCCGGCGCGCGCCGGTGCCGGCGGCCGCCTGTTCGG
>DASPIH010000070.1:0-8728 GCA_035629195.1 Blastococcus sp. | reverse complement strand
CCGCTGCCCGGCCGCCCGGCCGGACTGCGCCGAGAAGGACCCGGAGCTCTACGAGGTGGAGCCCGGCCACCGGGCCGCGTGCCTCTACAAGGTGCAGGCCGTCGAGGAGATGCGCGCCGGAGCCGAGTGACGTCAGCCCAGGTCGACGATGGCGGCGACCGGGCCTCCGCCGTCGGGCCCCTGGTGGGCCGCGGAGACCGACACGAACACCGCCGGGTCGCCGGTGACCGCCGCGGTCACGCCGCCGACGGCGGCCTTGATCTGCCGGTGCCAGTGCACGTCGGAGTCGTCGAGCATCGCGTTGCGCCGGCCGCGGACCATGCCGTCCTGCGACACCTCGCACTTGAGGAACACGTTGACGAGCCGACCGTCGAGGTCCGAGTGGTGCGGCCGCTCGGGCAGCTCGATCCCGGCGGACCGGATCGCCGCCCAGATGCCGTCCTGGTCCAGGGCGTCCTGCATCACCGAGTGGCCGACGCGGTAGCTGCCGCCGTGCCCACGGGCGTTGCCGACGACGACGATCTGCGCCCGGTCCAGCTCCACGCCCGACGAGCACGAGGCGACCGCGCTGAACAGTGAGAAGTCGCGCATCACCTGCTTCTGCTCGGGCATCTCGATCTCACCCAGGGCCAGCGCGATGCCGAGCGCCGTCGTCCCGTTGGAGAGGTCCATCGAGCCGTGCGGCTCGTCGTAGTACGTCTCCTTGCCGCGGGCCTTGGCGTCCCGGATGGTCTCGATCGTCAGCAGCGGCGTCTTCGTCTGCACGTAGTGGACGTCGGCCGGGTCGGTGATGCCCGCCTCCGCCATCGCCCGGCGCACGCCCTCGGCGACCTTCTCCACCATCGAGATGCGGCCGATGTCCTCGGGCAGCAGCACGTCGCTCATCGCGTAGCCCACGGTCAGCCGCGGCTCGTCGGTCTTCTCGACGGCGTCCTCGGGGAGCGTGGCGAAGATGGTGGCGTGCGGGCTGATGACGCCGTCGGTGCCGCCGGACCACACGATCGGGATCTCGCCGACCTCCTCCTTCGACCGGCTGCCCTTCTCGAGCAGCACCTCGCGGAACGCCCGGTCGGCGATGATCCGGGTGTAGTCGTTGACGCCGCCGTTGCCCTCGGTCTTCCCGATGACGGCGACGACCCGGTCGGCCTCCATGACGCCGTCGTCGATGAGCCTGGCCAGCTCGGATGCGTCGCTGACGTTGTGCAGCGGGACCTTGCGGACCTCGATCGGTGCGGGCATCGGGTGCCTTTCTAGGAGGAGGTGAGAACTGTGCCGGCGTCGTCGCCGGTGACGGCGTCGGCGATGTGCTCGAGCGAGGTGATGACGGCTCTGCGTCGTCCGGGTGCGGAGCCGCCTGCCTCGACGAAACGGAGGGCGGCCTCGACCTTCGGGCCCATCGAACCGCGGGCGAACTGCCCGTCCGCCGCGTGGGCCCGCAGCTCCGGGGCGGTCACCCGGCCCAGCGGGCGGGCCGCGGGGGTGCCGAAGCCGACCATCACGTTCGGGACGTCGGTGGCGATGACCAGGGTGTCGGCATCGACGTCGCGTGCCAGGACCGCGGCGGTCAGGTCCTTGTCGACGACGGCCTCGACGCCGCGCAGCGCAGTGCCGCCGGAGTGGTCGGGTGGGTTCGCGCCTCCGCCTCCCACATGGGCCACCGGAATGCCACCGCCCCCGGCGCAGACGACGACGAAGCCGGCCTCGACCAGCGCGTGGATCGCTCCCGAGTCGACGACGGCGATCGGCTCGGGCGAGGCGACGACCCGCCGCCACCCGCGCTCGCCGCGGTCCTCCCACGTCTGGCCGAGCGAGACGAACCGTTCCGCCCGCTCGCGGGGCAGGTACCGGCCGACCGGCTTGGACGGCTCGCGGAGACGGGGGTCGTCGGCGTCGACGAGGGTGCGGGTGACCAGGGCCGCGGTGCGGCAGGACAGGCCCCGAGCCCGCAGCGCGGCGTCGAGCTCGTCGGCGACGGTGAAGCCGATGGTGGCCTGGGTCTGCGCGACGTTCCAGTCCAGCGGCACGGGTGGGACCTCGTGCGCGGCGAGCTCGTTCTTCACCAGCAGGTTGCCCACCTGGGGGCCGTTGCCGTGGGTGAGAACCACCGCGACACCGGTGGCGACGACGTCGGCGATGTGCCCGGCGGCTGCGGCGATGGCGGCTCGCTGGGCGGCCGGCGTCGCCGAGCCGTCCGGCCCGGTCATGGCGTTGCCCCCCAGGGCGATCACCACGCGCCGCGACGTCATGCCGGGACCCTAGCGGCTGATTGCCTTAGCGGTGAAGTACCTCCTCCGACGGTCGGGCGCGCCGCTGGAGCCCTCGAACAGCTGGCTGCCGTCCGTTGTCGAGCAGCCTCAGCGCAGCTCCGACGGCGGACCGTCCTCGGACCCCAGGTCGCGCTGGACCCAGGCGACGTCCCGCCAGGCGCCGTGCTTCCAGCCGATCCGGCGCTGGACGCCGATCGGCTCGAACCCGAGCGCGCGGTGCAGGCCGACGCTCGCTTCGTTGGGCTGCGTCAGGCCGGCGATCGCCCGCCGGTAGCCGCGGCCGGCCAGCCGCTCGAACAGCGTCTCGTACAGCGCCCGGCCCCAGCCCCGGCCTGCCGAGTCCTGTGCCAGGTAGACGCTGACCTCGCAGGTCCACCGGTAGGCGGCGCGCTGCTTGTACGGAACGGCATAGGCGTACCCGAGGACGACGCCGTCGTTCTCCAGCACCACCCAGGCGTGACCGGACTGGGCGGCACGGATGCGACCGGCCATCTGCTCGGCCGTCGGTGGCTCGCCCTCGAAGGTGACCGTGGTGTCGGTGACGTACGGCGCGTAGATCGCCGCGCAGGCGGCGGCGTCGTCCGAGGTCGCATCCCGGACGACCGGCGCGGGAGAACTCATGATCGCCAACGTAGATCCGGGACGGAGCCGGCGTGATGTCGGCCACCAGGTGCCGGTCGACGGACCGGGAGCCGGCGGATCTGGGCTAGCGTCGCGCGCCGTGCCCGCCGCCCCGTCGTCGACGACCGTCGCCGGGCTCGTCACCGCGCTCGTCGGCTTCCTGAGCTCCTTCGCCGTCGTCCTCACCGGCCTCCGCGCGGTCGGGGCGACGCCGGGTCAGGCCGCCTCGGGACTGCTGGTCCTGTCGGTCGCGATGGGGCTGAGCACCGTGCTGCTGGCCCAGCGGACGCGCATGCCGATCACCGTCGCCTGGTCCACACCCGGTGCAGCGCTGCTGGCGAGCGCGTCCGCGCCGTCCTGGCCGGTGGCCGTCGGCGCGTTCGTCCTGGTGGGTGGGCTCGTCCTGCTCACCGCGGCGTGGCCCGGGCTGGGCAGCGCGATCGCCGCCATCCCGCCGGTGCTGGCCCAGGCCATGCTCGCCGGCGTCCTCGTCCCGCTGTGCCTGCAGCCGGTCCGCTCCGCGCTGGAGATGCCCTGGCTCGTGGTTCCGGTCGTCGTGGTCTGGGTGGTGCTGCTCCGGCTGTCCCCGCGCTGGGCGGTACCGGCCGCCTTCGCGGTCACGCTCGGCATCATCGGGTGGCCGGCTCTCCGGGACGGTGGCGTTCCGGCCTCGGCCCTCGTGCCGAGGCTCGAGTGGACCACCCCGGACTTCGGGTCGGTCGCCGTGATCGGGCTCGCCCTGCCGCTGTTCCTGGTCACGATGGCGTCGCAGAACGTGCCGGGCATGGCGGTGCTCGCCGCCTACGGCTACCGCGCGCCCTGGCGGCCGGCCATGGCGGTCACGGGTGTCGGGACGGCGCTCGGCGGGCCCTTCGGTGGCCATGCGATCAACCTGGCCGCCATCAGCGCGGCCCTCGCGGCCGGCCCCGAGGCCGACGCCGATCCCGGGCGCCGCTATCTCGCCGCCCGCACCGCGGGTCTGGCCTACGTCGGCCTCGCCCTCGTCTCGGCCGCGGTCGCCGCCCTCGTGGCCACGGCTCCGGCCGGCTTCGTCGCCGCGGCCGCCGGGCTGGCCCTGTGGCCGGTGCTGGCCTCGTCCCTGAGCGCGGCGCTGGCGCGGCCCGAGGACCGCATCCCCGTCGTCGCCACCTTCCTGGTGGCGATCAGCGGCATCACCGTCGGCGGCATCGGCTCGGCCTTCTGGTCGCTGGTCGTCGGGCTGGCGCTGTGGGCGTGGTTCCGCCCGGCCGCAGCGGAGCCCGCCGTAGCGGATCCTGCCCCGGCGTGACCGGGGAGCTCAGCGCCGCCAGAAGTCGAAGCGGTCCCGTCCCCGGCGGAACCCGGCCGCCTCGGCGACGGCCACCGCGAGCTCGAACTTCTGGCCGACGGCGGTCGGCGCGTGCGCGTCGCTGCCGAAGCTGACCGCCTCGCCACCCTCCTCGTGGAACCAGCGCACCTGGTCGGCCGACGCCAGCGGGCTGCTGGTGTTGATCTCCAGCGCGCGCCCGCTGCGGGCCAGCGCCCGGAACACCGCGCGGTACTCCTCCTCGTAGTCCTTCTCCACGTACCGGTGGCTGCCGCCGGGCCAGTAGCGCCGCGGGAAGTCGACGTGCGCGAGCACCTGGAAGACCTCGCTGCTCTCGACCATCCCGACCATCTCGCCGAGGTAGCGGCGCATGGTGGCGCCGGCGTCCACGTGCAGCAACCGGCCCACGCCGACCAGGCGGCCCTCGTCGGACAGCGAGTGCAGCGAGCCGAGGATGCGGTCGACCGGGGAGTCCTGGAGGTGGCGGGCGATGCTCGCGGCGAACAGGTGCGGCTCGCCGGTCTCGATGCCGGACCAGATGCGCAGCTCCGGGAACCGCTCCCGGCACTCCGCGAGCTCGGCGAAGTACCCCTCGACGTCGATGGGCAGCTGGTGGGCCGGGAACCTGTCGACCAGGCCCTCGACGCTCGCCCGGTCCTCGGCCTGCCAGACGGTGAAGTCCAGGTGCTCGGTGAAGGCGATGGCCGGCAGCCCGCGGGCGACCGCTCGCTCGCAGGCCCGCCGCATGGTGGAGGAGTCGGGGGTGTCCCACGACCAGTGGGTGTGCACGTGGTTGTCGGCCGGGAGCTGCGCCTGGGAGTCCATCGCCTGTGGATTCTCCCCGTCGTCCACCGGTCGCGCTCGGGGGCCCGACCTGTCGGCCCCGGTGCCTACTGTCGTGGGCATGACCACCTCCCACCTGCCAGGCATCCCTGCAGGGGCCCACCGCGAGCCTGCGAGTGGTGGGGGGCAGGAGGTCCTTTCCGTCGCCGCCGAGGCGCTCGGGGTGCTCCGCGAGCTCACCGGCCGGGCCGACGCCGTCTTCCGCGAGGGTCAGGACGCCGCCGTGGCCGCGCTGGTGGAGCGTTCCGCGCGCGCCCTGGTCGTGCAGCGCACCGGCTGGGGCAAGTCGGCGGTCTACTTCGTCTCCACCGCCCTGCTGCGCCGCCGGGGCGCCGGCCCGACGCTGCTGGTCAGCCCGTTGCTCGCGCTGATGCGCGACCAGGTGGCCGCCGCGGCCCGCGCCGGCATCCGCGCGGTGGAGATCTCCAGCGCCAACATGACCGAGTGGGACGACATCGCCGCCCGACTGTCTGCCGACGACGTCGACGTGCTCCTCGTCTCACCCGAGCGGCTCACCAACCCGCGCTTCCGCGAGGAGCAGTTGCCCGGCCTGGTGGCCCGGTGCGGGCTGGTCGTCGTCGACGAGGCGCACTGCGTCTCCGACTGGGGCCATGACTTCCGCCCCGACTACCGGCGCATCCGCGACCTGCTGGGCACGCTGCCGGCCGGCACACCGGTGCTGGCGACGACGGCGACGGCCAACGAGCGGGTGGTGGCCGACGTCGCCGAGCAGCTCGGGGCCGGTGGGGTCGACGTGACGACCGTCCGCGGTCCGCTGTCCCGCGACTCGCTGCGGCTGGGTGTGCTCCGGCTCCCGTCCGACCGGGCCCGGCTGGCGTGGCTCGCCTCCCACATCGGCGACCTGCCGGGCAGCGGCATCGTCTACACGCTCACCGTCGCAGCGGCCGAGGAGACGGCGAACCTGCTGCGCGACGCCGGGCACGAGGTGCGTGCCTACACCGGCCGGCTCGACGACGCCGACCGCAAGGACGCCGAGGAGGCGCTGCGGGCGAACCGGGTGAAGGCCCTGGTCGCCACCTCCGCGCTGGGCATGGGTTTCGACAAGCCCGACCTCGGCTTCGTCGTCCACCTGGGAGCGCCGTCCTCGCCGGTCAGCTACTACCAGCAGGTCGGTCGTGCCGGGCGTGCCGTCGAGCACGCCGACGTCCTCCTGCTCCCCGGGCCCGAGGACATCGCGATCTGGCAGTGGTTCGCCACCTCCTCCATGCCCCGGGAGGACCACGCGGCCGCCGTGCTGACGGCGATGGCCGACGGCAAGGCATGGTCGGTCGCCCGGCTGGAGACGGTCGCCGACGTGCGCCGCTCACGGCTGGAGCTCCTGCTCAAGGTGCTCGCCGTCGACGGCGCCGTGGAGCGGGTGCAGGGCGGCTGGCGGTCCACCGGCCGGCCATGGGTCTACGACGCCGATCGCTACGCCCGCGTCGCGCGCACCCGGGAGGCCGAGCAGCGCTCCATGCTGGCCTACGCCAAGCCGGTCGACGAGGCCGCATGCCGGATGGCCTTCCTGCAGGAGGCGCTCGACGATCCGACTGCCGCGCCCTGCGGCCGGTGTGACGTCTGCGCCGGCCCCTGGTACGCCGCGGACGTGCCCGAGGCCGCGGCGGAGAAGGCGTCGGCAGCCCTGGACCGGCCAGGGGTCGAGCTCGCGCCGCGGGCGATGTGGCCCACGGGCGCCGACCGCCTCGGCGTCGACGTGAAGGGCAAGATCGCACCGTCCGAGCAGCTGGAGACGGGCCGGGCGGTCGCCCGGTTGACCGATCTCGGATGGGGCCAGCGGCTGCGGTCCCTCCTGGGGGACGACGGCGTCGGCGGCGTGGTCGAGCTCGACCTCGAGGCCCCGAGCCTCGAGGAGGACCCGGATGCGGCTTTCGACGTTCCCGTGCGCCGATCGGTGTCCGACGTCCCGCCGGACGAGGAGCTGCTCCGGGCGTGCGGGCGGGTGCTGGCCGCCTGGAACTGGGCGGAGCGGCCCGCCGCCGTCGTCGCCGTTCCCTCACGACGCCGTCCCCAGCTGGTGGGTGGCGTCGCACGGGGGCTGGCCCGGATGGGCCGCCTCCCGTACCTCGGGGAGCTGTCGCTGGCGCACGGTGGGCCCACCGGTCAGCCGGGCGGCAACAGCGCGTTCCGTCTCGCCGCGGTCTGGAGCCGGATCGTCGTGGGCCCCGAGCTCCGGGAACGGCTGGCTGAGATCTCGGGGCCCGTGCTCCTGGTCGACGACCTCGCGGACTCCCGCTGGACCATGACCGTCGCCGGTCGCGAGCTGCGGCGGGCCGGGGCGTCGGCGGTCCTGCCCTTCGCGCTGGCGCTCACCGCCTGAAAGGTCCTGCTGCCCCACGCCTCGCGGGGTTCGGGCGGGATCTCGCAGCCGGGCCGGGTCGAATCCGCCCCACCGCCTCTCCACAGGTTTTCGCACACATGTGCGAAAGTCCCGGTAGCGTGAACCCATGGGTAAGGACCTCGCCCCCCTGGCCACTCGCCCGCTCGCGGCGAGCCTCCGGACAGGGTCGAGTCAGCCGTCCATGTGGGACCTCGCGGACGAGGCCACGCTCGGCTCCCTCGACGCCGTCGTCCGCCACGAACTGGGCAGTGGCGCCTGGGTCGACCACCTGCCCGGCTGGGTGTCGGGCTCGGACGAGGTCCTCGAGGTCCTGCTCGGCGACATCGGCTGGCGGGAAGACCGCCGCCAGATGTACGAGCGCGAGGTCACCGTGCCCCGGCTGCTGCGGTGGTACGGCGGCTCGGAACGGCTACCGCACCCGCTGCTGGCCCAGGCGCGCGAGGAGCTGAACCGCCACTACGGTCCCGAGCTCGGCGAGCCCTTCGTCTCCGCCGGCATGTGCCTCTACCGGAACGGCCGTGACAGCGTCGCGTGGCACGGGGACCGCCTCGGCCGGGGGCGGTCGTGCGACACGATGGTCGCCATCGTCTCCTTCGGCTCCCCTCGGCCCCTGATGCTGCGGCCGGTCGGTGGCGGTGGGTCGTTGCGGTACCCGCTGGGCCACGGCGACCTCGTGGTCATGGGGGGCTCGTGCCAGCGCACCTGGGAGCACTGCATCCCCAAGACGGCGCAGCCGGTGGGACCGCGGGTGAGCGTCCAGTTCCGCCCGGCCGGCGTCGCCTGAGGCCGCCGCCCGGCCCGGGAACGTCGCGGCCGCCCTCCGGGAGGGGACGGCCGGCGCGATCGGTGGTCGCCGCCTGCTTCGCCCGGGATCGCGGTCGCGGCGTTGACCGGGAGCATGGACGGCCGCTCGACGTGCCCTGAGCGACGACATGGATGCCCGACCGACGTGGGCGGTCGCGGCCGCGCCGGGGGCGCTCGGCAACGGCGAACCCGAGGCCCAGAAGGGAGTCGGGGACCCCCCGTGCACGACCCCCGAAGGGCGTGTATCGTTCTCCATGCACCGAGCGAGAACGGACCGGGCCGCGAGGCCTGGGAAACCGCCGGCCAAGCCCCTGAGGCGCAGCCGCTGCGGAGCCCGGTGTACATTGGAGATACCGCCTGGGACGAAGGCCAAGGAATTGGCCCGGTTTTCTGCGCGTCCGCTCCTTGAGAACTCAACAGCGTGCCGAAAGTCAGTGCCAAGTAATACCCCGTGCCCCGACTGTGGTTGGGGTTTGGGATTCCTTTGGTTGATTGATATCGCGAGTGTCAGCTCGCGGTTCTCAGCTG
>DASPIH010000069.1:0-7406 GCA_035629195.1 Blastococcus sp. | reverse complement strand
TCGCGCAGCCCGCCCCGGCCGTCGGCGAGCTCGCCCAGCAGCAGGGCGCGCCCGTCGCCCAGCCGTGGGCTGTACCCGCCGAACTGGTGCCCGGCGTAGACCTGCGCCACCGGGGACGCGCCCTCCGGAACCGCGGTGCCGACGAGCAGGCGGACGCCCTCCGGGCTGCGCAGCGCGGCCGGGTCGAGCCCCAGCTCCACGGCCAGGGCGTCGTTGAGCACCAGCACGCGCGGATCGGGAGCCTCCTCCGCCCGCCAGGGCAGCGCCAGCTCGGGCAGCTCACGGGCGAATCGATCGCCCAGGGCGACAGGCAGGCCGGATGCGATGCTCACCCCGTCGAGCGTACGTCCGCCCGTGCCCGGCCGCCGCCCTCAGCGCAGCACCGGTGCGACGTTCTCCGCCCAGACGTCCGCGCCCAGTCGGAGGACGAGCGCGGTGACCACCACGAGGAAGGCCATCCGGATGAACCGGCTGCCACGGCTGGTGGCCGTCCGCGCACCCGCGTAGCCGCCGACCATGTTGGCCGCACCGAGCAGCAGCCCCAGCCCCCAGAACACCGACCCGTGCGGCACGAAGAACAGCAGTGCCCCGAGGTTGGTGGCGCAGTTGACGATCTTCGCCTTGGCGCTGGCGGCGAGGAAGTCGTACCCCAGGAGCGACACCATGGCGAAGACGAGGAACGAGCCGGTTCCCGGACCGAGGATCCCGTCGTAGAAGCCGATCGACGCGCCGAGCGCAGCGGCGACACCGTGGTGCCGGCGGCCGGTGTGCCGCAGGGCGGTCGTCGCGCCCAGTGCCGGTCGCAGGATCGTGAACGCCCCGATGCCCACCAGTGCCACGACGATCACCGGCTTGAAGACACTGGCGGGCAGGAGCGCGGCGACCGACGCCCCGGCGAAGCTGCTGACGAGGGCCACACCGGCCATGGGGAGGGCGGTGCGCAGATCGGGATGGGCGCGGCGGTAGTAGGTGACGGCGCTGGTGGTGGTGCCGAAGACCGATCCCAGCTTGTTGGTGGCCAGGGCCTGGACCGGCGTGATGCCCGGCACCAGCAGCAGGGCCGGCAGCTGCACCAGCCCGCCGCCCCCGACGACGGCGTCGACGAACCCGGCCGTCAGGGCGGCGAGCAGCACCAGGGCGAGCGTGCCGGCCGTCAGGCCCTCCGGGAGCAGCTCGGCCGGAAGGAGGTCGGTCATCCGCGCGCGACCCTGGGAACTGCTCCGACCACGTCGGGCATCCTCTCCCACCGTGCCCGGCCGCCCGGCCGGGGGCGCAGCAGGCGTCCGCCGTGGACTCCCGCGCCCGCACGAACCCGGCGAGATCGGCGGCGGGCAGCCGCGTCCCCGCGGTCGCCGGCCCTTCGGGATCGGCCTCCCGCGCCTCGACGACGTCCTCGCCGCGACGCACGAGGACGATCCGGTTCACCGCCGCGTCCTCGCCGACACCGCCGACAGCCGGCGGGACCGCCGCCGGCGACCTGCCCGTCCGGGAGCGACGGCGCACACTGCGGGGATGAGGTCCGCTCCCGCGCGCGGCGTCGTGCGCCTGCTCAACACCGCCGGCGGCCGGGTGCTCTGCCTGGCGGGCGAGATCGACGCGGCGACGGTCGCCTCGCACGTGCGGCGCTACGGGCGGGAGCCGATGCCCGTGGACGGCATCGACGCCGGATCCGTCACCGGACTGTCGATGCCGGCCCTCGAGCTCGTGCTCGACCACCTCGACGCCGCCGCCCGGGCCGGCCGGGACGTGCGGGTGCGCCGCTCCCCCGCGATCGAGCAGCTGCTCGCCGACGCCGCGCACCCGCGCACCGGTGCGTAGGAACTCCGCGGAGGCCTGACCCAACCCCCTCGTGCACGACGTCCCCGCCGAGCGGGAGCGGGATGACCGCCTCGGGCTTGCCGGGATGCCGACACGGGTAGGCGGTCGACGTGCCCCGCGAGATGGACCCCAGCGATCCGGACACCCTCTACGCGGAAGGACCGGTCGCACCCGAGCCGCCCGACGACGACCGGCCGGAATCCTCGCCTCTCATCGACAAGGGCGGCACCGGCCCCGGGCCCGACGACCTGGACCGGTTGCTCTGACCGGCCGCCGCGCCCGCCGGGCTCAGCGGTAGTTCACGTGCGGGTGGTCCATGTGGTTGGCGGTGCCGCTCCCACGGTCCTCCATGCCCTTCCACGATCCGTTCGCCGACGACAGCATCCGCTGCTGCCAGATGATGTACTCCACGCCCAGCTCGTCCCAGTGCGCCCGGTGGTACTCCACGATCGCGTCACCGAGTGCGGCGTTCGACATGACCATGTAGTCCAGCGCGTTCCCCGACGGGTGGCCGGACGGGTCGGCCGCGCTGGCCCTCGTGCCGCCCAGGGTGATCCGGTCGGCACCGGGCACGTTGCTGACGACGGCGTTCGCAGCGGCCTGTACCCGCGACGACACCGGACCGGCGCTGTTGCTGATCTTCGCCACGACGCTGGCAGCGGTGGACGCGACAGCGACCGCCGCGCCTGCGGCAGCGGCCTCCCTCGCCTGGGTGGCCGTGGGCTGCGCGGCGGCGGCCTGCGCGGCAGCGGCCTGAGCGGCAGCGGCCTTCGCCGCCTCGGCAGCGGCGGCCTCGGCGGCCGCCCTCGCCTTGGCCTCCTCCTCGGCCTTGCGCCGGTCGAGCTCGGCCTGGTCAGCGGCCGCCTGCACCTGCTGGGCCTCGACCTCGGCGGCCTGGCGGGAGCTGCGGCTGGCGGTCAGCTGCTCCAGCGGCTGCAGGTCCTCGGTGACGTCGATCGGGCCGGAGTGGGCGCTGAGGCCCAACTCCTGCGCGACGCCGACCGACTCGCTGGTGCCTGCCTCGGCCTGCGCGGAGGGCTCGACGCCGATCAGCAGGTTGACGAGGACGGCACCGGCGGCGGCGACGCCGAGGTAGGCGCCCGGGCGGCGGACTGACGAAGGCGGCCGGAGGCGGGCGTGGACAGCGCGACCGAAGGTGGTGCGGGGGTTCATGGGGGGTTCTGCTCCGTGGGTGCGGGCGCGGCGTTGCCCATGACGGGGGCACGCAGCGGGGGATGTGCGGGCAGGCGCGGCCGTACCGGGCCGGAGCCGATGCGGATCACCGGGGAGAGCGGCGGAAAGCCGGTGGAGCGGAGTGCTCCGGGCGGTGAGCCCGTGGCAGCGCGGCGTCGAGGACGGCTCCGCGAGGTCAGATCCGGGAGCACACCCGGGAGGTCGAGCGGGGTGGTGCCATCGCGCAGGGGCACGCCATCCGGCGGCTCTCCGTTTCTTCCGTTGCCGCCTACCGAGTTAGCTGACGGATTCGGGCGGGAAGCAGCCCTACCGGCCCCGGGCTCGTGCCCGGAGCGGGATTCACCCCAGTACTGCGGTGGGTCCCCGGCTCGCCCCTGGGGGCGACTCGGCGGCGTCCGCCCGGACACCCCGGATGGGGGCGTGAGGACCGGTCGGACGCACTCACGGTAGCCGTCGTTATGCGTCCGTGACAATGCGCGGAGAGCGAATACGGGCGGAACGAGTGTCGCGTCACACTCCGGGCTACGCGGTCGGGTATGGGCGCGCACGGCGGCCGGCCGCCGCGTGGCCCTCCGCCCGAGCCCTTCAGGGGCAGGTCCGGCCGGCGTCCGACGCAGCCCGCTCGAGCGGTCGCGGCCGGTTCGGCACGACCGGCTGAGCGCGTCGGCCTCAGGCCGGCTGCACGCCGAACACGCGGGCGAGACGCTCGATCTTGCGGGCCCGCCCCAGCCGCGGCAGATCGCTGCCGTCCCGGATGACCTGACCGCGCGCCTCGAAGTCGGCGAGGAAGTCCCGTGCCCAGGCGACGTCGGACGGCGGCGGGCTGATCACCTCGTTGATCACCGGGGCCTGGTCCATGTCCAGGCAGAGCTTGCCGGTGAGCCCGAGCGACACCGTCACCGCCGACTGCTCACGCAGCACCGGGTGGCTGCTGCTCACCGTCGGGCCGTCGATCGGACCGGGCAGCCCGCCGATCCGGCTGGCCAGGACCAGCCGGGTGCGGGGATAGGCCATGGCGAGGTCGTCGGCGCTGGTGCCGGTGTCCCGGCGGTAGTCGCCGCTGCCGAAGGCCAGCCGGAACGCCCCGCGGGCCCGGGCGATGTTCACCGACTCCTCGATGCCGAGGGCGGACTCCACCAGCGCGAGCACCGACGTCGCGCCACCGAGCCGGTCGAAGGTCTCGGTCACGTCCTCGGCGGCCTCGGTCTTGGCCAGCATCACGCCCAGCAGCCCCGGCACCCCGGCCAGACCGGCGACGTCGTCGGCCCAGAACGGGCTGGCGTGGTCGTTGATCCGCACCCAGGCGGTGCGGTCGCCGTCGGCCAGCCACCGGATCACCCCGTCGCGGGCGTCGGCCTTCTGCGCCGGGTCCACGGCGTCCTCGATGTCCAGCACGACCTGGTCGGCTCGCGACTCGTGCGCGACGTCGAAGAGCTCCGGCCGGGCGCCGTTGACCAGCAGCCACGACCGCGCGTCGTCGGGTCCGACCGTTCGGTTTCTCGCCACGCGCCCATCCTGGCCCCGATCCGCCTCGGATGCGCGCGGGCCGTCGGCACGCCGCTCGCCCTCCCGGTCAGCGGGAGCGCGGCGCCCAGCGGTCCGACGACACCGGGTCCACGAGCACTCGCACCGGGGTGCGCACCCACCAGACGCCGGACTCCCGGCGTTCCTCCGGGGTGCTGAACCGGTAGCGGAAGAGCCGGACGCGCACGAAGGTCGGCGGCGCACCGGGCGGGAAGGGCGACGAGCGGAGCAGCCGCACGGTGTCCCGGTCGCCCTCCAGCAGCAGCCGGAGGAACTCGGGCAGCCAGCGGCCGCCGTAGCGGGGATCGATGCCGACGAACCACAGCATCCAGTCCAGCCGCAGGTGGTAGGGCGCGACCTGCGGAGGGCGTCGCCGGACGTCGCCCGGCTTGCCCCGGAACTCGTACTCCCGCCAGACCGTGCCCGGGCCGGGGCGCGGATCGTCGGTGCCCTCGATGATCACCTCGTTCCGGGTGCGGGTCACCGACCCGAAGGCGCCGTAGGTGTTGACCAGCCGCAGCGGGTCGAAGCTGGCGTTCATCACCTGCCTGCGGGAGAACAGGTTGCGCGCCGGTCGCCAGCTCAGCGCCAGCAGCCCGGCCGTGACGACGGCGACGAGGACCTGGTGCCACAGGGGCGCCGCCAGCTGCGCGGGCCGCTCGACCGGCAGCACGGCCTCCCAGATCCGCCCGTCGACCACCGAGGTGGCCAGCACGAGCGTCAGCCAGTTCAGCCAGGCGAAGTTCCCGCTGAGCACCAGGTAGCCCTGGGTGACGATGACGACCACGGCCGCTCCGGTCGCCACCGGCTGGGGCAGCAGCAGCCCCCAGACCACCACGAGCTGGGTCGCGTGGTTGGCCAGCGCCTCGATCCGGTGCATCCGCGGGCTCAGCCGGTGGAACCACCGGCTCGCCGCGTTCGGCATCGGCTGGGTCTCGTGGTGGTAGTGCAGGCAGGTCAGGTCCCGCCAGCACGGGTCGCCCCGGAGCTTGATCAGGCCGGCGCCGAACTCCAGCCGGAACAGCAGCCAGCGCAGCAGCCAGAGGATCAGCACGGGCGGGGCCACGTCGGCCGGGCCGAGCCAGATCGCCAGGAAGCCGGCCTCGACGAGCAGCGACTCCCAGCCGAATCCGTACCAGGTCTGCCCGACGTTGACGATGGACAGGTACAGCGCCCAGAGCAGTGCCCACACCGCGATCCACCCGGCGAGCGGCAGCCGGTCGACCAGGCCGGCGACGGCGGCGGCGGAGCCGGCGATGCCGCCCCAGCAGACGGCGGCGAAGAACCGGTCCGACCAGTGCAGGTGGAACAGGCTCGGTGCGCGACGGAAGGGCGTGCGGGCCAGGTGGCGCGGCGCGGGGAGCATGCCGCGGGTGCCGATCAGCGGCCGGAACTGGCGCAGCGCGGCCACGAAGGCGATCAGGTAGATGACGGCGAGCCCGCGGGTGAAGACCCACCGGCTCGCCCAGTACCCCGGGTCCGAGAGCCACTCCACGGCCGTCTCCGGGTCGGCTGGTCAGCGGCGGACGGCCCTGGCCAGCTTCCGCATGCCGGCGACGGCCGCACCCGCACCGACGATCCAGGGCCCCGCCACGAGGAACGGGTCCAGCACGTGGTGCCGCGCGTCGCTGCGCCCGGAGCGGGAGGAGAGCCCGGAGTGGGTGAACTCGCCGCGGATCCCCGTCTGGGTGATCGGGTTGTCCGGGCGAGTGGTCGCGAAGGAGCGCAGGTGGCTGCCCCAGGCATCCACCCGGTCGCCGACGATCAGCAGCATCCAGTGCGCCAGCCGCCCCTCGCTGAACCGCGCGTACGCCAGCCTGCGGATGGCTCCGGACGCCCCGTGCAAGGGCTGGGCGGTGCCGAAGACGGGGGTGACGAAGGCGTGCTCGATGGAGCGTTCCCGCCCCTCCGCGCCCGGCTGCCGCTCCGGGAACGACCAGCGCGCGCCGCTGTCGGCCGGTCGGAGCTTCGGGTACGAGGGCCGGTCCGCGGGGTCGAGGTCGGCGCCCCAGCCGGGGATGCGGGCCCGCAGCTCCTCCCGGCTCGGAGGTGGCGTGCGCTTGTCGGGGACGTAGGCGCTGGGGATCTCGGGATCGGTCATGTCGGCTCGCTCCTCACGACGCGCTGGGCAGGACGAGCGGCTTGATGCAGCCGTCCAGCTTGGCCGAGAAGACGTGGTACGCCTCGGCGATGTCCTCCAGCGGAAAGCGGTGGGTCACCATCTCCCGCGGGGTCAGGTAGCCGTTGCGGACGTGCTCGAACATCCGCGGCCACTGCCGCTTCACCGGGGTCTGGTTCATCCGCAGGGTCAGGCCCTTGTTCAGCGCGTCACCGAACTTGACCGCATTGGGGATCGGCCCGTAGGCGCCCACCACGGCGATGTTCCCGCCCTTGCGCACACCGTCGATGGCCCAGTTGAGCGCGACGGGCGAGCCGCCCTGCAGCTTGAGCTTGGTGCCGGCGACGTGCTGGATCAGGTTGCCGTCGGCCTCGGCGCCCACCGCCTCGATGACGACGTCGGCACCCAGGAAGTCGGTCTGCTTCTTCATCTCCACGACGATGTCGTCGTACTCGTCGTAGTCCAGCACCTCGGCGTGGGCCATCGTGCGGGCCTTCTCCAGCCGCTCGGTCAGGTGGTCGATCACGATCACCCGGCCGGCGCCCATCAGCCACGACGACTGGGCGGCGATCAGGCCGACCGGCCCGGCACCGAGGACGACGACCGTGTCGCCCTCGGCGATGTCGCCGAGCTGGGCGCCGAAGTAGCCGGTGGCGAGCGCGTCGGTGCACATGAGTGCGTCCTCGTCGTCCAGCCAGTCCGGGATGACGGAGGGACCGACATCCGCGAACGGCACACGCACGAACTCTGC
>DASPIH010000068.1:0-5564 GCA_035629195.1 Blastococcus sp. | reverse complement strand
GGAGCTCACCGGATGCGAGGTCGAGCCGGGATCGATCGTCTCCGTGGAGGTTCGAGTTGCCCTTCCGCTCGGGCGGCTGGGCGTGCACGACAGCCTCGGCCGGGCCCGCGCCGGGCCGGTGCCGCCGTGACGGCGGGCCGGTCGCGCCCCGGTCAGAAGACGAGGTCGTCCTCGTCGGCGGTGGGCTCGTCCGGGTCGTCGTCCGGGTCGTCGCCGTCGGGGTCGTCGTCCTCGTCGTGCCCGTCAGCGGCGCCGCGGGCGGCCCGCTCGTCGAGGACGACGTCGAGCACCCGCACCGCGCCGGCCTTGTCCAGCGGGTCGTTGCCGTTGCCGCACTTGGGTGACTGCACGCACGACGGGCAGCCGCTCTCGCACTCGCAGCTGGCCACCGTCGCCCGCGTCGCCGTCAGCCACCGGCGCAGCGCCGCGTAACCCCGCTCGGCGAAACCGGCGCCGCCCGGGTGGCCGTCGTAGACGAAGATCGCCGCCGTTCCGGTGTCCGGGTGCACGGCGGTCGACAGGCCGCCGAGGTCCCAGCGGTCGCAGGTGGCCAGCAGCGGGAGAATGCCGATGGCGGCGTGCTCGGCCGCGTGCAGCGAGCCGGGCAGGGCCGCGTCGTCGACGTCGGCTCGCAGCACCGCGCGGGAGTCCAGGGTCAGCCACACGGCCTTGGTGCGCAGCTGGCGCGGCGGCAGGTCCAGCGGGAACTCCGCCAGCACCTCGCCGGTGCCCAGCCGGCGCCGCTGGTAGGCCACCACCTGGTTGGTCACGTCCACGACGCCGGTGTGCGCGGTCACCGCGCCCAGCGGGCTGGTCTGCTCGACCGCGACGACCGACAGATCCGTGACGTCCCGGGCGACCGTGGTCCATTCGGGGCTCTCGGGGTGCACCACGGCGCAGGCGTCCTCGACGTCGAACTCGTCGACGACGAAGGTGTCCCCGCGGTGCACGTAGAGGGCGCCCTCGTGCACCGTCGAATGGGCCGCCCCGCCGTCCACCGTGCCGAGCAGCCGGCCCGTCGCCGCCTCGATGATGGCCACCGGCTCATCGCCGCTGCCGCGGATGTCGACGTCCGGCCGGCCGCGCCCGGCCCAGTACCAGCCGGTCGGCCGCCGCCGCAGCTGCCCGGCGGCCACCAGCTCCTCGACCTGGGCCTGCGCGACCGGCCCGCCGAAGTCGGCCAGGTCCGCAGGTACCAGCGGGAGCTCCGCCGCCGCGCAGCACAGCTGGGGACCGAGCACGTAGGGGTTGGCGGGATCGGTGACCGTGGCCTCGATCGGCCGGCCGAACACCGCCCGCGGATGGTGGGCCAGGTAGTGGTCCAGCGGGTCGTCGCGGGCCACGAAGACCACCAGCGACTCGCGCTGCGCCCGTCCGGCCCGCCCCGCCTGCTGCCACAGCGACGCCAGCGTGCCCGGGTATCCGGCCAGCACCACGGCGTCCAGCCCGGCGATGTCGATGCCCAGCTCCAGGGCGTTGGTGGTGGCGACGCCCAGCAGGGCGCCGGTCGACAGCGCCCGCTCGAGCTCCCGGCGTTCCTCGGGCAGGTAACCGCCGCGGTAGGAGTCCACCCGGCGGACGAGGTCGGACCGCCCGCGGTCGTGCAGCAGCCGCCGGGCCTGCTCGGCCACCGACTCCGCGCTGCGCCGCGACCGGACGAACGCCAGCGTGCGCGCGCCGCGCTCCACCAGGTCGGCGAGCAGCCCGGCGGTGTCGGCGGCCGCCGAACGGCGCAGCGGCGCCCCGTGCTCACCGGTCCGCTCGGTCAGCGGCGGCTCCCACAGGGCGAACGTGGCCCCGGGCCGCGGCGAGCCGTCGTCGGTGACCGCGACGACGTCCTCGCCGACCAGCCTCGTCGCGGCGGCGGCGGGGTCGGCGACCGTGGCCGAGGCCAGCACGAAGACCGGCTCCGCGCCGTACCGGCGGCAGATCCGCCGGAGCCGGCGCAGCACGTGCCCGACGTGCGAGCCGAACACGCCGCGGTAGGCGTGGCACTCGTCGATGACGACGTAGGCGACCCGGCGCAGCGTGCTCGACCAGCGCTGGTGGGCCGGCAGGATGCCGCGGTGCAGCATGTCGGGATTGGTCACGATCCAGCGCGAGTGCCGCCGGACCCAGTCCCGCTCCTCGGCCGGTGTGTCGCCGTCGTAGGCGGCCGGCCGCACCGACGGATCGGCCAGCTCGGCCACCGACGCGAGCTGGTCACGGGCCAGTGCCTTGGTCGGCGCCAGGTACAGGACGCAGGCGCGGGGGTCCTCGGCCAGCTTCGTGAGGGCGGGCAGCTGGTAGGCCAGCGACTTGCCCGAGGCGGTGCCGGTGGCCACGACCACGTGCCGTCCCTCGCGGGCCAGCGCGGCGGCCGCCACCTGGTGGTGCCACGGAGCCCGGACGCCGCGCGCGGTCAGGCGGTCGCGCAGACCCGGGTCGGTCCACTCCGGCCAGTCCGCGGTGCGGCTGCTCCGGACCGGCAGGTGGTGCACGTGGGTGACCGGTTGCTCGTCCTCCGCCGTACCGGCGAGCAGGTCGTCGAGGAGCTCCCCGCCGGGCGGCACGGCGCCGGGACCGCCCGGGATCGGGAACGCTCCACCCCCGGACCGCTCGTCCGTGCCGGGAGGGGGAGCCGACAGGACCGGGTGCAGCTCGGTCACCACCCCACTGTCACACCTCGGAGCAAGCCGTCGCACGAGCCGGCCCGCCCACCCGAGGCGCTCGCGGCGGAAGGGGAAGTGCGGAACCCGCTACCGCAGGTGTGATCTCCCCTACACTTCGCCCCGTTCCGGAGCCGGTCGACCTCGGCCGGTACCGGACGCCGACCTCCGCCGGACCGGGGAGCACGGCGCCTCCCGGGCGGCCGCCGACGCCTGGAGGACCCATGCCCGACCGCTCCCTGTCCGGTGGGGAGACGGCGATCGTCGCCGTCATCCTCGTCATCTCCCTGGCGGCGCTGGTGTTCGCCGCCTATCTGGTGCGGGCCGTCACGGCCGCCGACCAGGGAACGGAGAAGATGCGGGAGATCGCGCGAGCGGTGCAGGAAGGTGCGGCGGCCTACCTCCGGCGGCAGTTCCGGACGCTCGCCGTCTTCGCCGTCCTCGTCTTCGTGGTGCTGCTGCTGCTCCCGGTGGCCGACGGCGGCTGGGGCACGCGCGTGGGCAGGGCGTTGTTCTTCCTCGTCGGCGCCACGTTCTCGGCGCTGGTGGGCTTCATCGGCATGACGCTGGCCACCCGCGGCAACGTGCGGGTCGCGGCGGCGGCGCGGAAGGGCGGGTACCGGCCGGCCTTCCGGATCGCGTACCGCACCGGTGGTGTCTGCGGGATGATCACCGTCGGGCTGGGTCTGTTCGGCGCCGCCCTGGCACTGCTGCTCTTCGACGACACCGCGCCGGTGGTCCTCGAGGGCTTCGGCTTCGGTGGCGCCCTGCTCGCGATGTTCATGCGCGTCGGCGGCGGCATCTTCACCAAGGCCGCCGACGTCGGCGCCGACCTCGTCGGCAAGGTCGAGGCCGGCATCCCCGAGGACGATCCGCGCAACGCCGCGACCATCGCCGACAACGTGGGGGACAACGTCGGGGACTGCGCAGGCATGGCCGCCGACCTCTTCGAGTCCTACGCGGTCACGCTCGTCGCCGCGCTGATCCTCGGGCAGGTCTTCTTCGGCTCCGTCGGCATGGTCTTCCCGCTGGTGGTGGCCGCGGTCGGGGTGATCGCCTCGGTCGCCGGGA
Source organism: Blastococcus sp. (assembly GCA_035629195.1). Classification (GTDB taxonomy): domain Bacteria; phylum Actinomycetota; class Actinomycetes; order Mycobacteriales; family Geodermatophilaceae; genus Blastococcus. The sequence continues at coordinate 1,845 of DASPIH010000068.1, read as the reverse complement.
TCCTCGCCACCCAGCCCGGGCGGAACGACAGCAGCGGCCTGGCGCCGATCAACCGGGGCTTCTTCGTCTCCGCCGTCGTCTCGCTGCTGCTGGTCGCGGCCGCCGCGTTCACCGTGCTCCCGGAGGTGGGTGACGTCGAGGACCTCCCGGTCAGCCCGCAGGTGCTCGGCTTCGTCGCGGTGCTCGTGGGCGTGGTGCTCGCCGCGGCGATCCAGCAGCTCACCGGGTACTTCACCGAGACCAGCCGCAAGCCGGTCAAGGACGTCGGCCGCAGCTCGCTGACCGGGCCGGCCACGGTGATCCTGTCCGGCATCTCGCTGGGCCTGGAGTCCGCCGTCTACGCGGCGCTGCTCATCGGCGGCGCGGTCTACGGCGCGTTCCTGATCGGCGGCGGCGCCGCCCTCTACGCCGTCGCGCTGGCCGGCTGCGGCCTGCTCACCACGGCGGGCGTCATCGTCTCCATGGACACCTTCGGCCCGGTGAGCGACAACGCCCAGGGCATCGCCGAGATGTCCGGCGACATCGACGAGAAGGGCGCCCGCGTCCTCACCGACCTGGACGCCGTCGGCAACACCACCAAGGCGATCACCAAGGGCATCGCGATCGCGACCGCCGTGCTCGCCGCCACCGCGCTCTTCGGCTCCTACAACGCGCAGGTCCTGGTGGCCCTCGAGGAGGCCGGGACCTCCCTCGGGGACGAGTTCAGCCTGGTGAACCCGAACAACGTGGTGGGGGCGGTGCTCGGTGCAGCGGTCGTCTTCCTCTTCTCCGGGCTGGCGATCAGCGCCGTCTCCCGGGCGGCCGGCCGGGTCGTGTTCGAGGTGCGCGAGCAGTTCCGCACCCACCCCGGGATCATGACCTTCACCGAGCGTCCCGACTACGGCGCCGTCGTCGACATCTGCACCAAGGACTCGCTGCGCGAGCTCGCCACCCCGGGCCTGCTCGCCGTCCTCGCCCCCGTGGCGGTCGGCTTCGGGCTCGGCATCGGCCCGCTCGCGGCCTACCTCGTCGGTGCCATCGCCGCGGGCACGCTCATGGCGGTGTTCCTGGCGAACTCCGGCGGCGCGTGGGACAACGCCAAGAAGATGGTGGAGGACGGCGCGTACGGCGGCAAGGGCAGCGAGGCGCACGCGGCCACGGTCATCGGCGACACGGTGGGCGACCCGTTCAAGGACACCGCCGGCCCGGCGATCAACCCGCTGATCAAGGTGATGAATCTCGTGGCCCTGCTGATCGCGCCCGCCGTCGTGGGCCTGTCGGTGGGGGAGGACGCGAACACCGGTCTGCGGGTGGGGCTCGCGCTCGCCGCGGTGGTGATCGTGACGGCTGCCGTGGTGGTGTCCAAGCGCCGGTCGGTCGTCGTGGGCGAGGTGGCCACCTCGCCGGACGAGGCGCCGCTGGCCCGCAGCGCTCCTTGAGCGGTCCATCCGGCGTCCGGGCGCGCAGGTGCCGGCACGGGTGCATGCCGACGTCCGGCTCGGGGTCCCTCATCTGGCCCCGGGAACACCGCTGCCGGCTGTCCGTTCTCAGGGGTGACGGCACGCCTGCGACGGGTAGCGCTCTGTGTCCCGGCGGCGACGTGGCTTACCGTGGCCCGCCGAGGGGGCGTTCCGCGGTGGCGCCCACCCCGTTCCGGGTCACCCGGCGCGGTCGGCACGCCGCGACGGCACCACCTCAGCACCACCGACAGGAGTCCCGTGCCCGCGAAGACCACGCAGACCGCCGCCGAGAGCGACCCGACGACCGACGGCGCGGCGAAGACGCCCGCCCGCCGGGGCTCGGCCGCGTCCGGCGGCAGACCGCTGGTCATCGTCGAGTCGCCGACCAAGGCCAACAAGATCGCGG
>DASPIH010000067.1:0-3263 GCA_035629195.1 Blastococcus sp. | reverse complement strand
GACTCGGTGCGCGACTGCTACGCGGCGCTGGGCATCATGCACGCCCACTGGCAACCGGTGCCCGGCCGGTTCAAGGACTTCGTGGCGATGCCGAAGTTCAACATGTACCAGTCGCTGCACACCACGGTCATCGGCCCCCAGGGCAAGCCGGTGGAGCTGCAGATCCGCACCCACGACATGCACCGCACCGCCGAGTACGGCATCGCGGCGCACTGGAAGTACAAGGAGAAGGCGCGGGCCGGCGGGCGGCCGAGCCCGGGCGAGTTCGGTGCGGTCAAGGCCGGTTCCCCCGACGACATGCTGTGGCTGCGCCAGCTGCTGGACTGGCAGCGCGAGGCCCAGGAGCCCGGCGAGTTCCTGGAGACGCTGCGCTACGACCTCGGTCCGCAGGAGGTCTTCGTCTTCACGCCCAAGGGCGACGTCGTCAGCCTGCCCGACCAGGCCACGCCGGTGGACTTCGCCTACGCCGTGCACACCGAGGTGGGTCACCGCACCATCGGCGCTCGGGTGAACGGCTCGCTGGTGTCCCTGGACAGCAAGCTGACCAACGGCGACGTCGTCGAGATCTTCACCTCCAAGTCGCCCATGGCCGGTCCCTCGAAGGACTGGATGTCCTTCGTCGGCTCGTCCCGGGCCCGCACCAAGATCCGGCAGTGGTTCACCAAGGAGCGCCGCGAGGACGCCGTCGAGGCCGGCAAGGAGGCCCTGGCGCGCGCCATGCGCAAGGCGGGGCTGCCGTTGCAGCGGCTACTGGGCGGCGAGGCGCTCTCGACGCTGGCCAAGGACCTGCGCTACGCCGACGTCACCGCCCTGTACGCGGCCGTGGGGGAGAAGCAGATCTCCGCGGCCGCCGTCGTCGAGAAGCTCATGGCGGCCCTGGGCGGTACCGAGGGCGCGGCCGAGGACATCGCCGAGACGGCGATCCCGACCAGCCGGCCCGTCGCCCGGCGTGCCGCCGGCGGCGACCCCGGCATCGTCGTCCACGGGATGACCGACGTGTGGACCAAGCTCGCCAAGTGCTGCACCCCCGTGCCGGGCGACTCGATCCTGGGGTTCGTCACCCGGGGCGGCGGCGTGAGCGTGCACCGCACCGACTGCACGAACGCCGCCGACCTGCAGAGCAAGCCTGAACGTCTGGTCGAGGTCGAGTGGGCGTCCCAGCCGGGGTCGGTCTTCCTGGTCGCCATCCAGGTGGAGGCGCTGGACCGGCACCGCCTGCTCTCCGACGTCACCAAGGCGCTGGCCGACGAGCGGGTGAACATCCTGTCGGCCTCCGTCCAGACCAGCCGTGACCGCGTGGCGATCAGCCGGTTCACCTTCGAGCTCGCCGATCCGGCGCACCTGGGCGCGGTCCTCCAGACGGTGCGCAACGTCGACGGCGTCTTCGACGTCGAGCGTGTGACCGCCTGACGACAGCCCCGGGAGCACCGCCTGGCGGCCCCGCTGCAGGGGCCCGCCGCGAGCGTGCGAGCGGTGGGGGGCAGCGGGGTCCTTTCCTAGGAGACGACGGCCATGTCGCTGATGGTCACCGGGATGTTCGGCGCGCCGTCACCGGGGCCCTCGGACCCCTGGACGCCGCCGGCCGCGACCTTGTCCAGGACCGCCAGCCCGGCCTCGTCGATCGTGCCGACCACGGTGTACTCCGGCGGCAGCTCGGTGTCGACGAAGGTCAGGAAGAACTGACCGCCGGTGCTGGTGGGCGCCGCGGTCTTGGCCATGGCGATGGTGCCGCGGGGGTAGGTGGTCTCCGGGGTGACCTCCTCGGCGTACTTGTAGCTCGGGCCGCCGGACCCGGTGCCGGTCGGGTCGCCGCACTGGAGCACCCCGAAGGTCTCCGAGTTGACCAGCCGGTGGCAGGAGGTGCCGTCGTAGAAGCCCTGCTCGGTCAGGTACACGAAGCTGGCCGCCGCGCAGGGGGCCTTCGCCCGGTCGAGGGTGAGGGAGAGGTCTCCCTGGTCGGTGCTCATGAGCAGGGTCGCGGTGCCCTGGGTGGGGGTGGTCTCCGGGTTCGGCGGAGTGCCCACGTCGGTGAGGTTGGTGTTCCCGGAGTCGTCCGGCAGGTACTCGCAGGTGATGGTGCCGTCGGCGTTCGTGGTGCGCGCCGCGGAACTGGTCGGGGCCGAGGACGTCGGGTCGGCGGCCTGCGTGTCCTCGTCGTCGCCCCCGAGGACGCCGGTGATCAGCAGCGCCGCACCGACGACCACGACGACGGCGAGCGCGGTCAGCAGGATGCCCAGGTTGCGGCGGCGCTTCCTGGCCAGCTCGGTGCGGCGCTCCAGCTGACGCTGCAGATGGCGCTGCGCAGCCAGACGCCGCTGCTTGTTCGTGGGCACGGGTGCGAACTCCTCGGGCGGACGGACCGGGCGGGCGGATTCGGCGGGCGGCCTCGGCGCCATGCGCGCCGGCCGCTCCACGCTGCCCGGGGAGGCAGTCTAGGTGGCGCGGCTGGCTGTCCCCTGGCAGCACCGGGGCGCGTGGATCAGCCCGCGTAACCTGCACGGGTGCTCATCCGCTCGTTCCCCGCCGGCGCGTTCGGCACCAACTGCTACGCCGTCGCCTCCGGGCCAGGGCAGGAGTGCGTCGTCGTCGACCCCGGCATGGACGCCGTCGAGCCCTTGGCCCGCATGCTGGCCGACGACGGGCTCAAGCCGGTCGCCGTCGTGCTCACCCACGGGCACCTCGACCACACCTTCTCGGTGCTGCCGGTCTGCGACGGCTACGACATCCCCGCCTACCTGCACCCCGAGGACCTCGGCATGCTCGCCGACCCGGCGCGCTGGCACGGGCCGCAGCTGGCGCCCCTGATCACCGGGTTGCGGCTGCCCGACCCGTCGGAGGTCCGGGCGCTGGACGACGGCGCGGTGCTGTCCCTGGCCGGGGTCGAGCTGACGGTCCGGCACGCGCCGGGGCACACGCGGGGCTCGGTCATGTTCTCCGTCGACCTCGGCGAGGCCCCCGGGCTGCTGGCCGGCGACGTGCTCTTCGCCGGATCGGTGGGCCGTGTCGACCTGCCGGGCGGGTCGTGGGACGACATGCTGCGCTCCCTGCGCGACGTCGTGCTGCCGATGGACGACGAGACGGTCGTGCTGCCCGGACACGGCCCGGCGACCACGATCGGCCGGGAGCGGGCGACGAACCCCTATCTGGCCGAAGCCGCGTCCGCGCCGAGGGGGCGAGGGCTGTGAGCGGCGGGCTGACCGCGCCGAAGGGCACCTTCGACACGCTGCCGCCGGACTCGGCGCGCTTCCTCGCCGTCCGCGACA
>DASPIH010000066.1:0-4486 GCA_035629195.1 Blastococcus sp. | reverse complement strand
CCCGCCGATCATCACCGTGTCCGCACCGGCGACCAGCGCCTTGGCGATGTCGCCGGAGTACTGGAGACCGCCGTCGGCGATGACCGGCACCCCGGCCGGGCCGGCGGCGAGCCACGCCTCGTAGATCGCGCTGACCTGCGGGACACCGACTCCGGCGACCACCCGTGTGGTGCAGATGGAGCCCGGGCCCACGCCGACCTTCACCGCGTCCGCCCCGGCGTCGACGAGGGCCTGGGCGCCGGCGCGGGTGGCGATGTTGCCGCCGACGACCTCGACGCCGTTCTCGCCGCCGAAGTCCTTCTTGACCCGGGCGACCATGTCGAGGACGGCGCGCTGGTGACCGTGGGCGGTGTCGACGACGAGCACGTCGACACCGGCCTCGACCAGCAGACCGGCCCGCTTGTAGGCGTCCTCGCCGACGCCCAGGGCGGCGCCGACCACCAGTCGCCCGTCGGCGTCCTTGGTGGACAGCGGGTACTGGTCGCGCTTGACGAAGTCCTTGACGGTGATGAGGCCGCGCAGCCGGCCCCCGTCGTCGACGATCGGCAGCTTCTCGATCTTGTGCTTGGACAGCAGGCCCAGCGCCGTGTCGGCGTCGACGCCCACCGGCGCGGTGACCAGCGGCATCGGTGTCATGACGTCGCGGACGAGGCGGCTGTGGTCGGTCTCGAACCGCATGTCGCGGTTGGTCACGATGCCCACCAGGACGCCCTCGGCGTCGACCACGGGGGCACCGGAGATCCGGTAGCGGGCCGAGAGCGCGTCGACCTCCGCGAGGGTGTTGTCCGGCGAGCAGGTGACCGGGTTGGTGACCATGCCGGCCTCGGACCGCTTCACGAGGTCCACGTGGCCGGCCTGCTCCTCGGCGGAGAGGTTGCGGTGCAGCACGCCCATGCCGCCGACCCGCGCCATGGCGATGGCCATGCGCGCCTCGGTGACGGTGTCCATGGCGCTGGACAGCAGCGGAACGGCCAGCGTGATCCGGCGGGTCACCCGGCTGCTCGTGTCCACCTCGGCCGGCACGACGTCGGACGCCCCGGGTACCAGGAGGACGTCGTCGTAGGTGAGTCCGAGGCTGGCGAACTTCGCCGGCAGCTCGGGCGCGGAGTCGGGCTGCATGTGCGCGGCCACCCTTCGGCAGATCGGTTGGGGCCGGTCACGACGCCGCGCTGCGCGCGGGAGGACCAGGTCTGATCGTAGGCGGCGGCACGGACGAGGCGGTGTTCCGCCTGCCGGGCGGCTACCGTGGACGTGTGTCCCCGTTCGACGACGCCCTCGGGCCCGACTTCGGCCCCGCCGACCGACAAGGGCCTCCGCCGCTCACCATGGAGGAGCGAGCGGGAGTCCTCGACGATCTCGCCGAGCTCGAGGTGTTCCGCACGTTGCTGGAGCCCACCGGCATCAAGGGCATCGTGGTCGACTGCCCCGACTGCGAAGAGGAGCACCACGTCGACTGGGCTCTGATGCAGGCCAACCTGCGCCAGCTCCTCGAGGAGGGGCAGACCGGCCGGCACGAGCCGCCGTTCGAGCCCGACCCCGACGACTACGTCAGCTGGGACTACGCGAGCGGATACGCCGACGGCGTCGCCGCGCTGGCGGAGGAGGACGAGCCCAGCGGGGGCCGCACCGGCCGGCACGCCCGCGAGGAGTGACCCCGGAAAGCACTGATCGCGCCGAGTGGACCCCGGAGGGGTCCGCGCAGGCGCGATGCAGCGGCTCCGCGGTCAGGGGTACGACTCCTGGTCGCGGTGCGATCCGGAGGATCGCGGTGGATCCCGGAGGATCGCGGTGCGCTACGTCATGATGCCGCGACGGAAGCCGGTGGCCACCGCCTCGGCGCGGTCCTTGGCCCCGAGCTTGCGGAACAGCCGCCGGGCATGGGTCTTGATGGTGTCCTCGGACAGGTAGAGCTCCCGGCCGATCTGGGCGTTGCTCTTGCCCTGGCTCATGCCGGTGAGCACCTGCATCTCGCGCATCGACAGCGCTGCTGCCGGGGCCGCGTCCCGCACGGTCGAGCGCACCGTGGTGGGTGCCGAGCCCGCGAGGGGTGCGGCGCCGCTCCACGCGGGCGCCGGAGCGGGGACGTGCTGCTGCACGATCCGGCCGTCGGCGCGCAGACCGACACGGGAGAGCCCGAGCCCCATCTCGATGGCGGTGGCGTCCCAGCGGAGGTAGCCACGGGCACCGAAGGCGACGGCGGCGCGGACGCTCTCGGCGTCGTCCGGGGCGCCGAGGACCAGCACGGGCAGGCCGGGATGGGTGCGCAGGGCCTGGGTGGCTGCCGTCAGGCCCGTGTCGACGGCACGCTGGGTGCCGACCACGAGGACGTCGGGGGTGCGGGTGGCCAGCCGGGCGGCCAGGGAGTGGGCGTCGCCCACGACCTCCACGCGACCGACGAAGGGCAGGGCGACCAGCCGCGAGGCGACGTCGTCGCGCACCCGCCGGCGCTCGTCGTACACCCAGACCGTCGCGCCGTGCACCGGTGCACGCATCCTGTCGTCGACCACGCTGCTCCTCGCTCCTCCCGGCCACGGCCGGGACCCCCGCCGACCGGGATGAGCCCGGCCGGATGTCACTCGGGTGGAGGACCCCACCCGGGGACCCTCCACCTCTGCGCAGGTCGCGCGGCGTGTCCGGGTATCTCCCCCACCCGGCCGTCGACGCGACCTGCGGCCACCTTGATCGACTCGCGGGGCGATCGACAGACGCCCTCACCCCGGGGGGTGAGGGGGTCCGCAGGGCGGTGACGGAGCGCACGCCGGCGAAAAGTTGCGAATCGGGCGTGTTTGGCGCACGAGCGCCAGGGGCACCGGCCCACCTACAGCCGGACAGTCCCCCTCCGGCTCGATCGAGTCTTGGAGGAGACATGGCCGACATCCGCAGACTCCCGACGCCCGTCGCCGAGGTCTGGGACTGGCAGCTCCACGGCGCATGCCGTGGCGAGAACACGTCCCTCTTCTTCCACCCCGATGGTGAGCGCGGCCCCGCCCGGGCTCGGCGGCAGGCGGCGGCGAAGGCCGTCTGCGCGAAGTGCCCGGTCGTGGATGCCTGCCTCAAGCACGCGCTGGCCGTGCGCGAGCCCTATGGCGTGTGGGGCGGCATGAGCGAGGAGGAGCGGGCCCGGCTGATCGCGGCGGAGCCCGCGGCGATCGCCGCCGGGGTCTGACACTCCTCCACACACGCCGACGAGGGCCCGGTCCAGGAATCCTGGACCGGGCCCTCGTCGTGAGGTGCTGGAACGGCCTCCCTCAGGGCCACGCCGCGAGCGTGCGAGCGGTGGGGGGAGGGAGGTCCTTCCTCAGTGGCTGTGGCCGTGCCCGCCGTGCGAGTGGCCGTGGGTGTGGTGCCCGGCTCCCGCGTGCTCGTGCTCCTCCTCCTCCGGCGCCTCCACGACGGCGGAGTCGGTGGTGAGCACCATCGCGGCGATGGAGACGGCGTTGCCGAGGGCGGCCTTGGTGACCTTCACCGGGTCGATGACGCCCTGGCCGGCCAGGTCGCCGTACTCGCCGGTCGCGGCGTTGAAGCCCTGACCGCCGCCGGCCTCCCGGATCCTGGCGACGACGACGCGGCCCTCGAAGCCCGCGTTCTCCGCGATCTGCACCGCCGGGGCGTCCAGCGCGGCCCGAACGGCGCGGGCGCCGGTCAGCTCGTCACCGGTGAGCTCCAGGGCGTCGACCGCCGCGGCGGCGTGCACCAGGGCCGAACCACCGCCGGGGATGACCCCCTCCTCGACCGCGGCGCGGGTGGCCGCGATCGCGTCCTCGATGCGGTGCTTGCGCTCCTTGAGCTCGACCTCGGTGGCCGCGCCGACCCGGATGACGCCGATGCCGCCGGCCAGCTTGGCCAGCCGCTCCTGCAGCTTCTCGCGGTCCCAGTCGGAGTCGGTGGCCTCGATCTCGCGGCGGATCTGCGCCACGCGGTCGCCGATGGTGTCGGTCGTGCCGCCGCCGTCGACGATCGTCGTCGTGTCCTTCGTGACGGTGACCCGCCGGGCGGTGCCGAGCACCTCGAGCCCGACCTGGTCGAGCTTGAGCCCGACGTCCTCGGTGACGACCTGCCCTCCGGTGACCACGGCGAGGTCGGTCATGAAGGCCTTGCGACGGTCGCCGAAGTAGGGCGACTTCACCGCGACGACCTTGATGGTCTTGCGGATCGAGTTCACGACCAGGGTCGAGAGCGCCTCTCCCTCGACGTCCTCGGCGACGATCAGCAGCGGCCGGCCGCCGCTGGACAGCACCTTCTCCAGCAGCGGGAGGAGATCGGGCAGCGCGCTGATCTTGCCGCTGACCAGCAGGACGAGGGCGTCGTCCAGGACGGCCTCCATGGCCTCCTGGTCGGTGACGAAGTACGGCGAGAGGTAGCCCTTGTCGAACTGGACGCCCTCGGTGACGTCGAGCTCGGTGTTCAGGGTGTTGCTCTCCTCGACGGTGATGACGCCGTCCTTGCCCACGCGCTCCATCGCCTCGCCGATCAGGTCGCCGACCTC
>DASPIH010000065.1:0-4146 GCA_035629195.1 Blastococcus sp. | reverse complement strand
GCTCGCGACCAGGCCAACCGAGCGCTGGTCGACCGGACGCTGGCTGACCCGTCGCTGCCCGGGCACGCGGTCGCCGTCTCGGTGGCGGCGGAGATCGCCCGGAGGGAGGCGCGCGGCGAGGAGGTGCAGCTGCACCGGTTCCAGCCGACGGAGGGGTTGGTCGCCCTGGCGATCGGGGACCTGGACACCGCGGACCACGTGGCGCTGCTCGTGCCCGGTACGGGCATCGACCCGATCGAGGACCTGGACGGCCTCGTCGGCGACGCGGCCGCCGTCGCGGGCGCCACGAGGGCAGCTGCTCCGGCGGCGGCCGTCGCGACGATCGCGTGGATGGGATACCGGGCGCCGTCGAACCTGGTCAAGGCGCCGAGTCCGCACTACTCCTGGCCCGGCGGCCGGGCGCTGGACGCGACGCTGGACGGGCTCGCGTCGGCGCGCGCGGCCACCTCGGGGGGACGTCCGCACACCACCGTCATCGGACACAGTTACGGCACGCTGGTCATCGACCGAGCGGCGGACGCATCTGGCCAGCTGGCTGCCGACGACGTCGTCCTGCTGGGCAGTCCGGGGATGGACAACAGGGCCGTCGAGCTCGAGGTCGAGGGTGTGTACGAGGCGTCGGCGCCTGTCGACCCGATCACTTGGGGTGAGTTCCACGGGCAGTACCGGACGTGGGAGGAGTCCTTCGGCGCCGAGGAGCTGCCGACGGACTGGCGCAACTGGCACACCGGCTACTACGACGAGGACGGCTCGACGCTGACCCCGATCGGCGAGGTCGTGAGCGGGGTCCGGGAGCCGGCATGACCCGCTGTGCCCGGGAACACGCAGTCGCTCCCGGCCATTGGATCGGGTGACGGCACGCCCACGGTGGGTCGCCACCGGGCTCCCGGTCGGCCCCGTGGCCTACCGTGGCGTCGCCGAGGGCACGCGGGGAGCGACCGCGTCGTCCGGCGCCGGACCACCGGCGCCTGCACCGAGCACCACCGACAGGAGCACCGTGGCACCCACGAAGACCACGCACACCGGCACCCGGACCGCCGCGGCGACCGCCGGGGGCACGAGCACCCCTGCCCGCCGCCGGACCGCCGCCGGCGGTGGACGGCCGCTGGTCATCGTGGAGTCCCCGACCAAGGCGGGCAAGATCGCGGGGTACCTGGGCAGCGGCTACGTCGTCGAGGCCAGCGTCGGGCACATCCGCGACCTGCCGCGCAACGCCGCCGACGTGCCGGCCGAGCACAAGGGCGCGTCCTGGGCGCGGCTGGGCGTCGACGTCGACAACGCCTTCGAGCCGCTGTACGTGGTCAGCCCCGACCGCAAGCAGCAGGTCAGCCGGCTCAAGCAGCTGGTGAAGGACGCCAGCGAGGTCTACCTCGCCACCGATGAGGACCGCGAGGGCGAGGCCATCGCCTGGCACCTGGTCGACACTCTCAAGCCGCGCGTGCCGGTGCGGCGCATGGTGTTCCACGAGATCACCCCCGAGGCGATCGCCCGCGCCGTGGCCAACCCGCGGGAGCTGGACACCGCGCTGGTCGACGCGCAGGAGACCCGCCGCATCCTCGACCGTCTCTACGGCTACGAGGTCAGCCCCGTGCTGTGGAAGAAGGTCCTGCCCAAGCTCTCGGCCGGGCGCGTGCAGTCGGTGGCCACCCGGATCGTCGTCGAGCGGGAGCGGGAGCGGATGGCCTTCCACTCGGCCGACTACTGGTCGCTGGAGGGCACCTTCGCCGTCACCGGCCGGCGCACCAGCGCGGACGAGGGCGAGCCGACCACGCTGCGCGCCCGCCTGGTCAGCGTCGACGACAGCCGGGTCGCGACCGGCCGGGACTTCGACCCTGCCACCGGACGGGCGACCGGCGAGGTCGTGCACCTGGACGAGGCCGGCGCCCGCGGCCTGGCTGCCCGGCTCGAGGGCCGGCAGGTCACCGTCAGCCGGGTGGACGAGAAGCCCTACCGGCGGCGCCCGTACGCGCCGTTCACCACCTCGACGCTGCAGATGGAGGCCGGCCGCAAGCTCGGCTGGTCCTCGGCGCAGGTCATGCGGGTGGCGCAGCGGCTGTACGAGAACGGCCACATCACCTACATGCGGACCGACTCGACGAACCTGTCGAACGAGGCCGTCAACGCCGCCCGCACCCAGGCCCGCCAGCTCTACGGCGACGCCTACGTCCCGGCCGAAGCGCGCCGCTACGCCAAGAAGGCCAAGGGCGCCCAGGAGGCGCACGAGGCGATCCGGCCCGCCGGCGACAGCTTCCGCACCCCCGGTCAGCTCGCCGGTCAGCTCGCCCGCGACGAGTTCCGCCTCTACGAGCTGATCTGGCAGCGCACCATCGCCTCTCAGATGGCCGACGCCGTCGGGCAGAGCGTCAGCATCCGGCTGGCCGGGCGCAGCAGCACCGACGAGGCGGTCGAGTTCACCGCCAGCGGCCGCACCATCACCTTCCCCGGCTTCCTGCGCGCCTACGTCGAGTCGCGCGACGAGGGCGCCGCCGGCGACGACGACCACGGCAGCGACGACGCCGAGCGCCGGCTGCCCCGGGTCGAGCGCGGCCAGCAGCTCGACACCCGGGAGCTGGAGGCCAAGGGCCACTCGACGACCCCGCCGTCCCGCTACACCGAGCCGAGCCTCGTCGCGCGGCTGGAGGAGCTGGGTATCGGCCGGCCGTCCACCTACGCCTCGATCATGCAGACGATCCAGGACCGCGGGTACGTCTGGAAGAAGGGCTCGGCGCTGGTACCCACCTTCGTGGCCTTCGCCGTGATCAACCTGCTGGAGCAGCACTTCGCCCAGCTCGTCGACTACGACTTCACCGCCTCGCTGGAGCAGGAGCTCGACGAGATCGCGGCCGGCGACCTGGGCCGGGTCGACTGGCTCACCGAGTTCTACTTCGGCGGCGAGGGCCGGCACGCCGGCGGCATCGCGGCCTCCGGCGGACTCAAGTCGGTGATCGGCCAGCGGCTGGAGGAGATCGACGCCCGCGGGGTCAACTCCATCCCGCTGCAGGCCACCGGGCCGAACGGCGAGCGGGTCGTCGTCCGGGTCGGGCGCTACGGGCCCTACCTGCAGGTCGGCGGCGAGGACGGCCCCCGCGTCAGCCTCCCCGAGGACCTCGCCCCCGACGAGCTGACCCAGGAGAAGGTCGAGGAGCTGCTCGCCGCACCGTCCGGCGACCGCACGCTCGGGACCGACCCGGTGTCCGGGCTGCCCGTCGTGGTCAAGGCCGGCCGGTACGGCCCCTACGTCACCACCGTGGTGCCCGAGGGCAGCAAGGAGGCCCCGCGCACGGCCAGCCTCTTCTCGTCCATGTCGCCGGAGTCGGTGACCCTCGACGACGCGCTGAAGCTGCTCACGCTCCCGCGCACCGTGGGCGCCGCGCCGGACGGCGAGGAGATCCAGGCGCTCAACGGCCGCTACGGGCCCTACCTGAAGAAGGGCACCGACTCCCGCTCGCTGGAGTCCGAGGACCGGCTGTTCACCGTCACCCTCGACGAGGCGCTGGCTGTCTTCGCCCAGCCCAAGCAGCGGGGCCGCCGGGCCGCCGCCGCGCCGCTCAAGGAGCTGGGCGCCGACCCGGTCACCCAGGGCACGGTCACCGTCCGCGAGGGCCGGTTCGGCCCGTACGTGACCGACGGCGAGACCAACGCCAGCCTGCGCAAGGGCGACGACGTCGAGAGCATCACCCTCGAGCGCGCCGCCGAGCTGCTGGCCGACCGGCGCAACAACCCGAGCACGAAGAAGGCCACCAAGAAGAAGGCCACCGCCAAGAAGACGACGGCCAAGAAGGCGACCACGACGGGGAAGACGACGGCCAGGAAGGCCACGAAGAAGGCGACGGCGAGCAGCGACGCCGTCCCCGCGGGCTGACGTCCCCGTGCCGGCCGGCGAACCAGATCCGGACACGTGGCGGCAGCGGCGGACGTCGTTCGGCTCCGTCGCGGCCGGCTACGCGGCACACCGGCCGGACTACCCGGCCGACGCCGTGGCCTTCCTCGTGGGGAGGTCCCCGCGGCGGGTGCTCGACCTGGGCGCCGGCACCGGCCTGCTGACCGGCGTCCTGCTGGCGGCCGGGCACGAGGTCGTCGCCGTCGACCCGGCCGGGGAGATGCTGGCCGAGCTGCGCGCCCGGTACCCGCAGGTGACCGCGCACG
>DASPIH010000064.1:0-5223 GCA_035629195.1 Blastococcus sp. | reverse complement strand
CCCAGCTCACTGGCGAGGGCGGTGCGCAGCGCGGCGCGCAGGAGCACCCGTCGCCGGTGGACGGCCGGCGTGCCCCGCCGGGCGCGGGCGAGCTCGGCCGGGGTCAGCAGGGCCTCGGCGCGCGCGACGGCGTCGTCCGCCGCCACCAGGCCGACGATCCGGACGGCGACGTCCGGCTCCGTTCCGCGCGGCGGCGCGGGTTCAGCAGGCGGCATCCCGCGATGCTGGCAGCCGTCGACCGTGGGCGGATCCCCCGTCGGGGGGAGGTCCCGGCACGGACACCTGCGCGGGGGACGGGACACGGCTGCCGGAGCCGCTCGGTCCGCGATCGGCGTTCCGCCCGTGTGGCACGCTCGGTTCGTGCATCCGCGTCGCCTGACCGCATCGCTGGCCGCAGGCCTGATCTCGATCTCGGTGCTCGCCGGCTGCCGGTCGGCGCCCGACGTCGCCGCCTACGTGGGCGACGAGCAGGTCACGGTCGCCGAGCTCGACGGCGCCGTCGACGAGCGGCTGGCCGACGAGCAGATCGCCGGCTTCGCCGAGGGGCGCGCGGACGAGTTCACCCGGCGGGTGCTCGCCGCGCTGGTCGAGCGCGAGGTGCACGGGGCCGCGGCCGAGCGCTACGGCGTCGAGGTCACCGACGCCGAGGTCCAGCAGCGCGTCGAGCAGCTCCTGCAGGGCGACGACCCCGACGCGGTCTACGAGCAGCTGGCCCAGCAGGGGATCGGCCGGGCCGACGTCGCCGAGACGATCCGCCAGCAGCTCCTGCGCCGCGAGCTCGCCGCCGGGCAGGGCGACGCCGCGGCACTGGAGGAGGACGCGCTGCGCGCCCGGTACGACGAGGTGCGCGAGGCCCTGGCCCAGGTGGAGTTCGGCTACCTCACCGTGCCCGACCAGGCCACCGCGGACGCCGTGGTGGCCGGCCTGACCGGCGCGCCCGCCCGGTACGGCGAGTTCGCCGCGCAGTACCCCGGGACCTACACCCTGGCGCAGCTCGACCGCCGCGTCGCCGGCGAGCTCCCGCCGCCGCTGGCCCAGGGGCTGGAGACCGCCGCCCCGGGCACCGCCTTCAGCGTGGCGGTGCCCGAGACCGGCGGCATCGTCGTCGCCTTCCGCGCCGGAACCGTCTACCCGACCTTCGAGGAGGCCCGGCCCCAGCTGGAGGAGGAGGCCGCGGGGGAGATCGACGCCGCCGGGGCCGCGCTGGTCGATACCGTCCGGGAGGACCTCGACGTCACGGTCAACCCGCGCTACGGCCGGCTGAAGGACGGGCAGGTGGTGCCCGCGGAGGGCGGCGTGGTCGATCTCCTCGAGGACGCGGCCGATCCGCAGGACCCGGACGCGCTGGGCAGCGGCCCGGCAGACTGAGCCCGTGCCCGTCGCTCTCGCCGTCGTCGTCAGCCCCCGTCTCCCCGGCCTGCTCGGTCCGGCCGGCTGGCGGGCCCTGGCGTCCCAGCGACCGCTCCTCGCGCTGCCCGGGGCCGCGGCCACGGCCGAGGCCCTGCGCGCCGGTGGGTGGACCGTCGAGGACGTCGCCGACGCCGGAGCGGCGCAGGCCCGGCCCGACGCCGTCGTGCTGCTCACCGACGACCCGAGCGGGGTACCGGGCGAGGTCGTCGACGGCGCCCCGGAGCCACCGGGCGCACGCCTGCTCGACGTCGTGGCCGTCATGGACCGGTTGCGCTCGCCGGGCGGCTGCCCCTGGGACGCCGAGCAGACCCACGCCTCGCTGCGGGGATACCTCCTCGAGGAGGCGCACGAGGCCTACGACGCCATCGTCGACGACGATCCGGTGGGCATGCGCGAGGAGCTCGGCGACGTGCTGCTCCAGGTCGTCTTCCACGCGCGTGTCGCCGCCGAGGCCGAGCAGGTCCGCCGGTTCGACGTCGACGACGTGGCCGGGGACCTGGTGGACAAGCTGGTGCGCCGGCACCCCCACGTGTTCGGGGATGCCGGCCCGCGCGATGTCGCGCAGGTCGAGGCGGGCTGGGAGGAGATCAAGCGGGCCGAGAAGCAGCGGCGATCGCCGACCGAGGGGGTCTCCCGCTCGCAGCCGGCGGCCTCGTGGGGGGCGGCGCTGGTCCGCCGGGCGGGCCGCTCGGGGCTGAGCACCCCCGCGCCGGCGGAGCTCTCGGTGGCGAGCCCGGAGGAGCTCGGGGAGCGGCTGCTCGCCGTCGTCGCGGCGGCCGAGGCCCGCGGATGGGACGTCGAGGACGCGCTCCGGGAGGCGGTGCGCCGCTACGCCGGCGAGCTCGACGCCGCCGCCGAGGCGCGCGGCGCCTGATCCGCCCCTGCCTCGCCCCCGCCCTCGGCCTCGCCCCCGTCCTCGCCCGCCGGCCGCCTCCGCCGGGCCGCCCCGAGCAGCGTGCCGGCGTACGCCACCGTGACGCTGAGCGCCAGGAGCTCTCCGCCGTCCTCGACGGTGCCGGCGAGGAGTTCCCACGGGCCGTTGCGAGCGGCCGCGTGCAGCTGGTCGACGCCGATGCCGAAGAACGCGTAGCCGCAGGCCAGCGCGGCCAGGCCCAGGCTCGCTGCACGTGTTCCCCGGTCACTGCGCCGGTGCAGCCGGACCACCACGGCCAGGGGGACGACCGCCAGCAGCCCCCAGGCCGTCAGCTCGCCCAGGTCGTCACCGCGCAGCCCCGCCAGACCGTCGGGGAGCTCCAGGGCTCGCGCCAGCTGGTCACCGAGGCGCTCGTGCAGTCTCAGGCTGTCGTCCGCGAGGACGACGGAGTACAGCCCGGCCCAGGCCAGCCAGACCCGGCGGCGGGTGCGGTGCCACAGCAGGACCAGGAGGACCCCGACGGCGACCTGCTGCGCGTACCCGAACCGTTCCGGCCAGCCGCCATCGGTCTCCAGCAACCATGCTCGCAACCGAGCCTCGTCATCGGCGCCGCCGATGCCGCGGATCACACCCGAGGCGACGACCAGCGCGAGGTCCGCCGCCAGGAGGAGCGGCACCACGAGCATCGAGCGGGCCGTCCGCAGCCGCGACCACCGGCCGGCAGGGACGGGTCGCTCGTGGGTCGGAGGCCCGGGCACGGAGGCAGCCTGTCATCTCCAGCGAGGATTGCGCGGTGCCCGTGCACCAGTCGTTAGGCTGCCCCCGTGGCCAGCATCGATGCCGTAGGCGCGCGGGAGATCCTCGACTCGCGCGGAAACCCCACCGTGGAGGTCGAGGTCGCCCTCGACGACGGGACGATCGCCCGGGCCGCCGTGCCCAGCGGCGCCTCGACCGGCGCCTTCGAGGCGGTCGAGCTGCGCGACGGGGGTGAGCGGTACGGGGGCAAGGGCGTGACCAAGGCCGTCGACGGCGTCCTCGACGTCATCGGCCCCGAGCTGGTCGGCTTCGAGGCGAGCGAGCAGCGGCTGGTCGACCAGCGCCTCCTGGACCTCGACGGCACGCCGGACAAGTCGCGCCTGGGCGCCAACGCGATCCTGGGCGTCAGCCTCGCCGTCGCCAAGGCCGCCGCGGACTCCGCGCACCTGCCGCTGTTCCGCTACGTCGGTGGCCCGTCGGCGCACCTGCTGCCGGTGCCGATGATGAACATCCTCAACGGGGGCGCCCACGCCGACAGCAACGTCGACGTCCAGGAGTTCATGATCGCTCCCATCGGCGCGGCCACCTTCGCCGAGGCGCTGGCCATCGGCACCGAGACCTACCACGCGCTCAAGGGCGTGCTGAAGGGGCGCGGCCTGGCGACCGGCCTCGGTGACGAGGGCGGCTTCGCCCCCTCGCTGCCGAGCAACCGTGACGCGCTCGACCTCATCTCGGAGGCCGTGCAGAAGGCCGGCTACTCCCTCGGTGAGGACATCGCCTTCGCCCTCGACGTCGCCGCCACCGAGTTCCACACCGAGGGCGGGTACGACTTCGAGGGCCAGACCCGATCGGCGGAGTACCTCATCGACTACTACCGCGAGCTGGTCGACGCCTATCCGATCGCCTCGATCGAGGACCCGCTCTCGGAGGAGGACTGGGCCGGCTGGGTCGCGCTCACCCAGACCCTCGGCGACCGCGTGCAGATCGTCGGCGACGACCTGTTCGTCACCAACCCCACCCGCCTGGCCGACGGCATCTCCCAGGGAGCGGCCAACGCGCTGCTGGTGAAGGTCAACCAGATCGGCACGCTCACCGAGACCCTCGACGCGGTCAACCTGGCCCACCGCAGCGGCTACCGCAGCATGATGAGCCACCGGTCCGGCGAGACCGAGGACACCACGATCGCCGACCTCGCGGTGGCCACCGACTGCGGTCAGATCAAGACCGGCGCTCCCGCCCGCAGCGAGCGGGTGGCCAAGTACAACCAGCTCCTCCGCATCGAGGAGGAGCTCGACGACGCCGCCCGCTACGCCGGCGCGGCGGCCTTTCCGCGGCTGAAGGGCTGAGCGGGAGCGGATGAGCAGCGTTCGCGGCGTCCCGGCTGATGCCGTCGGCCAGCCGCGCCGGGTTGGTGACGAACAGGTCGTCGCCGACGATCTGCACCCGGTCGCCGAGCGCGGCGGTCAGCGCGATCCAGCCGTCCCAGTCCTCCTCGGACAGCGGGTCCTCGATCGAGACGATGGGGTAGGCGTCGACCAGGCCGCGGTAGTAGTCGATGAGGTACTCCGCCGAGCGGGTCTGGCCCTCGAAGTCGTAGCCGCCGTCGGTGTGGAACTCGGTCGCGGCGACGTCGAGGGCGAGCGCGACGTCGGTGCCCAGGGCGTAGCCGGCCTTCTCGACGGCCTCGGCGATGAGGTCCAGGGCGGCCCGGTTGGTCGGCAGGTCGGGGGCGAAGCCGCCCTCGTCGCCCAGGCCGGTCGACAGGCCGCGGCCCTTCAGCACCGCCTTGAGCGCATGGTAGGTCTCGGTGCCCACGGCCAGCGCCTCGGCGAAGGTCGCCGCGCCGATCGGGGCGATCATGAACTCCTGCACGTCGACGTTGCTGTCGGCGTGGGCGCCGCCGTTGAGGATGTTCATCATCGGCACCGGCAGCAGGTGCGCCGAGGGGCCGCCGACGTAGCGGAACAGCGGCAGGCTCGCCGAGTCCGCCGCCGCGCGGGCCACCGCCAGGCTGACGCCCAGGATGGCGTTGGCGCCGAGCCGGGACTTGTCGGGCGTGCCGTCGAGGTCCAGCAGGCGCTGGTCGACCAGCCGCTGCTCGGTGGCCTCGTAGCCGACCAGCTCGGGGCCGATGACGTCGAGGACGCCGTCGACGGCCTTGGTGACGCCCTTGCCGCCGTAGC
>DASPIH010000063.1:0-5164 GCA_035629195.1 Blastococcus sp. | reverse complement strand
CGGACGTCATGGGCAAGGGCATCCCGCTGTCGGGGGTCTTCGACCCGGCGCACCCGCGCTACAAGGAGGCCGCGGAGTTCCGCGCCCGCTACGAGTCCGACCCGGGGGCTGCCGAGGTCGTCGACCAGGCCCGCAAGCTCGAGGGCCTGAAGCGTCAGTGGGGCGTGCACGCCGCCGGCGTGATCATCGGCCGCTACCCGCTGATCGACAGCATCCCGATCATGCGGCGCGAGGCCGACGGCGCGGTCATCACGCAGTTCGACTACCCGACCTGCGAGACGCTCGGCCTGCTGAAGATGGACTTCCTGGGCCTGCGCAACCTCACCGTCATCGACGACGCGCTCCGCAACATCGTCATCAACGGCAAGGAGCCGGTGGATCTCGACGAGATCAGCCGGGATCTGACCGATCCGGCCACCTACGCCCTGCTCTCCCGGGGCGACACCCTCGGCGTGTTCCAGTTCGACGGCGGGCCGATGCGGTCGCTGCTGCGGCTCATGCGGCCGGACAACTTCGAGGACATCTCGGCCGTGGGCGCGCTCTACCGTCCCGGCCCGATGGGTGCGAACTCGCACACCAACTACGCGCTGCGCAAGAACGGCCAGCAGGAGATCACGCCGATCCACCCCGAGCTGGCCGAGCCGCTCGAGGAGATCCTCGGCCAGACCTACGGCCTGATCGTCTACCAGGAGCAGGTCATGGCGATCGCGCAGAAGGTCGCCGGGTACACGCTCGGCAAGGCCGACCTGCTGCGCCGGGCGATGGGCAAGAAGAAGAAGTCGGTCCTGGACGCCGAGTACGTCGGCTTCGAGGCCGGCATGAAGGAGAACGGCTTCTCCGCGGCGGCCGTCAAGACGCTGTGGGACATCCTCGTCCCGTTCGCCGACTACGCCTTCAACAAGGCCCACTCGGCCGCCTACGGCCTGGTCTCCTACTGGACCGCCTACCTCAAGGCGAACTACCCGGCCGAGTACATGGCCGGGCTGCTCACCAGCGTCCAGGACGACAAGGACCGCCGGCCCATCTACCTGGCCGAGTGCCGCCGGATGGGCATCAAGGTGCTCCCGCCGGACGTCAACGAGTCCTCCTGGGACTTCACCGCGGTCGGCACCGACATCCGCTTCGGGCTGGCCTCGGTGCGCAACGTCGGTCACAACGTCGTCGACTCGATCGTGCGGGCCCGCGAGGGGAAGGGTGCCTTCAAGGACTTCGCCGACTTCATGCGCAAGATCGACACGGTGGCCTGCAACAAGAAGGTCATCGAGTCCCTGGCCAAGGCCGGCGCCTTCGACTCGCTGGGCCACTCCCGGCAGGGCATCGTCGCCGTCCACGCGCAGGCCGTCGAGTCGGCCATGGGGCTCAAGCGCAAGGAGGCCGAGGGGCAGTTCGACCTGTTCGGCAGCTTCGGCGACGACGAGGGCGACGACCCGTTCGCCGGCGCCCTGGACATCACCATCCCGACCGCGGACTGGTCGAAGAGCGAACGGCTGATGTTCGAGCGCGACATGCTCGGCCTCTACGTCTCCGACCACCCGCTGCACGGCGTCGAGCACGTGCTCACCTCGCACGCCGACACCCCGATCGCGGAGATCAACGCCGGGGGAGTGGAGGACGGCGCGAACGTCACCATCGCCGGCATCCTCACCGCGGTCTCCCCACGCACCAACAAGCAGGGGGCCCCGTGGGCCATCGCCACCGTGGAGGACCTCGAGTCCGGCATCGAGGTGCTCTTCTTCCCCAAGACCTGGGCCGAGGTCTCGGAGAAGGTGGTCCGGGACCAGATCGTCGTGGTGAAGGGCCGGATCAGCCGGCGGGACGACCAGCCGTCGCTGTTCGGCTCCGAGGTCACCATCCCCGAGCTCACCGAGGGGCCGCGCGGTCCGGTCCTGGTCTCCATGGCGGCGGCCCGCTGCACACCACCGGTGGTGGAGCGGCTCCGCGAGGTGCTGGGCAGCCACCCCGGCACGACCGAGGTCCAGCTCAAGCTGGTCAACGGCAGCCGGGAGACCGTGCTGCGCCTCGACCAGGGCCTGCGGGTCCGCCCGAGCACCGCGCTCATGGGCGACATCAAGGCGCTGCTCGGCCCCACCAGCGTGGCGATCCTCTGAAGAAGGACCCCGCTGCCCCCCACGCCTCGCCAGCTCGGCGCGGGACCCTGCAGCGGGGCCGTTCCATCACGTCTCGCGGAGGCCGTGTTCACTGGTGCGGTGAGCATGCCGCCGCTGCCCGCGCTGCCGTGGTCGGCCGCGCCCCCGCACGTCTACTGGCAGGGCTGGCCGGAGGTGCGGCAGGACCTGCGCGGCGGGGTGGGCCTGCTGGTCGGGCTCGTCGTCGCCGGCGTTCCGGCCGGAGTCCTCTGGTGGGCACTGGCCCCGCGGGCGGACTACCGCGTGACGGCTGACGGCCCGGTGCCCGTGGGAGCTCCCTCCGGGGAGCTGCAGGTCGCCGACGACGCCGTCCTCGTGTTCGTCCTGCTGGGCCTGGGCGTGCTCGCCGGCGGTGCGGCCTGGCTGCGCCGCCGCGGCCGGGGGGTCGGAACGCTCGTCGTGCTCGCCCTGGGCGCCTCCCTGGCCGCGCTCGCGGCCTGGCAGGTGGGGGAGCTGCTCGGGGCACCGCCCACCGAGGCCGACCTCGCCGGGATCGGCGGCACGGTCACCACCGGCCTCACCCTCGGGGCGTTTCCCGTGCTCGCCGCGGCGCCGTTCGCCGCGCTGCTGACCTACCTGGCCTGCGTGGTCGTCACCGCCGACGACGGTCTGGGCCGCGAGCAGCCCGATCGAGTGGCCCCCTAGGGACGGGGTCCCTCGTCAGTTCACCGCCATGGGCCCGCTGAACTGCTGCAGCGGTGCGGGCACGGCGCCGAGGGTCTGCAGCAGCGTCAGCTCCCGGCGCAGCAGCCGTGATTCCGCCACGAGCCGCCGCCGGGTCGTGGACTCGGCCAGCAACGCCTGGCGGTCCTCGGTGGTCAGCAGGGCCGCGGAGGCGACGACCCAGGACAACGCGGTCGGGTCGTCGGCGGCCGCGGCCAGCCGGACCTCGGCCTCGACGCCGTCGCCGTGCGCACCGGCGCCCAGGGCCGCGACCTCCGCGACGTACCGGGTGAACAGGTCCCCGACCCCGTGGGTGAGCGACCTCAGCGACTCACCGGTGACCGGGACGACGGCGTCGACGACGGCTCCGGAGCCGCCGGCCTCCTCCGTGGCGTCTTCCGTGGTGACCTCGTCCTCGGCCAGCCACTCGACCTCCCCCTGCAGGTACGGAGGGTCCTCACCGACGACGACGTCGAGCAGCCGGAACCGCTCGCCGCCCACGGTGACGACGCGGAACCCGCCGTCGGGCTGGGGTTGCACCCGCCGCAGGCGCGCGGCACAGCCGACGTCGTAGAGCGCCGCGGCCGGGGCCACCCGCTCGACCTCCCAGCCCTGCCGGATGGCGACGACCCCGAAGAACCGCCGGTCGCCGTGCTCGGGAAGCGCCATCAGATCGCGCATCAGCCGCCGGTACCGCGGCTCGAACACGTGCAGGGGCAGCACTGCCCCGGGGAACAGCGGCCGCCCCAGCGGGAACAGCGGGATCAGCTCACCCATCCCGGCAAGCCTACGGGTCGGCACCCCCGGGGCCGTCCGGGCGCTCCTGGGGTGACGGCGGTCGCTGGCTACGCTGGAAGCCCGCCGCAACCGTTCAGCCCACTCCGGAGGCAGCCCGTGCTCGCCCGCATCGACCTGCGTGGAAACACCCTGCCCGGCGTCCGTGACCTGGCCGACCTGCTGCCACGGGCGGCCACCGACATCGACTCGGTGCTCGCCACCGTCCGCCCGCTGTGCGAGGACGTGCGCATCCGCGGCGCCCAGGCGGTCCGGGAGATCACCGCCCGCCTCGACGGTGTCGACGCCGAGGACTTCGCCGTGCCGCAGGCCGCCCTCGACCGGGCGCTGGCCGAGTGCGATCCCACCCTGCGGGCCGCCCTGGAGGAGGCCATCAGCCGGGTGCAGAAGGTGCACGCCGACCAGCGCCGCACCGACGTCACCACCCAGGTGGTCGCGGGTGGCACGGTCACCGAGCGGTGGCTGCCGGTCCGGCGGGTGGGTCTGTACGTGCCCGGGGGCCTGGCGCCGCTGCTGTCCAGCGTGGTCATGAACGTGGTGCCCGCCCAGATCGCCGGGGTGGAGTCCATCGCGGTCGCCACCCCGCCGCAGCGGGACAACGGCGGTCTGCCCGATCAGGGCGTGCTCGCCGCCTGCGCGCTGCTGGGCGTGACCGAGGTGTACGCCGTCGGCGGCGCCCAGGCCATCGCCGTGTTCGGCTACGGCGCCGGGCCCTGCGAGCCGGTCGACATGGTCACCGGCCCGGGCAACGTCTACGTGACGGCGGCCAAGCGGCTGCTGCGCGGGCTGATCGGCATCGACTCCGAGGCCGGCCCCACCGAGGTGGCGATCCTCGCCGACGACACCGCCGACCCGGCCCACGTCGCCGCCGACCTCATCAGCCAGGCCGAGCACGACCCGCTGGCCGGCGCCGTCCTGGTCACCCCGAGCGAGGAGCTCGCCGACGCCGTCCTGGCCCTGGTGCCCGGCCAGGTGGCGGCCACCAAGCACTCCGACCGGATCAGCACCGCGCTGAACGGCACCCAGTCCGGCGTCGTCCTCGTCGACGACCTGGAGGACGGTCTGCGCGTCGTGGACGCCTACGCGGCCGAGCACCTGGAGATCCAGACGCGCAACCCGCGGGAGGTCGCCCTCCGGGTCCGCAACGCCGGCGCGGTGTTCGTCGGCGCGTGGTCGCCGGTCTCGCTCGGCGACTACATCGCCGGCTCCAACCACGTGCTGCCCACCGGCGGCTGCGCGCGGCACTCCAGCGGCCTGTCGGTGCAGTCGTTCCTGCGCGGGATCCACCTCGTCGAGTACGACGAGCGGGCCCTCGCCGACGTCGCCGGGCACATCGACGCCCTCGCCGGCGCCGAGGACCTGCCGGGCCACGCGGCCGCCGTGCGGGTGCGGCAGCGCGGCTGATGGCCTCGCTCGAGGAGCTCCCGCTCCGGCCCGAGCTGCGGGGGAAGACGCCGTACGGCGCGCCGCAGCTGCCGGTGAAGCACCAGCTCAACACCAACGAGAACCCGCACCCGCTGCCCGACGAGCTGCTGGCCGACCTGGGCGCGGCCCTCGGC
>DASPIH010000062.1:0-3979 GCA_035629195.1 Blastococcus sp. | reverse complement strand
CGCCGCGCTGTACTCGCGGATCACGAGCCTGGACCCGGCCGACCGGAACCTGCTCTGGGTGGTGTTCACCGATCCGCACCTGCGGGACATGCTCCCCGACTGGGCGGAGGACAGCCGGCACTTCGTCGCCGAGTTCCGCGCGGAGTCCGGCTCGCAGCTCGGCTCGCCCGCCCACTCGGCGCTCATCGCCCGGCTCAGCGAGGCGAGCGCGGAGTTCCGCGACCAGTGGCGGGACCTCACCGTCGAGGGCTTCACCTCCCGGCGGCGGCGGTTCGTGCACCCGAGCGCCGGCATCCTGGACTTCGAGCACCACCGGCTGGTGCCCTCGGACCACCCCGACCTGCACATCGTCGCCTACGTGCCCGACCCGGGGAGCCCTACCGCCGCCTGGCTCCTGGAGCTGCCCTGCTAGTCCTCCGGCCGCTCCGGCTCACGGTGGAGGCGGCGGGGCCCGGGCTTCCCGAGCGGCCGCCTCGGGGACCGGCAGGCCCGTCCACACACGTCAGCGCTGGTCCCGGCGCAGGGGGTGGTCGTCCGGGACCTCCACGAGGGCGATCCGGACGCCGTCGGGATCCTCCAGCCACATCTCGACCAGCCCCCACGGCTCCCGTCGAGGTGGCTGCATGATCGTCACGTCCGCCGCCGCGAGCCGACGGTGCTCGGCGGCGACGTCGCGGACCTGCAGCCACAGGGCAAGGCCCTGCATGATCTGCCCCGATTGACCGGAGACCTCCAGCAGCCCGTTCCCCAGGAAGAAGACCAGTCCCGGATGGTCCGCCGGGCCGAACTCGCGGTAGACGGCGAGCCCGAGGACGTCGCGGTAGAACGACTGCGACCGCCGGGGATCGGTCGGCCGGAGCAGGATGCGGCTGCTGAGGATCTCCATGGCGCCATCCTCATCCGGCGGAGGGACGGGCGCGCACGAGGCCGGTGATCGAGCGACGACCAGCCCCAGGTCAACGCCGGCTCGCGACCGGTGGGGCGACCACCACCTGCGTGGCCGGATCGTGGTCGAGGACCGGACTGCCGGCCAGCACGATGGTGGCGCGTTCCCACGGCCGCTCGCGGAGCAGGAACGGGCGCTCCTCCCGCAGCCACTCCTCAGCGTGGAGCAGCTGCCCGGGCGCATCGCCGTCGCGCTCCAGCAGCCGGCGCCCGGCGTCCCGCCGGTCCACCTGCACCCACACCGACGCGTCAAGCAGCGGCGCCAGGCAGCCCCGCAGCACCCCGGTGCCCTCGACCCACACGGTCTCCAGCCCCCGGGGCACCACGATCGACCCGGGACGACCCCGCTCGACCCAGGGTTGGGGTCTGAAGTCGACCGCCTCCCCCCGCCGCAGTGGCTCCAGCACGTGCTCGGCCAGCACTCCGGCCCAGTCGAAGGAGGAGTGGTGCCAGGCGACGTCGTCGGTGTGCACCACCGCCGATCGCCGGACCTGCGCCAGAAGGCGGCGGACGAGGGTGCTCTTGCCCGCTCCGCCACGCCCGTCGATCGCCACGACGCGCGGCCTGCCGACGCCGGGCGGGGAGGCTGTCCGCAGCAGCTCGACCAGCTCGCCGAGCGGCACGACCCGCCACGGCCCGGCGGCGGACTCACCCTGGTCCAGCTGCACCCGCTGCTCCCTCCCCTGGTTCCGACCCCGGTCCGCCTACCCCGCTCCGTGCGTCGGGACCCAGGCCTCCGCCGGCGGCCGACGGGTCATGGCGGCGACGCCGGCCGGCAGACGGTGGCCGGCGCGCCCGACAGGCCGGCGACCCAGTCGACGAAGGCCGGTTCGATCAGCGCGGCGAGCCGGACGTAGCCGTCCGTCGAGGGGTGGAAGGCGTCCCCGGCAGCGATCTCGACAACCCACACCGGGTCCTCCTGCAGACCGCCGAGGTCGACGAACGGCACGCCGCGCTCGGCACAGACGCCCGCCATCCCCGCGGTGAGGTCGGCCGCCCTCGCCCGGGCGGGGGCGTCGAGGACGGGAGGCGGTCCGATGACGAGGGCCGGCCAGTCGGCTCCGTGCGCGTCGTCGAGCATTCCGGCGAGGAGCGCCAGCGTCCTGTCCCGAGCCACCCGTCGCCGTCCTCCCTGCTCGTCGACGTCGTTGGTGCCGAAGGCGAAGACGACGCCGGAGCGATCGCCGTCCTGGAGCCGGCGAGAGGCCTCCTCCAGCCACCGGCGGGCGATGTCCACGGAGGTGTTGCGCCGCACGCCCAGGCCGTAGACGGTCAGCAGGTGACCGGCGGCCCGCGCCGCCGAGCCGACCGGTCCCAGCCAGCCCGCGCCGGTCGGATCGCCGACGCCCGCGGTGAACGAGTCGCCGAAGACGCACACCCGCACGTCGGCGGCGGTCACGGTCCCGGCGGAGCAGGGGAGTCGGCCTCGCGGCGCACCGGAGCCCCCGCGGCCGCCAGCCCCCGCTTGACGTCGCCGATGCGCAGCTGGCCGAAGTGGAACACGCTGGCGGCCAGCACCGCGTCGGCGCCTGCCTCGACCGCGGGCGGGAAGTGCTCCACCGCGCCCGCTCCTCCGCTGGCGATCAGCGGCACGCGCACCTCCCGGCGCACCTGCCGGACCAGGTCGGTGTCGAAGCCGGCGCGGGTGCCGTCGGCGTCCATGGAGTTGAGCAGGATCTCCCCCACGCCCAGCTCCGCCGCCCGCACGCACCACTCGACGGCGTCCCGGCCGGTGCCCTGCCGGCCGCCGTGGGTGGTGATCTCGAACCCGGAGTCGGTGACCGCGCCGTCGCGCACCCGCCGGGCGTCCAGCGACAGCACGAGCACCTGGTTGCCGAAGCGGTGCGCGATCTCGCTGATCAGCTCGGGGCGGGCGACGGCCGCGGTGTTCACGGCGACCTTGTCCGCACCCGCCCGCAGCAGCCGGTCGACGTCCTCGACGCTGCGCACCCCGCCGCCCACGGTGAGCGGGATGAAGACGCTCTCCGCGGTCCGGCGGACGACGTCGTAGGTGGTCTCCCGGTTGCCGGAGCTGGCGGTGATGTCGAGGAAGGTCAGCTCGTCGGCGCCCTCGGCGTCGTAGACCCGGGCCATCTCCACCGGGTCGCCGGCGTCGCGCAGGTCGACGAAGTTGACGCCCTTCACCACCCGGCCCGCGTCGACGTCCAGGCACGGGATGACCCGGACCGCCAATCCGCTCATGCCCCGGCCGCCCGGACCGCGTCGGCCTCGATCTCGACCAGCATCAGCGGGTCGATGAGGGCGGCGACCTGCACCATCGTCGTGGCCGGCCGGATGTCGCCGAACACCTCGCCGTGCGCCCGGCCCACCTCTTCCCAGCGCGTGATGTCCGTGACGAACATCCGGGTGCGCACCACGTCGGCGAGGGTGAACCCCGCCCGCTCCAGCGCCCGCTCCACGTTGTCCAGCGCCTGCCGGGTCTGCGCGGCGGCGTCGCCGGGGTGGGCGACCTCGCCGTCGACGGTGGACGTCGTGCCGCTGACCCACGCGGTGTCGCCGCGCACGACCACCCGGCTGTAGCCGACGACCCCCTCCCACGGGCTGCCCGAGCCCAGCCGCAGCACCGTCATGCCATGTCCCCGTCGCTCCCGCGGGGCGCTCCGCTCCCGGCCTCCTCGGTCACCCGCAGCGCCTCCGGCAGCGTGAACGCCCCCGCGTACAGCGCCTTGCCCACGATGGCGCCCTCCACGCCGACGGCGGTCAGCCCGGCCAGCGCCCGGATGTCGTCGAGCGAGCTGACCCCGCCGGACGCGATCACCGGCCGCGGGGTGGCGGCGCAGACCTCGCGCAGCAGGTCGAGGTTGGGCCCGCGCAACGTGCCGTCCTTGGTGATGTCGGTGACCACGTAGCGGGCGCACCCCTCCGCGTCGAGGCGGGCGAGCGTCTCGTAGAGCTCGCCGCCCTCCTTGGTCCAGCCGCGGGCGGCCAGGCGGGTGCCGCGCACGTCGAGGCCGACGGCGATGCGGTCCCCGTGCTCGGCGATCGCGCGGGCGCACCAGTCGGGCGACTCCAG
>DASPIH010000061.1:0-6871 GCA_035629195.1 Blastococcus sp. | reverse complement strand
CGTCCGGTCTGCGCTCGGCGGCGTCCAGCCGCCCCGGGCGACGCCGCACCGACAGCTGGACCGAGCGCCGCGCCGAGCGGCGTTCGGCCTCGACCCGGCGGCGGCCGTCGTTCACCGGGCGCGGCGTCCTGCTCGTCGGGCTGGTCCTGCTGCTCGCGCTGACGCTGGCCGGCCCGATCCGCCAGTACCTGGCCGGGCGGGCCGAGCTGGCGGAGCTGGCCGCCGAGGGGCGACAGCTCGAGCAGCGCGCGGCCGACCTCGAGGCGCAGCTGGCCCGGCAGGCACACCCCGCCTACGCCGAGCGGCAGGCGCGGGAACGGCTGGCGTACGTGCTCCCCGGCGACCGGCTGGTGATCGTCGTCGACGGGGAGGCGGTCGAGGGTGACGCCGGAACGCTGGCCGCGGCCGCCGAGGAGCCCGAGCCGCGGTCCTGGTACGAGGGGCTCATGGAGTCGGTGGCGACCGCCGACGACGACGGCGCGGCGGACGGCGAGCCGCGCGGAGGAGGAACGGACGGGTGAGCGAGCCGGTCAGCCCGGAGGACCGGGAGATCGTCGCCCGGCAGCTCGGCCGCCCGCCGCGGGCACTGGCCGCCGTGGCGCACCGCTGCCCGTGCGGGCAGCCCGATGTCGTGGAGACCTCCCCCCGGCTGGAGGACGGCACGCCCTTCCCGACGCTGTACTACCTGACCTGCCCGCGGGCGTCGGCCGCAGCCAGCCGGCTGGAGTCCACCGGCCGCATGCGCGAGTGGCAGGACGAGCTGGCCACCGATCCGGAGCTCGCCGCGGGCTACCGCGCCGCGCACGAGTCCTACCTGGCCGCTCGCGACGCCCAGGACGTGCTGCCGACGCGCGCCACCGCCGGTGGCATGCCCGACCGGGTCAAGTGCCTGCACGCCCTTGCCGGTCACGCCCTGGCGGCCGGCCCGGGGACCAACCCCATCGGTGACCGCGCGGTCGCCGAGATGGGGGAGTGGTGGTCCCGAGGGCCGTGCGCCCTGCCCGAGGAACCGGCGTGACCCGCGTCGCGGCCATCGACTGCGGCACCAACTCCATCCGGCTGCTGGTCGCCGACGTCCCCGCCGAGGGAGCGCACACGGACCTCCTGCGCCGGATGGAGGTGGTGCGCCTCGGCCAGGGCGTGGATGCCACCGGCCGCCTGGCTCCCGAGGCGATCGAGCGCACCCGCGCAGTGCTCGTCGAGTACGCCGCCGCGGCGCGGGAGCTCGGCGCGACCGACGTCCGGATGGTGGCCACCAGCGCCACGCGCGACGCGGCGAACCGGGCCGACTTCGAGGACATGGTGCTGGCGACGCTCGGCCGCCTCCCCGACGTCGTGACCGGCCGGGAGGAGGCGGAGCTGTCCTTCCTCGGCGCCACCGCCTCGGTGGACGCGGCGGCGGCGGTCCACGGCCTGCAGCCCCCGCGAGCCCCCTACCTGGTGGTCGACATCGGCGGCGGCTCGACCGAGTTCGTCCTCGGCGACGCCGCCGGGGTGCGCGCGGCGCGGTCGGTCGACGTGGGCTGCGTTCGGCTCACCGAGCGGCACCTGCACGGCGACCCGCCGACGCCCGAGCAGGTGGCGCTGGCCGAGCGGGACATCCGCGCCGCGCTGGCCGACGTCGCCGTCGAGGTGCCGGTGGCCCAGGCCGCGAGCCTGGTCGGGCTGGCCGGCTCGGTGACCACCGTGGCCGCCCTCGCCCTCGACCTGCCCGCCTACGACTCCGAGGCCATCCACGGCTCCCGGATCCCGGTCGGGCAGGTGCGCGCGGTGGCCACCGACCTGCTGGGCGCCACCCGCGAGCGCCGCGCCGCGTCGGCGGTCATGCACCCCGGACGGGTCGACGTCATCGGCGCCGGAGCGCTGATACTGCGCGTGCTCATGGACGAGTTCGGCCTCTCGGAGGTGACCGTCAGCGAGCACGACATCCTCGACGGCATCGCGTTGCGTCTGGCCCGGGGGTGAGGGCCGTCCGCACCGCCGCCGGCGTGGTGCGCAGCGCCCGGGGTGCTCGCGACCTGCCGGTCCTGGACGCCCGCATCTCCGGCTGCTCCGCCTGCCCGCGGCTCGTCGCCTGGCGCGAGGAGGTGGCGCGGGTGAAGCGCGCGTCGTTCCGGGACGAGGACTACTGGGGCCGGCCGGTGCCGGGGCTCGGCCCCGCGGACGCACGGATCGCCGTCGTCGGGCTGGCGCCGGCCGCCCACGGTGGCAACCGGACCGGGCGGGTGTTCACCGGGGACCGCAGCGGTGACTGGATCTTCGCCGCCCTGTGGCGGGCCGGGCTGGCCAACCAGCCCACCTCCACGCACGTCGGGGACGGGCTGGAGCTGACCGGCGTCCGCGTCGCGGCCGCGGTGCGCTGCGCGCCGCCGGCCAACGCCCCGACGCCGGAGGAGCGGAACACCTGTTCACCGTGGCTGGCGCGGGAGCTGGAACTGCTGCCCCGGCTCCGGGTGGTCGTGGTGCTCGGCGGGTTCGGCTGGACCGCGCTGTGGCCCGTGCTCGCCGCGGCCGGGTACGCGCTGCCCCGGCCACGCCCCGCGTTCGGGCACGGCGTCGAGGTGGCCCTCGAGGGCCCCCGCGGTCCGCTGACGCTGCTGGGCAGCTACCACGTCAGCCAGCAGAACACCTTCACCGGAAAGCTGACCGAGCCGATGCTCGACGCGGTCCTCTCCCGGGCGACCGCACTGGCCGCGGCAGCCGGCTGACCGGTCAGGCGGGTGCCGGGAGGCGCGCAGCCAGCGCTCCGCCCAGGGCGGTGACGGCCGAGGTGGCCTCTCCGACCAGCCCGGCCGACTGCTGGGCCGAGTGCCAGAGTCCGTCGAACCGGCGCAGATCCACCGGCACCCCTGCGGCGCGGGCGAGCCGTGCGAGCCGCACCGCCTCGTCGAGCAGGATCTCCTCGCTGCCCACCTGGACCACCAGGGGCGGCAGCCCGGTGAGGTCGGCCGCCAGCGGGGTGAGCTCGGGGGAGCGGAGGTCACGGCCCGCGGCGAAGTCCGCGGCGCACCGGGCGAGCCATCCCGGCTGCAGCAGAGGATCGGCCCGGTCGTCGTGCCGGTCGGTGCCGGAGAGGTCCAGCCAGGGGGAGACCAGCCCCAGGGCCGCCGGGAGCGGGTCGCCCTCGTCCCGCAGCCGCACGGCCGCGCTGAGGGTCAGCCATCCGCCTGCCGAGTCACCGACGACGACGGTGCGCTCCGGCCGTCCCGACCGCCGGATCAGCTCGCGGTAGGCGGCCAGTGCGTCGTCGAGGGCGGCGGGAAAGGGATGCTCGGGGGCGAGCCGGTAGTCCAGCAGGTGCACCGTCGCACCGGAGGCGGCGGCCAGATGGGTGGCCAGCGCCCGGTAGGTGGCCACGGAGCCGACGGTGAAGCCGCCGCCGTGCAGGTAGAGCACCTCACCGGAAGACGCCGGGGCGCGCGGCACCACGACCTCGACCGGCCGGCCGCCCAGCTCCCCCGGCCGCACGTCGACCCGCGGAGCGCGCGGCGCCAGCCTCGTGACGGCGTCCAGCCACCGGCGCTGCACCTGCACGGGCACGCGCGGGGACAGGACCGGGCGGATGAGCACGCGCATCGCGGCGCGCATGACGCGGGCGGGAACCTGTGGCGGGTTCACCGGGCGGTCCGGCGCGACGGCGGAGC
The DNA here is from genome assembly GCA_035629195.1 of Blastococcus sp. GTDB lineage: Bacteria > Actinomycetota > Actinomycetes > Mycobacteriales > Geodermatophilaceae > Blastococcus. Next base: position 3,227 of record DASPIH010000061.1, on the reverse strand, counting down.
GGATGTGGACGGTGCGGACGTCGCCAACGGGTCCTCCGGTCGGGGAGAGGCGGCAGCCCGGACACCGTACGTCCGGTCCCCCCGGCTCCTCGCGGTCCGGCTACGGTGCCTCCACCGCCCCCGTAGCCCAATCGGCAGAGGCAGGCCCCTTAAAAGGGTTCGAGTGTCGGTTCGAGTCCGACCGGGGGCACCTCGACATGCCGACCCGACGCGCCGGGAACCGCTGCGGCGGCGCCTGCGTGCCCGAGCCAGGGGCTGCAGTGGTCCAGCTCGGCTACTGCGGGTGGATCCCGGCGCGGATGGCGAGGGTGACCAGTTGGGCGCGGTCGCGAGCGCCGACCTTGACCATCGCGCGGTTGGCGTGGGTCTTGACGGTGAACGGGGACAGGTGGAACTGCTCGGCGATCCGGGCGTTGTCCAGGCCCGACACGATGGCCCCGACGACCTCCCGCTCCCGGGGCGTGAGCTCGGCGAAGCGGGCCGCGAGCGCCGGGTCGACGGCGATGACCCGCTGGTCGACGACGTGGTCGACGACGGCGCTGACCGCCCCGGGGGACAGCGCCCGCTCGCCGGAGGCGACGGAGACGATCGCGCCGGTCAGCTCGGCCGGGCCGGCGCCCTTGCTGAGGAAGCCGTCGGCGCCGGCGCGCAGGGCCCGCAGGACGTTGTCGTCCTGGTCGAAGGTGGTCAGCACCAGGATCCGCAGCTGCTCCGGCGGTGTGGTGAGCCGGATGCGGCGGGTGGCCTCGACGCCGTCGATGCCCGGCATCCGGATGTCCATGAGCACGACGTCGGGCTGCGCCGCATCCAGCTGCCGGAGCACGGCGAGGCCGTCGGCGGCCTCGGCGACGACCTCGAGCTCGGGGTGGGCGCCGATGATGGCGCGCAGACCGGCACGGATCATCTCCTGGTCGTCGACCAGCATCACGCGGATCACCGCAGCACCCCCTCGGGAACGGGCAGGACCGCGCGGACCCGGAAGCGGCCGTCGTCGGTGGACAGCTCGAGCCGGCCGCCGGCGGCCGACGCGCGTTCCCGCATGCCGACCAGTCCCTGCCCGCCTCCCTCCGAGGCGGCACCGGAGGCCGGCGGGAGGGAGTTCACCGCCTCGACGGTGACGGTCCGGCCGGTGACGTCCACGGTCAGCGCGACCGGCCCGACGCCGTGCCGCTGGGCGTTGGTCAGCGCCTCCTGGACGATGCGGTAGACGGCCGCGCTGACCTGCGGGGCGAGCTCCGGTGAGAGGTCGCCGAGGTCGGCGTCGACGATCATCCCGGCGGTGCGGAACGCCTCGACGAGGTCGGGAATGCCCTGATGGCTGGCGACGGGGCTGGTGGTGTCGGCGCCCGGGCCGGGGCGCAGCACCTGCAGGATCTCCTGGGTCTCCGCCAGCAGCGACTTGACGCTGCCGCGCGCCGACCTCAGGTGCTCGCGGGCCGGGCTGGCGTCTTCGGGGAGCATGACCTCCGCGGCGCCCAGGTGCATGCCGAGCACGGCGATCTCGTGGCCGAGGGTGTCGTGCAGGTCGCGGGCGATGCGCAGCCGTTCCTCGGCGACGCTGCGCTGGACCGCGGCATCCCGCCCGGCGATCGCCTCGTGGGTGGTCTGCTGCAGCGCCGACCAGTACTGCCGCTGACCGCGGATGGCGCTTCCGGTGGCCGCCGCGGCCACGGCGCTGGCGCCGGCGATGTAGGCGATCGGATCGTTCAGCCCGAAGGTGTCCGCGGACAACCCGAGGGCGAGGAAGTCCGCGGCGCCGATGACCAGGCCGGTGAGGAGGCCGGACAGCCCGCGCAGGGCGAGCAGGAACGCCCCGAACATCGACACCTGCCACTGCACGATCGGATCGGCGCCGAGGGCGTCGGCGACCAGCGGAGCCGCGGCCAGCAGCACCAGCCCGGCGAGCGGGACGCGGTAACCGGCGACAACGCCGGCGGCGCTGATCAGCAGCGCGACGAGGCCACCGGTCGGGTGGGCGTGGAACGGCAGCGTGGCCGCGCCGGCGGCCAGCGCTCCGACGATGACGATCGGGGTGCTCGCTTCCAGCATCCGGGGCCGGCGCATCCAGAACGGAGCCCGCGGCAGCTCGCGCGCCGATGGCCGGGTCACGGCCGAGTCCTCGCCGGCGGCGTGCTGCGCGGCGGTGGGGTGCTCGGGGAACACGGCGACTCCTCTCTGCGGGGACGGTAGGTCACCGCCCCGGCCGGCCGCTCGCAGGAGGCGAGCGACCGGCCGAGGCGGCGTTCCGGCGCGGTGGTCAGCGGAAGCCGACCGGCTCCAGCTCGGGGGCGGGAGCGCGACCGGAGGGTGCCGGCTCGCCCTCGATGGACACTCGCGGGGTGATCCGCTCTGCCCAGCGCGGGTACCACCAGTTGCGGGCGCCGAGGCGGTGCATGACGGCGGGCACGAGGACCATCCGGACCAGGAAGGCGTCGACCAGGACGGCGGCGGCCATGCCGACTCCGAGTTCGGCGATGATCCGCTCGCCGGTGAACCCGAAGGCGGCGAAGACGCAGGCCATGATGACGGCGGCGGTGGCGATGACCCGGCCGGTCTCGGCCATGCCCACGCGCACGGCGCGGCGGTTGTCCCGGGTGGCGGCCCATTCCTCGTGCATCCGGCTGACCAGGAACACCTGGTAGTCCATCGACAGGCCGAACACGATGCCGACGATCATCACCGACACGAAGCCCTCGACCGGTGCCGCCGAGCCCACGCCGAACAGCTCCGAGCCCCAGCCGAACTGGAAGATCGCGGTGATCACGCCCAGGCCGGCGGCGATGGACAGCAGGTTGGTGACCGCGCCGATCAGCGGGACGAGCACGCTGCGGAAGGCGATGGCCAGCAGCACGAAGCCCAGGATCGCGATGATGCCCAGGTAGACCGGCAGCTTGTCGGTCAGCGCGTCGGCGAAGTCGATGCCGCTGGCGGTGCTGCCGCCGACGTGGACCTGCAGGTCGGTGCCGGACTCGGCGGCGGGCACGATGTCCTCCCGCAGCGCGGTGACCAGATCGGCGGTCTCCTCGGCCTGGGCGGTGGAGGACGGGGTCACGGTGATGACGCCGATCTGCTGGCCGGCGGCCAGGGGCGCGGCGCTCACCGCGGTGACGTCGTCCACCGAGGACAGCTCTCCGGCCAGCGTGGTGAACGCGGCGCGGGAGGCGTCGTCGGGGGTCTGGCCGACCAGCAGCAGCTGGGCGGCGAAGCCGTCGCCGAAGCCGTCGGAC
>DASPIH010000060.1:0-7439 GCA_035629195.1 Blastococcus sp. | reverse complement strand
TTCAACGTCTCCACGGTCTACACCCGCCCCGACCACAGCCCGACCCAGGGCCGTGCCGCTGACTTCATGGTCTACAACGATCGGGAGAAGGGCGACGCCCTCACCCGATACGTGATCGACAACGCGGCCCGGTTCCGCGTCGAGTACGTCATCTGGCGGCAACGGATCTACACCGTCCGGTCAGGCTCCTGGCGAGCCATGGAAGACCGCGGATCACCCACGGCCAACCACATGGACCACCCCCACGTGGCCTTCCTGCCGGCCCGGTAACCGGCTCTGCACGTGGGCCGTTGAGCCGAGACCCGACGAGGCGCATCCCCCTGCCCGAACTCGCGGCAGAGGGTGCTCCTCCCCATGCTCGGTACCGAGCCGCAGGTGGCCCCGGCAGGTGCGTACCCCGGGCGGACGACGCCGAGGTGCCTGCGGTCCGGGCGAGACAGGGGTGCTGGACGGGCACTTCGGAGCATCTCTGAGCTTGTCGTTCAACCCCCGTGCTGGCTTGAATCACACTGCTGTGAGCGCTGGCACGAGGGCGGCCACCGCGTGATCCTTCGGTGTTGCGAGGCTTCGAACGACCGGCGGTGGCCGTGATGGACAGCGTGGACTCGGTCGAGGGTGCTGACCAGGGGCGTCTGGTGGCGGAGCCGGCGCGGCTGCAGAAGTTCTGCGGCGACCTGTACCGGTGCCTGAACCGGCGGTCGGATGAGTGGTTCGAGCTCACCGACGCCTTGCTGTGCGCCGAGGGTCCGGTGACCTCCCTGGTGGGGCTCTGCCTCGTCCCCGAGCACCGCCGCGGGCACGGCGGGCTGTACGACGCGCTCAACTGTGGGCCGCTCGACGCCGGCCAGCTGCGTGGCAAGCTGGCTGGGCTGCCGGCGCCGCGGATGTTCGGCGGGCGGATCGTGGTGGTCGTCGACGTCTCGCCGTGGCTGCGGCCGGACGCGCCGACCTGCCCGGAGCGGCTGTTCTGTCACGTCTACGGGCGGGGCCGTGGCCGGGACGCCGATCAGCGGGTTCCGGGCTGGCCCCATCAGGTGGTGGCCGCTGTGGAGAGCGGCCCGACCTGCTGGACGGCGATCCTGGACGCGGTGCGGCTGGACCCGGCCGATGACGCCACCGCGGTGACCGCCGCCCAGCTGCGCGCGGTCGTGCATCGCCTGCACAGCGCCGGCTCTGGCACCCCGGGGATCCACCGATCATGGTGGTCTGCGACTCCGGCTACGACCTCACCCGGCCGGCGGGAGGCCAAGCCGGTCTGGCTGTGACCCTCGACCCCCAACGCCGACGCCGAACAGGTCACCCGCTGCTGGCAGGCCTACCTGCGCCGCTTCGACCGCGAGCACACCTTCCGGCTGTTCAAGCAGATCCTGGGCTGGACCACTCTCAAACTCCGCTCACTCGCCGCTGCCACTACCTCCCGACCGGCTGACTCCCGCCCGGGTCCGACGCGGGTTTCGCCACCTGCGAGCGACGACCATCCAGCCGGCCGGCGCACCGAAACTCAGCCATCCCGGGCCTGGACGCCCACCGGGCAGACACAACCATCAGCAGGCAACCCGCTACGACGTCGGCAAGACCGTCACTCGAGCCGCCACCGACATCAGCGCCCAGCAGGTCAGAGGTCAAACGACAAGCTGAGAGCACGACTCATAACGGGGTCAGCGGGCCAGGCGGCATGACATGGTCAGGGACCGCCCCTGCTCCGCGGTGGAACAGATCGGCCTTGCTGTCGGCCTCGGACTGCCATCGATCGAGACATGTCCGCCCGGCTCGATCTGGACTCGAGTAGCCGACCTGGGGAGTGGATCACCGCAATCAGCTGGGGCTGCAGATCTTCGACTGGGCCGCTACCACCCTGGTCATCGCGGGCTGTACAGGCGTCTCCGGCGCGACCAACGCAACACCTCAGGGACAACCCCGTCGCGGGCCCCGATGAGGAGAAGTCACCGGGAGTCGCCAGTCCCGCCGGGGCGGTGAGACACGCTGCCTTGGCAAGGTGGAAGCAGCGGGGAGGAGACAGCGGTCACCGACCGACCTTCACAACCGGTCATGACCACCCGGCTACGACACGCCAGCGACCGCTCGACCGCTAGGGCCCATCCCTGAGCGGCAACCCACGATCGTCCGTGGCGGGGGGCGCAACCCCCATACCGTCTAGCCAACAGCTCGACCGGATGTCGAGCAGGTCCGTACGGCTTGACTGCGAACTGTATGTGGTTGGTGACGGTTACGGAGCATGCAGGGGTGGTCCGACCCCTCACTCGTTGGAGATGTGATGAACTCACCCGCCATCCACACTATTCCCATCGTCACCGGTATCGGCACCGGCAGCACTGCGCTGTCCGCCTTCGACGGGGCGCTACGTGACGCCGGCATCGCGAACTACAACTTGATCCGGCTGTCCAGCGTCGTGCCGGCGCACACCGCCGTAGACGCGACCGGTACCGCCCCGCTGCCGGTCGGTGGCTGGGGTGACCGGCTGTACTGCGTGTACGCCGAGCAGCGCGCGACGGCCCCAGGTGACCAGGCGTGGGCGGGGATCGGCTGGGTGCAGCGGCTCGACGGCGCCGGCGGCTTGTTCGTCGAGCATGAGGGGGACAGTGAGCAGTTCGTCGCCGACGCGATCGAGGCCAGCCTCGCGGACCTGGCCGCCCGTCGCCCCGAGACGTTCGGGCCGGCGCAGAAGGTGTTGACCGGCACCAAGTGCGTCGATGCCCCGGTGTGCGCGCTCGTCGTGGCTGCCTACGAGACGGCCGGCTGGGGGTTCACCCGATGAAGGTCGTCGTCGAGCGAGAGATGCCCGCAGACCTCATCGAGGGCTTCTACGGGCTGTACCGGGAGGCGTTCGAGCCGCTTCGGACCCGTGCGGCAGCCCGGCACGTGCTCACTGCGGAGGAGTTCGCCGAGGAGATGGTCGACGCGCGCGTGGACAAGTACGTCGTCTACGACCGGGAGGGACGGGCGGTCGCGCTGACCACCTTCACCGACGACCTGCGCACCGTGCCCTGGATCGAGCCGGCCTACTACGCGGCCCGCTTCCCCGAGCAGGCGGCCCGGAATGCGATCTTCTACCTCGGGTTCACCCTCGTCCACCCCGACCAACAGGGAGGTCCCGCGTTCGCGCTCACCGTCGTGCAGCTGGTTCACCGGTTGGTCGCCTCCGGCGGCGTGTGCGCCTATGACATCTGCGCCTACAACGACACCGTCCGAAGTCTGGGTGCCGAAATCGAGAAGGCGGTCACCGCGATGGCTGACGTAACCATCGTCGGTTCGGACACCCAGACCTACTACACCGCCGAGTTCCACGCCCGCGCCAGCCACTGAACTTGCACACGGCACAGTGCCCCCCGACCCGGTGTTCTGGTCGGGGCGCTTTGGGCTGGTCGCTCAGGCGGCGCTGGCCAGCAACAGGTCGTGATGCGACAGCGTCAGCGACGCCGGGCGGGGGCGGCCGTAGAGGTAACCCTGGGCCATGTCGCAGCCCAGCTCGCTGAGCCGGTCCTGCTGCAGCGGGGTCTCGATGCCCTCGGCGACGACGGTCAGGCCGATCGCGTGAGCCATCGCCACCACTGCCCGCACGATCGCTTCGGAGTCGACGTCGACGCCCAGTCCGGCCACGAAGGACCGGTCGACCTTCACGATTCCCACGGGGAAACGCTTGAGGTATCCCAGCGCGGAGTAGCCGGTCCCGAAATCGTCGACGGCCAGGGTCACACCGAGGTCACGCAGCCTCTGGAGTGTGGCTGCGGCTGCGTTCGGGTCCTCCATCATCGCCGTCTCAGTGATCTCCAACCACAGCGTCGATGCACCGATCCCGGTGTCCAGCAGCGCGGTGGCGACCTGGTCGACGAGCTCGTCGTGGCGAAGCTGCCGGGGGCAGATGTTCACCGACATGTGCAGCTCCCGGGCGGCGCCGAGTTCGGCCTGCCAGTCGGCCAGCTGCTCGGTGGCCTGCTGCAGCACCCACGCGCCGATCGGCACGATGAGGCCGGTCTCCTCGGCGACCGGGATGAACTCCTCCGGGCTGACCAGACCCCGCTCGGGGTGGTTCCAGCGCAGCAGCGCCTCAAAGCCGGCCAGCTCGTCGGTGCCCAGGTCGATGATCGGCTGGTAGTACACCTCGAGCTCGCCGTGCTCGAGCGCTCGCCGCAGCGCCTGCTCCAGCTCGACGCGGGCCTGCACCTGCTCCCGCAGGGACGAGTCGAAGAAGGCGTAGCCGTTGCGGCCGGCGGCCTTCGCTTTGTACATGGCGGTGTCGGCGTCGCGGATGAGCTTCTCGGCGTCGGCGTCGGGCGTCGAGCGGGCGATGCCGATCGACGGGGTGACGACCACGCGGCCGACGGTCAGGGCGAACGGGTGGGCGAAGTCAGTGACGATCCGGGCGGCCAGTGTCTGCGCCAGCTCCGGCCCAGCCGGCCCGGTGAGCACGACGACGAACTCGTCACCGCCGACCCGGCAGACCAGGTCCTGCACGCGTGCCGCTGCCCGGAGCCGCCCGGCGACTGCGACCAGCAACTCGTCGCCCACGCCGTGGCCCCAGGAGTCGTTGACCAGCTTGAATCCGTCGAGGTCCATGAAGAGCACGGTTACTTCCTGGTCGGACCCGACTCCACGCAGCGCCGCGTTCACGTGGTCGCCCAGCGGGACCCGGTTCGGCAGCCCGGTCAGCGCGTCGTGGGTGGCCTGCTCCTGGGCGTGTGCTTCGGCCCTCGCGTGATTGTTCACCGCCCGCACGGTGCGGCACGCGATGGCGGCTGTCAGCGCTCCGGCCAGCAGCAGCCGGACGGTGACGTCGGCCGTTCCACGTGCCGGGAAGCAGGTGGCCAGAGCGACCGGGGTCAGCAAGGCGGTCACGATACCCAAGATGCGCAGCCAGCCCAGTGGGCAGACCTCACCGACCTGCGGTTCGGTCAGCGCCCGCATCGTCGGGTGCAGCGCGGCGCCGCCGATGGCGATGTAGGCAAGCAGGAACAGCCCGTCGCTCACCGCGAGCGGTGCGAGGGTGGTGTCGGTCATCCGCAGCGCGTACAGCAGGTCTCCGGCCAGCAGCGAGGCCACGGCGGACCCGAGCAGCCACAGGGCCGGCATGCGGGCAGCGCCTGCGGAGAACGCCAGCTGGGCGATGAGGGCGACGAGGAGGACGTCGATGACAGGGAAGACCGCGGCGACGACGTTGACCAGGACCGGCGTGACCGCCTCCGACCGGTACAGGACCGGGCTGATCAGGAAGGTCCAGGCCACCAGCCCCGATCCGAGACCCACCACGGTGGCGTCCAGGCGGGCCGAGGTGTCCGCGAGACCGCGGCGCCGACGCATCATCTGCAGCAGCCCATGGACCAGCAGCGCGTAGCCGGGCAAGGTGAAGCTGTCCGGGAGTAGGGCGGCGTACGTCGGCGGGTCGACCGACGTCGCCGGGACCAGTACCCGCATCAGCGCCCCGGCGAAGAACAGAGCGCATGCAGCCGCGATCGACCGCCATGGCCCGAGGTCGTCGGCTTGCCACCGGTAGCCGACCACGACGGCCACGGTGGACCCGACCGCGATGGCGATGAATGCGATCACGGCGGCAACCGGTGGGGCGACCGCAGCGGGTACGAGGGCGAGGGCACCGACGGCCAGGAACAACCAGGCGACCCGTGGGCGCAGGGGCCCGGTACGGATCATCGACATCTGCTGCTTCCTTCGCGGTCGGGAGGGACCGCTTGGACCATGCCGCCACCCCGCGGATCCGGCAAGCAGTCTGCCCCCGGATCGGACATCAATCTTCGATTCGGTGAACCATCCACACGTTGGGCTCGACGTACACCCCGGTGTCGGAGTGCACGTCCACGTGCAGCGGTGCGAGCGCCCCGGGAATCACGTGATGCCCGCTTCCTGGCAGGGCCAGCCCGGTCCATTCCGACCATGCGGCGACGTCGCCGGTGATCGTCATCGACGCCTCCGCGACGCCGGCCAGCTGCGCGCCGGCGTCCAGGTGCACCCGCAGCCACGGGTCGAACATCCGGCCGGAAGCGTCGCGCCAGCCGACGTAGTCCGCCATCGGGATGAGCGGGTAGGAGTGCTTGAGCATCGGCCTGGCCGGGACGATGAGCGCCTGGGCGCCGGCTCGGGCGGCGTTGATCTTCAGCTCGGCGGTCATCGTGGCCGACAGTCCCCGGCCGGCCGCCGCGGGAGCCATCGTGATCGACAGCGCGCAGACGGTGTCGGCCTCGTCGCCGGCCGCAATCAGCTTCGCGCTGCGCACGACGGCGTCATCCCAGCCTTCGGGCAGCTCGTGGCGGGTGATGTCCCAGCGCAGTGGAACGCTCAGCCCGGCGGCGAGCAGGTCATCGCCTTCGACCAGGAGAACCTGGTACTGCGGGGTGGCCAGCAGCAGTGCGGCGATGTCCAGGCCGTGCCCGGGAATGCCGTCGAGCATGTACGCGGGCCAGCTGCCGGCCAGCAGTGGCAGGACGGCGTCAGCAAGGTCGGGGGCGTCGGCGAGGGTCACGATGCGCGGACTCACGTCGGGAACTATTCCCGCAGTGAGGGGGCTCGACAATCGTGACGCTTCCGTGCCCAGCGTTGGTGCCGACGCAGGTGTCTGCAAGACGTGGGTCGCGTCATATGGTCAAGCCGGTCCGCGGATGGAGGTGACGGTCCACCGTGGCCGGCCCGGGGGTTTCGGTATCAGCACTGCCGGGCGCTGGCCGCCCGCCAAGCCAAACGCGTCGTAGCGAGCCATAGATCGGCCCTCGAAGACTTCTCCCAAGGAAAGAACACGCTATGAGCTGCGGTTTTACGTGGAGCGGGTGACGAGAATCGAACTCGCACTGTCAGCTTGGGAAGCTGATGTTCTACCATTGAACTACACCCGCGAACGGCGACGAGACTACCTGGTGTCCCTGTTGCGACGGCAACCACCCCCTGCTGAGCGGCAGCCCCTCGCGGTCAGCGGGGGAACTCGACGGTAGTTCTCCCGCCGGCCGCGACAGCACGGTGACGTCGTCGGACGAGGTGACCGGCGACGCGGACCCGTCGACCGGGTCGCTGACGGTGTCCGGACCGGCGGACGATGTTCCACCTCCGCAACCCTTGGTACCGATCGGAGCCGTTCCGGCGTCACGGCGTCGACGGCCACAAGGGCCGGCGCCGTCGAGGTCCGCGCGCCGGCGACACCGGGGACGGCGTCCGATGCGCCCAGGGCGTCGTCGCGAAGTGGCCGGGATGCCGCGGCGAGCACGTACCGGGTCAGGCCGTCGTCCTCGCCGAAGCCGGCGGCCACCTCGGTGAGCGGCGTCGCCGAGGCCGACCAGACGGCCGCTCCGGCGTGGCCGGCCACCACGGCAGAGGCCAGGACGATTTCCACGACCCGTTTCGGTGCCCGCGTCCCCGACACGACGAGAGGGCGGTCGGATCGACCTAGAAGGGTGGGATCGGCGGTTCCCTAGACTCCGCGC
>DASPIH010000059.1:0-2525 GCA_035629195.1 Blastococcus sp. | reverse complement strand
TACCTGGCCTCCAGCCGGTCGGTGTCCAGGCTCTTGCCCAGCACCAACTGCCGGGAGTAGCGGCCATACGGCCTCTCGGCGATCGCCCATTCCGCGTTCGCCAGCTGCGGTACCGAGCGCTCCGCGGTGATGGTGAGCTGGATGCCCTCCACGGAGACGTCGATCGAGCCCGGGTCGACGCCAGGCAGGTCGAAGTGCGCCACGAAGTTGTCGCCGACCTTGTAGGCGTCCATCGGCATGCCCGCGAGGGGGTGGGCGGTCGCGCCCGTCCTGCCGGTGAGCTGGTCCAGCGCCCGGAAGGAAGCGGACGGGGCGGCGAGCGGGTCATAGGCAGTCAGCATCGCCATCGCAGTGCAACCTCCAATCGGGTCATCGCAACTGCCACGGAGCAGATTCTCCAGTGGTAACTACAGATTACCGAGCCAGCAGGGAACGTAAACACGTGGCGTGGCAGCGCGTCCTCACGAGCCACGTCCGCGCCAACTGCCCGTACTACCGCGTCCCCCCACTGCCGGTGCGCGGCGCCCAGAGCTACCGCGGCTACCGAGTTGAGGACCTCCGCGCGGACGCCGTCCATGCAGCGCTGTGAAGCCACCGACGGCACGCGAATGACGACGCTCGTCCGCGTGCTGGCTCCTGCTGGTGCTGGCGAAATTGAGGGCTCTTGAGAAAGGGCTCCAGATCTTCGTCCGGCCTGGTGCTGCCGAATCCCGCCCGTGCAGCCCCGGGCCAGTCTCGGCGCCTGCCCGCAGCTACTACCGAGGTCTCCGCGCCCCCGGTCCTGGTCTGCACCGGCGCTGGGCGCGGGTGCCTCATTTCCCGTCAGCGGACCAACACGTGCCTTCATGTGCGCGAGCCGGTTCGCCTCACGTCGCCACAGCCCCGGAAAGGGCGGTGCGGGAGGCGCGAGGACCCATTGCTGGACCCTCGCACCCCCCGCGTCACCGTGACCTATCCCTGAGAACCGAGTGACCTTCAGGTGAGAATCTGCGACCTATTCGCGAGAATCCCATGACCTATTGGTGAGACTCGACATCAGCTGCAACCGCTGGTGGAGCCGCAGCCCTCGCAGACGTAGCAGCTGCCGGCGGGGCGCATCTTCGTGCCGCAGGTCATGCACAGCGGCGCGTCGGTGGCGGTACCGGTGACCAGCTCCAGCAGCTCGGCCGAGGAGTGCGCCTCCTTGACCGACTTCGGGCCCTCCGGGGTGACCGTCTCCTGCACCTTGGCGGTCTCGATCGGCGCGGAGCCGCGCAGCTGCTCCAGGTCGACCTCTTCCTCCTCCTGGACGGCGGCGGTCGAGGCCGACGAGCCGTAGCCCGACACCTGCGCCGCACGCTCCTCGGCGGTGAAGATGCCGAGACCCGCCCGCTTCTCCACCGGCAGGTGGTCCAGCGCCAGGCGACGGAAGATGTAGTCCATCACCGACTGGGCGATCCGGATGTCCGGGTCGTCGGTCATGCCGGCCGGCTCGAAGCGCATGTTGGTGAACTTGGAGATGTAGGTCTCCAGCGGCACACCGTGCTGCAGCGCCAGCGAGATGCCGATCGAGAAGGCGTCCATCACACCGGCGAGGGTCGAGCCCTGCTTGCCCAGCTTGAGGAAGACCTCACCGAGGCTGCCGTCCTCGTACATGCCGGCGGTCATGTAGCCCTCGGCACCGGCGACGCTGAACGAGGTGGTGACGCTCGTCCGCTTCTTGGGCAGCCGCTTGCGCACCGGGTGCGACAGCGCGGCGGGCGCCTCGGCCTGGACCTTGGCCTCCGTCTTCGAGCCGTCCTTCTTGTTCATCGCGTCGGACAGCGGCTGGCCGACCTTGCAGTTGTCGCGGTAGATGGCCAGCGCCTTGAGGCCGAGCTTCCAGCCCTGGAAGTAGATGTCCTCGACCTCTTCGACGGTCGCCGTCTCCGGCATGTTGACCGTCTTGCTGATCGCACCGGAGATGAACGGCTGCACCGCGGCCATCATGCGGACGTGGCCCATCGGGGAGATGGCCCGCTCGCCCATGGCGCAGTCGAACACCTCGTAGTGCTCCGGACGCAGGGTCGGCGCGTTCACGACGTGGCCGTGCTCGCCGATGAACTCGACGATGGCCTCGACCTGCTCGTCCTGGTAGCCGAGGCTCTTGAGCGCCCGCGGCACCGTCTGGTTCACGATCTGCATCGAGCCGCCGCCGACCAGCTTCTTGAACTTGACCAGCGAGAAGTCCGGCTCGATGCCGGTCGTGTCGCAGTCCATCATGAAGCCGATGGTGCCGGTGGGTGCCAGCACCGAGGCCTGCGCGTTGCGCCAGCCGTTCTCGGCGCCGATCTGCAGGCACTCCTGCCACTGCTGGGTGGCGGCCTTGAGCACGTCGGCGTCGTCGGCACCGACCGGGCGGATGGCGTCGTTGGCCGCCGAGTGCTTGCGCATGACCCGGGCGTGCGCGTCGGCGTTGCGGGCGAAGCCGTCGTAGGCGCCCACGATGCCGGCCAGCTCGGCCGACCGGCGGTAGGCCGTACCGGTCATCAGCGACGTGATCGCCG
>DASPIH010000058.1:0-5132 GCA_035629195.1 Blastococcus sp. | reverse complement strand
TGCTACGGCGGTGACATCACCCGCAAGCGGAAGCTGCTGGAGAAGCAGAAGGAGGGCAAGAAGCGGATGAAGATGGTCGGCCGCGTCGAGGTCCCCCAGGAGGCGTTCGTCGCCGCGCTCTCCACCAACGAGTCCACGGCGTCCGCCAAGCCCAAGTGAGCCAGCCGGCGAACTCACCGGGTGGCGACGGCGGCGGGTGGCTCGACGCCGTCTGCGTCTCCGGCGCCGACCTGCTGCCGCTGCCCGGCCGCCGGCCCGCCCGCAGCGGCATCCGCAAATCGCCAGTGGCCGGCCGGGTCGCCGTCGGCCCGCTGGGTGCCGAGGGCGACGTGCAGGTCAACCGCAAGTACCACGGCGGCGAAGGGCAGGCGCTGTACGCCTACGCGCAGGAGGATGCCGACTTCTGGATCGCCGAGCTCGGCCGCCCCCTGCCGCCGGGGATGTTCGGCGAGAACCTGCGGACGACGGGGCTGGACCTCACGGGCGCACTGCTCGGCGAGCGCTGGCGGATCGGGACGACGCTGCTCGAGGTGACCGCGCCGCGCATCCCGTGCGCCAACTTCGCCCGGTACTGGGACGAGCCGCAGCTGGTCAGGCGGTTCACCGCGCACGGCGCGACCGGTGCCTACCTCCGCGTCGTGGAGACCGGGGACATCGGCGCCGGCGATCCGGTCGAGATCGTCTCCCGCCCTGAGCACGGGGTCACCACCGGGCGTGCCTTCCGGATCCTCACCACGCAGAAGGCGAAGGTGGCCGAGCTGGCTCCCGCCCTGCACCACCTGCCGGTCAAGGACCAGCCGACGATCGCCGCGCGCATCGAGGCCCGGGCCGTCCGCAGCTGAGTCCTGCGCAGCGGGCCGCCGGGAGCCGCCGCGCTGACCGCCGGGGCTGCGCTCGTGCTGCTGCGGGGGGATCAGGAGTTCAGCACCAGCTCGAGGTCCCGGCGCAGCCTGACCGGGTCGACGCCCCGGTCGTGCAGGATCTTCATCGCCAGGCCCTCGCCCTCGCGGAGGAGGCCCAGCGTGATGTGGCCGTCCGCGATGCTCCGCGACCTCATCGCGAGCGCCTCGCGCAGCGACAGCTCGATCACCTTCTTCGCCCGGGGAGTCAGGGGAACGTGCCCGGAGGGGGTCCGCGTGCGTGCCGGGCCGTCGAGGGCCCCCGGCCCGAACACGGCCTCCACGCTGCCGCGGACGGCCGCGAGGTCGATGCCCACGCTGGTCAGGGCGTCGGCGTCGAGCTCGTCGCCGCCGACGAGCCGGACGACGTCGGCCGCCACGTCGTCGGCCCGCAGCCCGTGGCGGGCGAGCACGACCGCCGACGGGGTGGGCTGCGCGAGCAGGGCGAGGAGCAGGTGCTCGGTGCCCAGGCGGCCGGAATGCATCGTGCGTGCCGAGTCCTGGGCGCCGACGACGACCGCCCGGGCCTCGGGAGTGAACCGTTCGAACATCGTCAGTCCTTCCGTCGGAGCGGCCCGCGGCCACCCGCGTACTTCTTGTGCACCGCCTGCCGGGTGATCCCGAGCACCGAGGCGATCTGCTCCCACGTCCAGCCGGAGTCGCGCGCGTTCTGCACCTGCAGCGCTTCCAGCCGCTCGACGAGGACGCGCAGCGAGCGGACCGCCCTCAGGCCCACGGACGGGTCCTCGCTGCCGGCGGCGGTGGCCACCTGTGCTGTGTCGGCCATGGCTGTCAACGTAGGTTGCGTACGCGCGTCCTGTCAACCTGGATTGACACGCGGCTCGATGAGATTCGACGCAGGGGTACGGTCCGGGATGAGCCGCGACCACGGCTCCCGGACGAGCGGTGCCGTACCCGGTGTGCGACAAGACGGCGCCCGAGGAGCCCCGATGGCGTGGCTGGTCCTGGTCGTGTCAGGAGTGTTCGAGGCCGTGTGGGCGGTGGCCCTGGACCGCTCGGAGGGCTTCAGCCGTCCGGTGCCCTCGGCGGTGTTCGCAGCGGCCATGGTGGCGAGCATGGCCGGGCTGGCCTACGCCCTGCGGGAGCTGCCCGTGGGCACCGCGTACGCGGTGTGGGTCGGCATCGGCGCGGTGCTCACCGTCGTCTACTCGATGGTCACCGGCGCCGAAGCCGTCTCGCTCGTGAAGCTGCTGCTGCTCGCCGGGATCGTCGGCTGCGTGATCGGCCTGAAGGTCGTCAGCTGATCCTCAGAGGGTGAAGACGATCTTTCCGTTGGTGCGACCGTCGAGCATCCGTTCGAACCCCTCGCGGGCCTGCGTCAGCGGCAGCTCGACGTCGATCTGCGGCCGGACGCCGGTGACGGCGCACATCTGGATCAGCGCCTCCAGCTCGGACTTGGTGCCCATCGTCGAGCCGATCACGGAGAGCTGGGTGAAGAAGACCCGGTTGAGCTCGGCACCGGGGTCGTAGCCGGTCGTCGCGCCGGAGGTGACGAGCACTCCGCCGGGCTTGAGCGACCTGATGCTGTGGCTCCAGGTCGCCTTGCCGACGGTCTCCATGACGCCGTCGACCCGCTCGGGCAGCCGGGCGCCGCTCTCGAAGGCCTGCTCGGCGCCGAGCGCCAGGGCGGCAGCACGCTTGTCCTCGGAGCGGCCGGTCACCCAGATCCGGTAGCCGGCGGCGCGACCCAGCACGATCAGCGCCGTCGCGACGCCACCACTCGCTCCCTGGACCAGGACCGTCTGACCGGGGCGCAGGCCGGACCGCACGAACAGCATCCGGTAGGCGGTCAGCCAGGCCGTGGGCAGGCAGGCGGCCTCGGCGAAGGAGAGCTCGGCGGGCTTGGGCAGCAGGTTGCGCCGGGGGACGGCGACCCTCTCGGCCATCGAGCCCTGGTGCACCTCCGACAGCAGCGAGCGCTTCGGGTCCAGCGTCTCGTCACCCATCCAGTCGGGGGTCGAGATGACGCCGTGGACGACGACCTCGTTGCCGTCCTCGTCGATGCCCGCGGCGTCGGTGCCCAGGATCATCGGCATCCGCTCGGCGGGCAGGCCGATGCCCTGGAGGCTGAACAGGTCGTGGTGGTTGAGCGAGACCGCCTTCACCTGGATCGTCGTCCAGCCGTCGGGCGCCTCGGGTTCGGGGCGCTCACCGATCTCCAGGACGGAGAGCGGGTCCTTCGGGGCGGGCGTGGAGACGAACGCTGCGAGCATGGTCGGACGCTAACCGAGCCGCCGATCAGCGGCGACGTCGGCCCGTGCGCGTACGGGTAGGCGAAGGGGAAGCCGTCCGGGACGATGTGGGACGACGGGTCGCGGCCCGCGGCCCCGCTGCAGAGGACGGCGACGATGACGGTCCCGATGCCGCAGCCCGCTCCGCACGTCGACGAGGCCAACGCCGACCAGTTCCGGGCGTGGAACGGGGAGGACGCCCAGGACTGGGTGGTCCACGCCGACCGCTACGAGGCGGCCAGCGCCCGGTTCGACCCCTGGCTGCTCACCGGCGCGGGGATCACCGTCTCCGACCAGGTCCTCGACGTGGGCTGCGGCGCCGGGGTCTCGACCCGCGCGGCGGCCGGTATCGCCGTGGACGGGCACGTGGTCGGCCTGGACCTCTCCGCTCCGCTGCTGGCCGAGGCGCGCCGGCGCAGCGAGCTGGCCGGCGTCGGCAACGTGACCTTCGTCCAGGGCGACGCACAGGTGCACCCGTTCGAGCCGGCGGCGTTCGACGTCGTGCTCAGCCGCTTCGGGGTCATGTTCTTCGCCGATCCGGCGGCGGCGTTCGGGAACATCGCCGGGGCGCTGCGCCCCGGGGGACGGCTGGCTCTCATGGTCTGGCAGGGCATGGCGCGCAACGAGTGGCTGCGCACGCTCTTCGAGTCCCTGGCCGCCGGGCGGGACCTGCCGCAGCCGCCGGTGGGTGCGCCGGGACCGTTCGGCCTGGCCGACCCCGACGCCGTCCACCACATCCTCGCCGCCGCCGGGTTCACCGACGTCGACCTGGCCGACGTGCGGGAGCCGGTGTTCCTGGGTGCCGATCCCGAGGACGCGTACGCCTACGTCAGCTCCCTGGGCCCGACCCGGGGGCTGCTCCGCGGCCTGGACGAGCGCACCCGGACGCGAGCCCTGGAGGTGCTCCGGCAGCGGCTGGCCGATCGGGCCGGACCCGACGGGGTGCTGCTCGGCGCGGCCGCCTGGCTGGTGACCGCCCGCCGCCGGCCGGTCAGCGGATGACCAGGACCTGGTCCCCGCGAGGCACGAACTCCCCGATGACCGGGGAGCCGGGGATCTCGCCGCCGAGCAGCAGCCCGCCGGAGGTCTGCGCGTCGGCCAGCAGCAGCGCCTCGTCCTCGGGAACCGCGGACAGGTCGGCGTGCGGCCGCACCCAGTCCAGGTTCCGCCGGGTGCCGCCGGAGACGAACCCCTCGGCCAGGGCCTCGCGTGCTCCGGTCAGGTAGGGAACCGCGGCGGCGTCGACGACGGCGGTGACGCCGCTGGCCCGGGCCATCTTGTACAGGTGGCCGAGCAGGCCGAACCCGGTGACGTCGGTGCCCGCGCGGATGCCGGCGGCCACCGCGGCGCGCGCGGCGTCCCGGTTGAGCGCGGTCATCGAGGCGACCGCCTCCTCCGAGACCTCGCCGGTGGCCTTCATGCGGCTGTTCAGCACGCCGACGCCGAGGGGCTTGGTGAGCGTCAGGGGCGTGCCGGCCACCGCGCCGGAGTTGGTGATGATCCGGTCGACGTCGACGACGCCGGTCACCGCCATGCCGTACTTGGGCTCCGGGTCGTCGATGGAGTGCCCGCCGCCGACATGGCAGCCGGCCTCCTGCGCCACCTCGAGGCCGCCGCGCAGCACCTCGGCGGCGAGCTGGGCGGGCAGCACGTCCCGCGGCCAGCCCAGCAGGTTCACCGCGACGACGGGGGTGCCGCCCATGGCGTAGACGTCGGACAGCGCGTTGGCGGCGGCGATCCGGCCGAAGGTGTACGCGTCGTCGACCACCGGGGTGAAGAAGTCGGTGGTGAGCACCAGCCCCTGCCCGCCGGGGAGGCGGACCACCGCGGCGTCGTCACCGTCGTCCAGGCCCACCACCAGCTGGGCCGCGGGGTTCACCGGACCCTGGACCGTCAGTCCGGCGACGACGGCCTCCAGCTCGCCGGGCGGGATCTTGCAGGCGCAGCCGCCGCCGTGGGCGAACTGGGTCAGCCGGATGCG
>DASPIH010000057.1:0-2590 GCA_035629195.1 Blastococcus sp. | reverse complement strand
CGCGGCCGGGCCGGCAGCGGCGGACGCCGGGGCGTCGGCGATGTGCGACGTCAGCGACGGTCTGGTCGCCGACGCCGGGCACCTGGCCCGGGAGAGCGGGGTGGTGATCGACCTGGACGCGGCGGCGCTGGCGCGGGCCTGCCTGGAGCCGGTCGGGCCGCTGCAGCAGGTGGGCTCCGCTCTGGGCGTCGATCCGATGGCCTGGGTGCTCAGTGGCGGCGAGGACCACGCACTGCTGGCGACGTTCCCGCCGAAGGCCGTGCTGCCCGAGGGCTGGACGATGGTCGGTGTCGTCCGGCAGCCGGGCAGGGAGCCGGGCGTGCGGGTGGACGGGCGGTCGGCGGCCGACGCGCTGCAGGCCGTGGGAGCGGAGAGAGCGGGGCATGTCCACTTCGGTTGAGCGGGTCCTGCGCGACGGCTCGCACGCACGGCTGCGGGCGCTGCCCTACGACCACCCGGTGTCGCAGCACCTGGTCGAAGCGGTGCAGCAGGAGTACGTCACCCGGTACGGCGGTCGCGACGCCGCCGTCGTCGACCCGGCGGAGTTCCTGCCACCGGCCGGGCTCTTCCTCGTCGCCGAGGTGGACGGCGTCCCCGCCGGGTGCGGGGCGTGGCGCGTCCACCCGCCGGGTGGGGTCGAGATCAAGCGGCTCTACGTGGTGCCGGCCTTCCGGCGCCGCGGGCTGGCGCAGGAGGTCATGGCCGCACTCGAGTCGGCCGCGGCGCGGGCGGGCCACCGGGCGGTGGTGCTCAACACGGGTCAGGAGCAGCCGGAGGCGGTCGCGCTCTACGCGGAGCTGGGCTATGTTCCCGTGCCGGGCTATGGCATCTACGCCTGTTCCCCGGACGCCGTCTTCCTCGGCAAGAACCTGCTGTCCCCGGTGCACGAAGAGGAGTCCACGTGGGCGTCGTGACCATCTCGGCCCCGTACGGCGCCGGCGGTGCGGAGATCGCGCCGGCCGTCGCCGAGCGGCTGGGCATGCCTTTCCACGACCGGGCGATCCCGGCGCAGGTGGCCGGCCGGCTCGGCGTGCCGGTGTCGGACGCCGAGGCCAACGACGAGACCGTGGTGCGGGGGCTGTGGCGGCTGGTGGCCTCCCTCGGCTCGATGCCCGACCCGGTGGGCGGAGTGGTGCCGGGAGCGCCCGTGCCGGACGCGCGGGCCTACCGCGAGCAGACCGAGCGGGTGGTCGCCGAGTTCGCCGAGGGGGAGGGTGGCGTGGTGCTGGGCCGGGCCGCGGCGCTGGTGCTGCGGGACCGGCCGGACGTGCTGCACGTGCGGCTGGACGGCCCGCCGGAGCGGCGGCTCGCGGCGGCGGTGGCCCGGACGGGACGGCCACGCGAGGAGCTGGCGCGAGAGATGGAGTCGACCGACCGCGGACGCGAGGCCTACGTGCGGCACTTCTACCGGCGCGATCCAGCCGACGCCGCGCTCTACCACCTGGTCATGGACAGCACCGCCCTGCCGCACGAGACGTGCGTCGAGCTCATCGTGGTGGCGGCGCGGGGGCTGGGCCTCGGGCGGTGACGACGGCTCCCCGATAAGGACCACTCCGGGTGGCGAACGTCTGGTCACCCGGCCACCGGCCTACGCGGCCGGCGGTGGCCCGGCGATCGACCCGGTGCTCGGCCGTCCGCCGCGGCCTGGCGACGAGCCGGCGCCCCTTCTGATGCACGAGGCCGGGCCGACCGTCGGTGGGGATGTCGGGGCACACGAAGAACCCCGGAGGTCGGTGACCTCCGGGGTTCTTCGTCGTTCAGTGCGGGGGCGTGCCCCTCAGCTCAGGACCGGACGACCTTGCCGGCGCGGATGCACGAGGTGCACGCGTTGATCCGACGACGGTTACCGGGGGCGACGAGCGCCTTCACGGACTGGATGTTCGGGTTCCAACGGCGCGGCGTGCGGCGGTGCGAGTGCGACACCGACATACCGAAACCGGGGCCCTTGCCACACACATCGCACACGGCAGCCACGGCGGATCACTCCCAGAGAATTGTTCACAGACGGCGGGGCAAGGCAGCACCCGCATCAAGACCGTCCAACAGTCTAACCGCTCCCGCGACGGGATGTCGCAGCCCCCTGGGACCGCGCCTCCCTCGGGCGGCCGCGCCGTCGATGGACCCGTTTCGGTCACCCGGGATGGGTAGCCTTCCGTTCGTGCTGACGGCGCTGGACGACGCCGCGGTCGGACAGTGGTGCCGCGCCGCGGTCGAGGCGCTGTCCGCCTCCCGGAGCAGGCTCGACGAGCTCAACGTCTTCCCGGTCCCGGACGGGGACACCGGTACCAATCTCCTGCACACGGCGGAAGGTGCGCTGGCAGCCCTGGACGCCGCCGACCCGGACGAGCCCGCCTGGCCCGCCATCGCCCGCGGTGCCGTGCTGGCCGCCCGGGGCAACTCCGGCACGATCCTGGCGCAACTGCTGCGCGGGCTCGGTGACCTGCTCGCCGGTCAGCCCCCGGCCGACGGCCCCTCCTTCGCGACGGCGCTGCAGAAGGCGGCCGACGGTGCGTACGCCGCGGTCGCCGATCCGGAAGAGGGCACGTTCCTGACCGTCGCCCGCGCGAGCGGCCAGGCCGCCACCGCCGCG
>DASPIH010000056.1:0-8746 GCA_035629195.1 Blastococcus sp. | reverse complement strand
CCATCGAGGGCGGCGGTGACGCGGGCGGGTCCGTCGTCGATCTCGGAGAGCCGCCACGCCGTTCCGCCGTCCTCCGTGCGGACGGCCAGGAACGCGCTCGTGGCGGCGAGGGCCAGTGCCACCGCGCCGTCCGGTGTCGTGCGCAGTCCGGTGTCGGTGCCGGCGAGCAGGAGTGCCACGGTGCCGGCGTCCAGCGCCAGCAGCGCCACGTCGGCCCCCGCGCCGGCGACGTCCCCGCGGCCGTCGTCGAAGGCGGCCAGGAAGCGTCCGGGCAGCTCCGCCAGCGCCGGATCCGCGCAGAGGGCCGCGTCGAACGCCGGCACCCAGGGCCGCACGTCGACCAGCCCGCCGGACCGGCCGCTGAGCACGCTGGCCAGCACGTTGCGCGCCGTCTCGTGGGTGGCGCTGGGCAGCAGCCCCGCCGCCGCCAGCCGGTCACCGAGCTCCGGCTCGACCCCGGGTCGCAGACCACGCAGCTGCACGTTGCCCCGGCTGGTGAGCTCCAGTGCGCCGTCGCCCAGGTCGCGGGCCGAGGTGGCGAGGACCCGGAGTTGCTCCGAGGTCAGCGCGCCACCCGGCACCCGCACCCGGGCCAGCCCGCCGTCGGCCGCGCCGTGGGTCTGCAGCGCACCCGGGCAGGCGTCCGCCCGGGTGCGGGCCGGCGCCGGAACGGTCATGGCGGGCAAGCCTACGACGTGAGGGAGCGTCCGCCGGCGGCCTCGTCGAACGACATCCACACCCGGCGGCGGTCCTGCCGGCGGGTGTGCTCGGCCATGGCCGCCACCCGGCGGCGCTGGTCGGCGGTGGCCACGTGCTGCACGACCGCGACCTCGGCCTCGCGCATCGCCCGCTCCGCCGCGAACTCCTCCGGCGTCGACGGGAACTCGGCGGCGGGGTCGTCGTCAGCCTCCGCGGCCGTCCTCCGGGCGTAGGGGCTGTCGGGCGGCAGGTTGCCGCTGATCCGGCCGTAGGCGCCCAGGACGAGCAGCACCAGGCCCGCCACGACGGAGAACACCACGTTGGGGAAGCGGAACGCCAGGATGTTGTAGTCGGTCCGGAGCACGGCGAGGTTGGCCAGGGCGGAGACCAGGAACAGCACCCCGACGACGATCATGACCGTCGAGGCGATGCGCGGCCCGCGCAGCGCCGCGACGACGAGCACGGCGGCGGTGACGACCGAGATGGTCGACAGCAGCCCGTTCGAGGACAGGCCGAGGATGCGCTCGCCCTCGGTCGAGAAGAAGTCGAGCCCGTCGACGAAGCCGAGGATGCCGAAGACGGCGATCACGGCGGCGACGGCCAGGGCGCCGAGGCGGTGCACGGCTCCGACGCGGTTCCCCCCCGAGCCGCGGTCGGCGCCGTCCGGGTCGGGAGCCGGGGGCGCGACCTCCGGAGGCGTCGTCGTGGTGGATGGGCGGCGGCGGAGGTGCGGACGCAGAACCATGGGAACTCCCTGGGGCGAGCCGGTCGATACCCCTGCTTCCGCCGCCGGTCCGGATCCGGATGCGTTCGCCGCCCGGCGATCCCGCTGGGATCGCCGGACCGGCCCCGTCAGCTCTGGCGCCCGGGCGATCCTGCGGCAGCCCGGGCGGACAGCCGCGTCGTCTCGATCTCGGCCACCACCTCGTCGGCCAGCCGCTGCAGCTCACCGATCTCCTCGGGGGTGAAGTCCCGCGCGGTCGCCCCGATGACGCAGGTGTTGCCCAAGACGTGGCCGCGCGAGGTGATGAGCGGCGCGCCGGCGTAGGAGCCGATGCCGTCGATGGTCACCAGCGGGTTGTCCCGCTGGACCTCGTCGATCCGCGCGTCGGGGACCACGTAGACCTGCCGGGTGCGCACCGAGGTGACGCAGAAGGACCACTCGACGGGGGTCCCCTCGGCCTCGGCGATCCACCCGGTGACGCCGTGGGTGCCGGCGAGGAACTGCGCGTCGTTCAGCACGATGGTCACCAGCCCGATCGGCAGGTCGAACCGCTCCGCGGCCCGCCGCGCGAATTGGTCCAGCGTGGCCTTGGCCTGCTCGGAGAAGAGGTCCAGGTCGGCGATCTCGGCGAGCCGGTCGAGGTCGATGACCGGGTCGGTGAGAGAGGCGTGGGTCATCGGGAGACTCCGTTCAGGGTGCTGAGCGTGCGGTAGGTGGAGACCCGGACGGCCAACGAGCGGCCCATGACGCCGAGCACGCCGGGCCGGTCCTTGATCGTGTCGGCGAGCGAGCCGAGCTGGGCGATGGTCAGGGAGCCGGCCGCAGGAACGCCGGCCTCGGCGCAGAGGCCGGCCCACACCGCGGCGTCCACGCCGACCCGCTCCACCGTCGCGCGGAAGTCGGCCACGGTGGGGGCGACCGGTTCGTGCCGGGGGATGGTGTAGACGGCGGTCATCCGAGCGACCGCGGGCTTCGACGGGTCATGCGACCGGATCGGCCGGTCCAGCCCGTTCCCTGACGCCCGGGCAGCGGGCTGCCCCCGGAGGAGTGAGGGGTCACCGTCAGCGACGAGGCCCCGCGGCGCGGGCGGCCGACGGGTCGGCAGTATCGTTCGGGCCACATCACGGCAGTGCAGCGGAACTGTGCACCCCGGTGCCGCCATGGTCGGCGGAGCGGCGGCACGCGGTGGATCCCGGCGCGGTTCCGCTCCTGCGAGCCCCGGGCGACGCCAGGTCCTCCGGCTGCCGTGCCCGGCGGAACGGGGCGCGGACCCCGAGGGAGGCGGCGCGGCCGTGTTCACCCTGCTCTCGACCAGCGACACCGATCTGCTGTCGGCGCGGGCCAGCGGCGCCGGCTGGCGGCTGGGCAACCCGGCGCGGCTCGACGGCTCGGGCATCGCCGCGCTGGCCGAGGGCAGCGAGCTGGTGGTCGTCCGCATCCTCGGCGTCCGGCGGCAGTACGAGGACCTCCTCGCCCCGCTGCTGGCCGGCCCGGCGCCCGTGGTGGTGCTCGGTGGTGAGCAGATCCCGGACGCCGAGCTCATGGAGCTCTCGACCGTTCCCATGGGCGTGGCCACCGAGGCGCACGGCTACCTGGCCCAGGGCGGTCCGGAAAACCTCACCCAGCTGCACCGGTTCCTGTCCGACACGGTGCTGCTCACCGGCGAGGGGTTCGAGCCGCCGTCGGTGGCGCCCGACTGGGGGCTGCTGGAACGGGCGCCCCGTACGGGCAGCGGCCCGACGGTCGCCGTCCTGTACTACCGGGCGCACCACCTGGCCGGGAACACCGCCTTCGTCGAGTCGCTCTGCGCCGCGATCGAGGACGCGGGCGGGCGGGCGCTGCCGGTCTTCACCTCCTCCCTGCGCACCGTCGCCCCGGAGCTGCTCGAGACCTTGCGCACCGCCGACGCGCTCGTGGTCACCGTGCTGGCGGCCGGCGGTTCCCGACCGGCCACCGCATCGGCCGGTGGGGACGACGGCGCCTGGGACGTCGGAGCCCTCGCCGAGCTCGACGTCCCGGTGATCCAGGGGCTCTGCCTCACCCGGTCCCGCGAGGAGTGGGCGGCCGACGACGACGGCCTCTCGCCGCTCGACGTCGGCAACCAGGTGGCCATCCCGGAGTTCGACGGCCGGCTGATCAGCGTCCCGTTCTCGTTCAAGGAGACCGACGAGGACGGGCTGACCTCCTACGTGCCCGACCCCGAGCGGGCCGCCCGCGTGGCCGGCACCGCCGTCGCGCACGCCCGGCTGCGGCACACCCCGCCCGCGGAGCGCCGGATCGTGCTGATGCTGAGCGCCTATCCGACCAAGCACGCCCGCATCGGCAACGCCGTGGGCCTGGACACCCCGGCGTCGGTGGTCCGGCTGCTGGCCGCCATGGCCGGCGCGGGCTACGACATCGGGCCGTTCGACGGTCCCGACGCCCTGCCCGGCGTGGCCGACCTCGACGGCGACGCGCTGTTCCACGCGCTGATCGCCGCCGGCGGGCAGGACGAGAACTGGCTGACCGAGGAGCAGCTCGCCGGCAACCCGGTGCGCATCCCCGCCGCGGAGTACCGGCGGTTCTTCGACACGCTGCCGGAGGACCTGCGCGCGTCGGTGGTCGAGCACTGGGGCGAGGCGCCGGGTTCGCTCTTCGTGGACGGCTCCGGGGACGACCAGGCCATCGTCTTCGCGGCGCTGCGGGCGGGCAACGTCGTGGTGATGGTGCAGCCGCCGCGCGGCTTCGGGGAGAACCCGATCGCGATCTACCACGATCCCGACCTGCCGCCGTCCCACCACTACCTGGCCGCCTACCGGTGGCTGCGGTCGGGCCGGGATGCCGGCGGGTTCGGCGCGCACGCGATGGTGCACGTGGGCAAGCACGGCAACCTGGAGTGGCTGCCCGGCAAGACCGTCGGCCTGTCGGCGTCCTGCGGGCCCGACGCCGCGATCGGCGACCTGCCGCTGGTCTACCCGTTCCTGGTGAACGACCCGGGCGAGGGCAGCCAGGCCAAGCGGCGCGCGCACGCCACGCTCGTCGACCACATGGTGCCGCCCATGGCCCGCGCCGAGTCCTACGGCGACATCGCCCGGCTGGAGCAGTTGCTCGACGAGCACGCGAACATCGCGGCGATGGACCCGGCCAAGCTCCCCGCCGTCCGCGCGCAGATCTGGACGCTGCTGCAGGCCGCGAAGCTCGACGCCGACCTGGGCCTGAACGAGCGGCCGGCCGACGACCACTTCGACGAGATGATCCTGCACGTCGACGGGTGGCTCTGCGAGATCAAGGACTCCCAGATCCGCGACGGCCTGCACGTGCTCGGCACGCCGCCCTCGGGCCGCAGCCGGGTCGACCTCGTCGTGGCGATGCTGCGGGCCCGCCAGATCTGGGGCGGCTCGGTCGCGCTGCCCGGGCTGCGCGAGGCGCTGGGGCTCACCGAGGACGGCACCGCCGGGCTGGCGGCCACCGACGCCGTCGAGGCGCTGGCCGACGCGCTGGTCAGCGGCATGGAGGAGCGCGGCTGGCGGGCCGAGGCGATCGCCGACGTCGTGACCGGCGTGCTCGGGACGAGCAACGACCAGGTGGTCGACGTGCTGCGCTTCGCCGTGGACGAGGTGGTGCCGCGGCTGGAGCGCACCACCGACGAGCTGGACGCGACGCTGCACGCCCTCGACGGCGGCTACGTGCCCGCGGGGCCGTCCGGCTCGCCGCTGCGCGGGCTGGTCAACGTGCTCCCGACCGGCCGGAACTTCTACTCCGTGGACCCGCGCGCGGTGCCCTCCCGGCTGGCGTGGGAGACCGGCCAGGCGATGGCGGAGTCGCTGCTCGACCGCTACCGCGCCGACACGGGCGAGTGGCCGCGCTCCGTCGGGCTGTCGGTGTGGGGCACCTCGGCGATGCGTACCTCGGGTGACGACGTCGCGGAGGTCCTGGCCCTGCTCGGCGTCCGGCCGGTGTGGGACGAGGCGTCCCGGCGGGTGACCTCGCTGGAGCCGGTGCCGCTCGAGGAGCTCGGCCGCCCGCGGATCGACGTCACCGTGCGGATCTCCGGCTTCTTCCGGGACGCCTTTCCGCACGTGGTCACCATGCTCGACGACGCCGTCACGCTCGTGGCCGGTCTGGACGAGCCGGAGGACGCCAACTACGTGCGGTCGCACGTCGAGGCCGACGTCGCCGGGCACGGCGACCGTCGGCGGGCGACGGCACGCGTGTTCGGGTCCAAGCCCGGTGCCTACGGGGCGGGGCTGCTGTCGCTGATCGACAGCCGCGACTGGCGGGGCGACGCCGACCTCGCGGAGGTCTACGCCGTCTGGGGCGGCTATGCCTACGGCCGCGACCTGGACGGCGTGCAGGCGCGCCCGGACATGGAGGCGGCGTACCGGCGGATCGCCGTCGCGGCCAAGAACGTGGACACCCGCGAGCACGACATCGCCGACTCCGACGACTACTTCCAGTACCACGGCGGGATGGTGGCGACGGTCCGCGCGCTGACCGGTACGGCGCCCCGGGCCTACATCGGCGACTCCACCCGGCCCGAGCAGGTGCGCACCCGGTCGCTGACCGAGGAGACGGCGCGGGTGTTCCGGGCGCGCGTGGTCAACCCCAAGTGGCTGGCCGCGATGCGGCGGCACGGCTACAAGGGCGCCTTCGAGCTGGCGGCCACGGTGGACTACCTGTTCGGCTACGACGCCACGACCGGCGTCGTCGCCGACTGGATGTACGAGAAGCTGGCCGAGACCTACGTGCTCGACCCCGAGAACCGGGAGTTCCTCGAGAAGTCCAACCCGTGGGCGCTGCACGGCATCGCCGAGCGGCTGCTCGAGGCGGTCGACCGGAAGATGTGGGCCGAGCCGGACCCGGCACTGCTCGCCGAGCTGCAGCAGGCCTACCTCGACACCGAGGGGGACCTCGAGGGCGGGGCGACGCCGGCGGCCGCCGACGCCCCCGCCTGACCTCCCGGCCCGTCAGCCGTTGATGAACTGCCGCTCGGGCGCGATCCAGACGATGACGCGCTCGCTGGTGACCGCCTCGGCCGGGTACGGCGCACCGGTGTACTTCCGCGACAGCTCGTCGATCTGGTCGCGGGCCGCCTGACCGCGCTCGGTCCCGACCACCCGGCCACGCACCTCCGCGAACCGGTAGGGGTCGGACTCGTCGCGGATGGCCAGCGTCACGCGGGGGTCCCGCTCGAGGGCCTTGAACTTGTGCCGGTGCGGCTCGGTGTTCACGTACAGGCGTTCGCCGTCGGTGCCCACCCAGATGTAGTGCGTCTGGATCTGGCCACTGGGCAGGAGGGTGCTCATCGCGGCGTAGTTGGGGCCCTCCGCCAGCTCGCGCGTCACGGGGTGCAGACGGGGCCCGTCCATGGTGTCGGCCATGGCGGGCGCTTACCCGGACGACGGGGCCGTACGCCAGGGGCAGGCCCGACCCCGGGGACCTGCCGGTCCGGATCGGCCCGGCTGCCAGACTGCCGGGATGAGCGAACTCCGCCACTCGGAATCGATCCTCGTCGCGGCGTCCCCCGAGGCGCTGTACGACCTGGTGTCCGACGTGACGCGCACCGGTGAGTGGAGCCCCGTCTGCGTGGCGTGCTGGTGGGACGAGGGCGCCGGCGGGCGGGTGGGGGACTGGTTCACCGGGCGCAACGTCAAGCCCGAGCGGACCTGGGAGACGCGCTCCCAGGTGGTCGCCGCCGACCGCGGCCGGGAGTTCGCCTTCCTCGTCGGCCGGGGGTACGTGCGCTGGGGCTTCACCCTCGCTCCGGCCGACGGCGGCACGCGGCTCACCGAGTCCTGGGAGTTCCTCCCGGACGGTCTGGCCTACTTCGCCGAGCGCTACGGGGACGCCGCGGACGCGCAGATCGCCGCGCGCACCCGGGACGCGCTCGAGGGCATCCCCGCGACCCTCGCGGCGATCAAGCGGATCGCGGAGTCCGGCTGAGCGTGGGCGGGTAGGCGCTCGCCGTGGACACGCGCAGGCTGGTCCTGGGGGACTGGACGCCGCTGGTGCGGGACGGCATCGACGTCCTGCGGCTGCTGCTGGTCGGCGGGGCGGCGTACTACGCCCTGGCCGGTGACGCGGGGGCCGCCGCGGTGCTCGCCGTCATGGCCGCGGTCACCCTGGTGGCCCGGCTGGTCGACCTCCCGCGCGTCTACGACCTGTCGGTGACCCTGGCCATGGTGCTGCAGGGGTTCGGCGAGGCATGGGGGCTCTACGACCGGTTCGTGCGGTTCGACGACCTGGTGCACGTCTCGCTGCCGATGCTCACCGCTCCCGTCGTCTACATCGCGCTGGCCCGCCTGGACGTCGTGCCCGATCCCCGCGACGAGACCCACCTGCGGCACTACGTGGGCATCGCCGTCGTCACCGCGGCCCTCGGCATCACCATCGGCGCGCTGTGGGAGATCTACGAGTGGCGCTCCGACGCGTGGCTCGGCACGAGCCTGTCCGAGGGCAACGACGACACCAACGGCGACCTGGTCCGCGACAGCCTCGGATCACTGGCCGGCGCCGCACTGCTGGTCGCCTGGGCCCGCTACGGCTGGGGGTCGGTGCGGCGGATCCGTGGCGTCAACACCCACGAGGCGGTCGACGCCTGAGGTTCCGGCCTGAGGTCCGCGGCCGGCGGTCCGTGCCGCGGCTGCGCTCCCGGTGCCGGTCCTCGGGGCGGGATCAGCCGATCCCGGCGAGCACGGCGGCGGCCGCGCCGTCGAGGGCGGTGGACGCCTGCGCCCACGGGGTGGCCCGGGGGAACTGGCCCAGCAGCACGACCACCCGGCCGTCGGCGAGGACCCCGGCCGAGTGGAGCTGACGGCCACCGTCGACGCAGCACATCCAGCCCTGCTTGGCGCCCACCGCTCCGGCGCTCCCGGAGAGCAGGCCGAACGCCTGGTCGAAGCCGTCCGCCGCGGTGGCCGCCGTCGAGCGCAGCCAGGTCAGCATCGTGCCGGCGTCGGCGTCCTCGAGCAGGTCGTCCAGGGACGCCAGGAGGACGGCGACGTCGGCGGCGGTGGTCGTCGCCTGCCCCCACTGACCGGGGACGGCGGGCGGCGCGGTGCCGGTCAGACCCAGGTCCGCGGCCGTCTCCGCGACCAGCCGGGCACCGTCGTGCCGCACCCACAGGGCGCTCATGGCGTCGTCGTCGGAGGTGATGAGAGCCGACTGCATGAGAGCCAGGTCCTCGGCGCCGAGCGCGAGGGCGCCGGACGCGTTCCGGTCCAGGAGGCCGGCCACGACGAGGAGCTTCACCAGCGAGGCGCTGTAGATGGGCGTTCCGGCGTCCGGTCCGGCGAGCACCGGCACGCCGTCGGCGTCGTGGACGGCGACGGTGACCCGGCCGCC
>DASPIH010000055.1:0-3322 GCA_035629195.1 Blastococcus sp. | reverse complement strand
CCGGTACGTCAAGAAGGTCACCTTCTCCACGACGATGGGCCCCGGCATCCCGGTCGACCCGAACCGCACCCGCAACCTGACGGTGGACGAGCAGTAGGACGTCCCGCCCGAGCAACTCGCCGGAGGCGGTCGCCACCATCGGCGTTCCATCGCGTACCCTTGTCGTCGTTCCCCCCAAGACCGCTGGTCGTCGCACGTCCGCGTGCGATCGAAGGTCCCGGAGCTCCGGGCGGCCCGCGCAGGAGGACGGTTCGATCGGCGGGCGCCGCTGCGCCTGCTCCTCGCCCCGTGCGCTCCTGCGCCGGGGCGTTCCTCGTCTCCGGGCCCGTGATCGCATCGCGTCATCGCACGAAGTCGTGCCCCCGGCCGGTGGTCGCCCGACAGACTAGAGGAGGCCCATGCCCACGCAGGCGAAGGCCGCGGTGATCGACGAGATCACCGAGCGGTTCCAGAACTCGAGTGCGGCGGTGCTCACCGAGTACCGCGGGCTGACCGTGGCACAGCTGACCCAGCTGCGCCGTTCCCTCGGTGAGGGCAGCAGCTACGCCGTCGTCAAGAACACCCTGACGAAGCGGGCGGCGGACTCGGTCGGTTTCTCCGACCTCGCCCCGCTGCTCAACGGGCCCACCGCGATCGCCTTCATCGAGGGCGACCCGGTGAACGCGGCCAAGGCCATCCGTGACTTCGCGCGCGCCAACCCGCTGCTCGTCGTCAAGGGCGGCGTGGTCGAGGGCCGCACGGTCGACGCCGCCGAGGTCACCCGCCTCGCCGACGTCGAGAGCCGTGAGGTCCTCCTCGCCAAGCTGGCCGGCGCGATGCAGGGCAACCTGACCAAGGCCGCCGGGCTCTTCCAGGCCCCGCTGTCGCAGGTCGCCCGGCTCGCCGCCGCGCTGCAGGAGAAGAAGGCCGCCGACAGCCCGGCTGCCGAGGCTCCCGCTGATGACGCAGCTGCTGCTGACACCACCCCGGCCGCTCAGGCCACCGATTCGCCGGCCGCCGACGCGGCCAGCGACGACTGATCCCAGAAGGAGACACCATGGCCAAGCTTTCCAGTGCCGAGCTGCTCGACGCCTTCAAGGAGATGACCCTCCTGGAGCTGTCCGACTTCGTGAAGCAGTTCGAGGAGACGTTCGACGTCACCGCGGCTGCCCCGGTCGCCGTCGCGGCCGCCCCGGCCGCCGGTGGTGGCGGTGGCGACGCCGCTGCCGCCGAGGAGCAGGACGAGTTCGACGTCATCCTCGAGGCTGCCGGCGACAAGAAGATCCAGGTCATCAAGGAGGTGCGCAGCCTGACCTCGCTCGGCCTCAAGGAGGCCAAGGACCTGGTCGACAACGCGCCCAAGCCGATCCTGGAGAAGGTCGCCAAGGACGCCGCCGAGAAGGCCAAGGCCGCTCTCGAGGGCGCCGGCGCCTCCGTCACCGTCAAGTAAGGGACCCCGCCGCCTCCGGCCTCGTCCGGAGGCGCGGCCCGCGCTTGCGAGGGCCGAGAAGGACGAGGTCCTTCTCCCGTTCCATCGCGTCACAAGGGGCCGTCCTCCT
Organism: Blastococcus sp.; assembly: GCA_035629195.1. Taxonomy (GTDB): domain Bacteria; phylum Actinomycetota; class Actinomycetes; order Mycobacteriales; family Geodermatophilaceae; genus Blastococcus. The sequence goes on along the minus strand of DASPIH010000055.1, from coordinate 1,784 downwards.
CCCGGAGGGCGGCCCCTGCCGCATGTCCGGGCGGAGCGCGGCCCGTCGAGCAGGGCCCCGCCGGCGGGCGGCCGCGAGACCGTGGCGCGACGGCGCCGGTTCTCCGGCGTGGCGGTTCCCCTCCGCGGGGCTGACTGGCATCATGGACGCGGCGCACGCCCCGCCGGCCCCGCTTCCGGGAGCCGCGCCTGCGGCGATGTGGCACCGGTCGCACCGGTACCCCTGGCGTGGACATCACGCAACATCAGGGGTAAGGTCACCTGTTGCGCTGCCCTCCGACTGCCTGCCCGCCGAGACGGGTCACGACGGCTGCCCGGGAACAATCCCGGGCGATGCCCTCGCTGACCCGTCGCAGGGCTTTCGCGGCCGTCGCGGACAGCCTCGCCACCACCGACGACGACCCAGGACGACCCCGCAGCCCACCGCCCGCACGTCGTGAGGTCCTTGGAAGGACGCATCTTGGCAGGCTCTCGCCCCACCAGCATCAACCCCAGCACCACGTCTTCCGGCACCACGTCTTCCAGCAACACCGAGTCCGGCACCACCCGAGCCGCGCAGGAGCCGCAGCCCGGCGTCCGCACCGGCGAGGCAGACCAGCAGAAGATCCCCGGGGCGCCGCTGCGCGTCTCGTTCGCCAAAATCCGGGAGCCCCTCGAGGTCCCGGACCTCCTTGCGCTCCAGACCGCGTCGTTCGACTGGCTCGTCGGCAGCCCCGAGTGGCGCGCCACGCTGTCGCCCGAGGAGCAGGCCGACGCCATCGGCGGCCTGGCCGAGATCCTCGAGGAGATCTCCCCGATCGAGGACTTCAGCGGCTCGATGTCGCTGTCCTTCTCCAACCCGCGCTTCGAGGACGTCAAGGCGTCCCTCGAGGAGTGCAAGGACAAGGACATGACGTACGCGGCTCCGCTGTTCGTCACCGCCGAGTTCATGAACAACACCACCGGCGAGATCAAGAGCCAGACGGTGTTCATGGGCGACTTCCCGATCATGACGAACAAGGGCACCTTCGTCATCAACGGGACCGAGCGCGTCGTCGTCTCCCAGCTGGTCCGCAGCCCCGGGGTCTACTTCGACAAGACCCTGGACAAGACGTCGGACAAGGACGTCTACTCGGCCAAGGTCATCCCGAGCCGCGGCGCGTGGCTGGAGTTCGACGTCGACAAGCGCGACACCGTCGGCGTCCGCATCGACCGCAAGCGCCGCCAGCCGGTCACCGTGCTCCTCAAGGCCCTCGGTTGGGGCGAGGACCGGATCCGCGAGCACTTCCAGTGGTCGCCCACCGTGCTGGCCACGCTGGAGAAGGACCACATCGCCGGGCAGGACGAGGCCCTGCTGGACATCTACCGGAAGCTGCGCCCGGGCGAGCCGCCGACGCGTGAGTCGGCGCAGGCGCTGCTGGAGAACCTGTTCTTCAACTCCAAGCGCTACGACCTGGCGAAGGTGGGCCGCTACAAGGTCAACAAGAAGCTGGGTGTCGACGTCCCGCAGAGCACCTCCACGCTCACCGAGGACGACATCGTCGCCACCATCGAGTACGTCGTGCGTCTCCACGCCGGCGAGCCCGACCACGGCGTCGACGACATCGACCACTTCGGCAACCGCCGCCTGCGCACCGTCGGCGAGCTGATCCAGAACCAGATCCGGGTCGGCCTCTCCCGCATGGAGCGCGTGGTCCGCGAGCGGATGACGACCCAGGACGTCGAGGCGATCACGCCCCAGACCCTGATCAACATCCGGCCGGTCGTCGCCTCCATCAAGGAGTTCTTCGGCACCAGCCAGCTGTC
>DASPIH010000054.1:0-19982 GCA_035629195.1 Blastococcus sp. | reverse complement strand
CAGAGCGCCAGAGACGACGATGAACGCCACGATCTGGAGGGCGGTCGCGCCACCGAGGAGCGCGACGCCCATCCCGCCCAGGGCACCGCCGGCCAGCATGAGCAGGGTCAGGTCGAGGGTCACCATCTCGCCGGCGGCGAGAAGACCCGCGCCGATCAGCCAGAGCAGCCAGGCAGCCATGATTGAGTGTCGCAGACCGGCGACCGTCAGTGGCCCATCCACATCGCGCACTCCTCACCGAGGAGTACGGCCCGATGCCTGTCCTGCGGATCATGTGCGCCGCCACCCCTCATGCTCGCGACGGCGGCTCAGGGACAACTGGCTCGGGCCGTCTCACCCAGGCGCCAGCGAACCGAAGGCGCCGCCATCCGACCTCGCCGTTACGTCGAGCGGCGACAAGATGTAAACCCACATCCGCGGTCGGTGATGGTTCCCCTAGCCCAGCGGTCTCGCAAGAGCGGGCCAGATGGCAAACTCGGGATCGTGATGAGTAGTCGGAGAGAGTCCCACGCGCTGTCGCAGAAACGCGCCACTTGGACGCTCGACGTAGAAGGGTCCCAATACCTCGGCGGCGAGCAGGGCGGACCGGAATGAGCGCGCTGGATCTGCCGACCAAGGAGGATTTCCTCACCCCGACGCTCGAGGTCATCTCGGGTGCTGGCGGTTCACTTGGCCGAACAGAGATCAAGGAGAAGGTCGCCCAGAAAGCCGGACTGAGCGACGACCAATTGGCTGTCACTTATCCGGATGGACGCAGCGCAGGTCGAAGCGTCGCCCTGGATCGGATCGGCTGGGGACTTAGCGCCTTGAAGCTGATGGGCGCTCTGGACAACTCCAACCGGGGGGTCTGGTCGATCACGTCGCGCGGCCGCGAGTTGCTCGCACAAGGGCGAGACGCGGTCGTCATTGCCAACCGAACCGCACGCAACGAGGCGAAGCGTCGCCGCAAGTCCCTCCCCGCCGCGTCTGAGACGGCTCTTCGCGACAATGAGGAGCTCGCTGAACAGGGCAGTGAGTCCTGGCGCGCGGAACTCCTGGCCATACTCACGTCCATGTCGCCGGACAGCTTTGAGCGCTTATGTGCCCGATTGCTGCGATCGCTGGGGTGTCGTGATGTCGAGGTCAGCCGATACTCCGACGACGAAGGCCTCGACGGCACCGGGGTCCTTCAGGTCTCTCTTCTGAGCTTTCCCGTCTTCTTCCAAGCCAAGCGCTACAAGGTAGACCGCCCCATACAGCCGAACAAGATTCGCGAGTTCCGTGGGGCAATGGCCCAACGTGGAGACAAAGGCTTCTTCATCACCACGAGCGTCTTCACGGCTCGGGCCAGGGATGAGGCTCGGCGAGGAGGCGCCCCGATCGACCTGATCGACGGCGATACTTTATGTGACCTGCTGTATGAAAACGGTCTCGGTGTTGAAACCCGACCTGTCGTCGTCCCCGACTTCTTCGCGGACCTGTAGTCCGCGGCGGGAGATCGCAGGCTCATCGCTCCCAAGCCTGGGCGGCTCCCGAGCCTTCTACGTGGGCACACAGGAATGAGAGAACCGCCTGCCTGCCGCGGCGTTTCCCAGAGTGGGCCGCTCGGGGACACGGCACAGTAACGGCCCTGATCCACAGGACGGCCCAGGCGCTTCGCGATCCCGCTCCGCTGAGTCGTAGCCTCCCTGCCGTGCACGACTTCCCCGCCGGCCGGTTCGCGGTCTGGGCCACCGCCTGGCTCACCGGACGCGTCTCCTTCGACGAGGCACTGGACGCCGTCAACGGCGACACCGCGCACCGCGTGAGCGGGCTGCCCGGGAGCGCGGGCGCCGTGCCGCTGGGCGAGGCCTTGAGCGCGCTGCGCGGTCTGGGCGAGCGCCGGGTACGGCTGGTGCTGCCCTCCCCGGGCGACGTGCGGGGACTGCCGGCGGCGCCCGGGCTGGCGCCACTCGCCCTCGAGGCCGGGCAGGCGGCAGTCGGCGACCGGGTGGTGCTCGTGCCCGAGCCTCTCGGCTCCGAGGTGGTGCAGTGGACGGCCGTCGTCCTCGACGGCGTGGCACCGCCACCGCCTCTGGTCGAAGGCACGCTCCGCGCGGCCTCCGGCGCGCTGGACCTGGCGATCACCGACTCCGCCCGCACGCTCGCCGGCCTCGACCTGGCCCGCTGGCACCCCGAGGTGCCGGCGTTGCTCGCCGGTCTGGCCCGCCCGCAGCCGGCTCCGGCCCTGCCCGCCGACGCCGACCCGCTCGCCGTGTCGATCCTCAGCCGGGCCCTGCGCCTGACGGCCGTTCTGGAGCTCGCGAAGGTCGACGCCCCGGGCGCGGCGGTCAACCACGCTCAGGTGGCGAGCCGGGACGCAGCGTTGCGCCCGCTGGCCGGGGCCGTCCGCGAGGCGGTGACCGCCGCGTACAACGCGGTTCCTCACTGAGTGCGCCCACCCGGTGCTGCATGGTCATGCACCGTCGTGAATACTTGTGCTCGTGTCCAAGGTGCTCACGTCTCTCCCGGTCGGCGAACGCGTCGGCATCGCCTTCTCCGGTGGTCTCGACACGTCGGTCGCCGTCGCCTGGATGCGCGACAAGGGGGCGGTCCCCTGCACCTACACCGCCGACATCGGGCAGTACGACGAGCCCGACATCGAATCGGTGCCCGGGCGCGCGACCGCCTACGGCGCGGAGATCGCCCGTCTGGTCGACTGCCGCGCCGCCCTGGTGGAGGAGGGTCTCGCCGCGCTGACGTGCGGCGCCTTCCACATCCGGTCCGGAGGCCGCAGCTACTTCAACACCACGCCCCTGGGCCGCGCCGTCACCGGCACGCTGCTGGTGCGCGCGATGCTCGAGGACGGCGTCCAGATCTGGGGTGACGGCTCGACCTACAAGGGCAACGACATCGAGCGGTTCTACCGTTACGGCCTGCTGGCCAACCCGGGGCTCCGGATCTACAAGCCGTGGCTGGACGCCGACTTCGTGGCCGAGCTCGGCGGCCGCAAGGAGATGTCGGAGTGGCTGGTCGCGCACGGCCTGCCCTACCGGGACAGCGCCGAGAAGGCCTACTCCACGGACGCCAACATCTGGGGCGCCACGCACGAGGCGAAGACGCTGGAGCACCTCGACACCGGCGTCGAGACCGTCGACCCGATCATGGGCGTGCGGTTCTGGGACCCCTCGGTGGAGATCGCGCCCGAGACCGTGTCGATCGGCTTCGACCAGGGCCGGCCGGTGACCATCGACGGCCGCGAGTTCGCCTCCGCCGTCGACCTTGTCGTCGAGGCCAACGCCATCGGCGGCCGGCACGGCCTGGGCATGTCCGACCAGATCGAGAACCGCATCATCGAGGCCAAGAGCCGCGGCATCTACGAGGCGCCGGGCATGGCGCTGCTGCACATCGCCTACGAGCGACTGGTCAACGCCATCCACAACGAGGACACCCTGGCGACCTACCACAGCGAGGGCCGGCGGCTGGGCCGGCTCATGTACGAGGGCCGCTGGCTGGACCCCCAGGCGCTCATGCTCAGGGAGTCGCTGCAGCGCTGGGTCGGCATGGCCGTCAGCGGCGAGGTCACCCTGCGGCTGCGCAGGGGCGAGGACTACTCGGTCCTGGACACCTCGGGCTCCGCCTTCAGCTACCACCCGGACAAGCTGTCGATGGAGCGCACGCAGGACTCCGCGTTCGGCCCGGTGGACCGGATCGGTCAGCTGACCATGCGGAACCTCGACATCGCCGACTCGCGGGCCAGGCTCGAGCAGTACGCCCGGATGGGCATGGTGGGCGGGTCGACCTCGGCCTCCATCGGTGCGGCGCAGGCGGCCTCGACCGGGCTGATCGACGCCTCGGAGGCCGGTGGCGCGGAGGCGATCGCCTCGCGCGGGACCGTCTCGGCCACCGACGAGCTGCTCGACCGCGCCGCGATGGAGTCCGGCACGGACTGAACGAGGACCGCGGGCTCTCGCCGGAGTTCGCGCCGAGTGGGGCCCGGAGGGCTCCGCGCAGGCGCAACGCAGCGGCTCCGCTCAGCTCGGGGACGGCTCCTGGCCGCGGTGGAGGCCGGCAGGCCGACCGACGAAGCAGCAGGAGGCCGGGCAGTCGGTGCCCAGCCGGGGCCGGCCTCCGGCGCGGCGCTCGGCCAGCAGCTCCACGAGGGAGCGGACGAACGCCGGGTGCGTGCCCGCCGTCGCCGCGCGCGAGAAGGCCAGTCCGAGCTCCTCGGCCGTCTCCTTCGCCTCGTTGTCGAGGTCCCAGATCACCTCGAGGTGGTCGCTGACGAAGCCGACGGGGAACAGGACGACGGCCCGCTCCCCGGCCTGCGCCAGCGCCCGCAGGTGGTCGTTGACGTCGGGCTCCAGCCACGGCACCGACGGCGGTCCGCTGCGGCTCTGCCACACCAGGTCGAACGACCGGCCCGGTGCCACCAGGTCCACCACCTGCCGGGCAGCGGCCTGCAGCTCGGTCTCGTAGGCGTGCCCGTGCGGCCCGGCGACGGCGGCCATCGAGTTCGGGATGCTGTGCGCGGTCGCCACCAGGCGGGCGGCGTCGCGGACGTCGTCCGGCAGCTCGGCGAGCGCACCGGCCAGGGCGTCGGCGTTGGCGCGCACGAACCCGTCGGCGTCGAAGTAGTGCGGCAGCTTCTCCGCGGTCGGCCCGCCCGGGGCGGCGGCGTCGCCGGTCATCGCGGCGCGGGCCCGCGCGATGTCCTCGTGGTACTGCCGGCAGCCGGAGAACGAGGCGTAGGCCGACGTCGCCAGCACGTAGGCGTGCTGGATGCCGTCGTCGGCCATCCGGCGCCAGACGTCCTCGACGTAGGGCTCCCAGTTGCGGTTGCCCCAGTAGACCGGCAGGTCGATGCCGGCCGACCGCAGCTCGCCGTCCAGCGCCGCGATCAGGGCCTTGTTCTGGTCGTTGATCGGGCTGACGCCGCCGAAGTGGTGGTAGTGCTCGGCGACCTCCTCCAGTCGCTCCCGGGGGATGCCGCGGCCGCGGGTCACGTTCTCCAGGAACGGCATCACGTCGTCGTGGCCCTCGGGACCGCCGAACGACAGGAGGAGCAGCGCCTCACGCCGTCCGGCCGGAGCCGCCGCCGACGAGGGCTGCGCGCCGCCGTTGTTGCGGACGGCGAGCGACGGCTCCTCGTCGGGACGCTGACCGGCAGGGGTGATGTCGACGATGGCGCGGGGCACGTGGATTCCTTCTGCCTGCGGGGCGCGGACGGATGCGCTCACACACCGACGGCGTGGAAGCCCCCGTCGACGTGGACGATCTCGCCGGTGGTCGCGGGGAACCAGTCCGACAGGAGCGCGACCACGGCCTTGCCCGCGGGCTCGGTGTCGGTGACCGACCAGCCGAGGGGGGCACGCCCCTCCCACGCCTCCTCGAACTGCTTGCTGCCGGGGATCGACTTCATCGCCATGCTGCGCAGCGGACCGGCGGCGACGATGTTGGACCGCACGCCCTCGGGGCCGAGCTCGCGGGCCAGGTACCGGCTCGCGGACTCCAGCGCCGCCTTGGCCGCCCCCATCCACCCGTAGACCGGCCACGCGACGGAGGCGTCGAAGGTGAGCCCCACGACCGAGGACGGGTTGGCCAGCAGCGGCCGGCAGGCCTGGGTGAGCGAGGCGTAGGACCAGCTCGAGACCTGGAACGCGGTCGCGGCGTGCTCCCACGCGACCTCCGGGAAGCCCTCCCCCATCGCCTCCTGCGGCGCGAAACCGATCGAGTGCACGACGCCGTCGAGGGAGTCGAAGCCCTGCTCGCGCAGCCGGTCGGCCAGCGTCGCGAGGTGCTCGGTGTCGGTGACGTCGAGCTCGACGACGGCCGCCTCCTGCGGCAGCCGCTTGGCGATCCGCTGGCACAGCGACAGCGCGCGGCCGAAGTTGGAGAGGACGACGGTGGCGCCCTGCTCCTGTGCCAGCCGGGCGGTGGCGAAGGCGATGGACGCCTCCGTGAGGACGCCCGTGACGAGGACCTTCTTGCCCTCGAGAATCCCGCCGCTCATCAGTGCCCCATCCCCAGTCCGCCGTCGACCGGGACGACCGCCCCGGTGATGTAGCCCGCGGCGTCGCCGGCCAGGAACCGCACGACGCCGGCGATCTCGTCCGCCGAGGCGTACCGGCCCAGCGGCACCTGCCCCAGGATCTCCTGCTGCCGCTTCTCGGGCAGCTCGGCGGTCATGTCGGTCTCGACGAACCCGGGCGCGACGACGTTCGCGGTGATGTTGCGGCTGCCGAGCTCTCGGGCGATGGACCGGGCCAGGCCCACGAGGCCGGACTTGCTCGCCGCGTAGTTCGTCTGGCCGGCCGATCCGAGCAACCCGACCACCGACGACACGAAGATCATCCGGCCGGTCCGGGCGCGCAGCATCTTCGGGGTCGCCCGCTTGGCGACCCGGTAGGCCGCGGTGAGGTTGGCGTCGAGGACGTCGGTGAAGTCGTCCTCCTTCATGCGCATCAGCAGGCCGTCGCGGGTGATGCCGGCGTTGCTGACCAGCACCTCCACCGGCCCCTGGTGCTCCTCCACCTCGCTGAACGCGCGGTCGACGTCCTCGGCGCTGGTGACGTCGCACCGCACGCCGAACAGCCCGTCCGGAACGCCACTCCCCCGGTGGGTGACCGCCACCGCATCGCCCTGCTCGGCGAAGGAACGGGCGATGGCCAGCCCGATCCCCCGGTTGCCACCGGTCACCAGCACCGACCTACCGCCCGACCCCACAGAAGACTCCCCTGCGCCGACACCGCTGTCACGGTCGAACCTAGCCGGTGACCAGGGACCCAGCGCGCTACGGGCCGGTACGGGCAGCGATCAGGATCCCGATCGGCCCGCGACGGGCGCGAGGACCGACCACGCGTGCGAGTCCACCCGCCACGTCCGTGCGACGGGGACCTCGTCGAGCTCGCCGTCGGCGTCCACGGCCATGGCGGTCCCGGTGACGCGCACCTGCCGGGCACGCGTCAGCAGGACGTCGTCCCGGTCCGCGTGCCGCCCGGCGACGAGCGCCGCTCCGAACGCCGCGCGGGCCACCGGTCCGGTCGCGGTGCTGACCAGCACGTCGAGCAGCCCGTCGTCGGGCCGCGCCCCCGGTGCCAGCGCGGTGCCGCCGCCGACGGTCGGACCGTTGCAGATCCCGACCATGAGGACGTCGTGGCTCCCGTCGGCGGTCCACGCGCCGTCGGCCGAGGTGGCCGGCCGGCCGTCGATGTCCACCCGGAGGTCCCAGCCACCCGTGGCGAACCCGGCGATGGCGGCACCGAGGGGGTAGGCCGCCGCACCGAGCCGGCCCTTGAGTCGGACCGCCTCGGCGGCGGCCTGCGCACCGACACCCGCGTGCACCGCGTTGACCACCACGCCGCCGGCGTCGTCCCGCACCAGGTCCAGCGGACGCGGCGTCCCGGCGAGCACCGCGGCCGCACCCTTGCCCGGATCCAGCGGCAGTCCGAGGGTCCGGACCAGATCGTTGCCGGTGCCGGCCGCGATGATGCCGATCGGCTCGCGGGCGGTGAGCAGTCCGCACCGGTCGAGCGCGGCCACCACGGCGTGGACCGACCCGTCACCACCGACCACCACGATCCGGCGGTCGGCGTGCTGCGGGAGCACCTCGTCGAGCTCTGCGGCATCGGCGGTCGCCGCCACCGTGACGTCGGCACTGCTGCGCAGCTCGGCCAGCGCGGTGGCGACCGCATCCTCCTGCGCGCTCCCCGCCGACCGGTTCACGATCACCAGCAGCTGTCGTGGGTCGGCCATCCGGCTCCCTGCCTCGTGCGCACGGCCCGGTCGCTACCGAGCACTCCGCACCGCCCCGGACCGATGGGGCGGCACCCCGGCCAGGACCGTAACCGAGCGGATCGCCTCGCCTGCCCGGAGCGGACGCCGAACCCCCCGGACGGGCGACGGAGAGCGCGAGGGAGGCCCGGCACGATTCCTGCTCCCAGAGGGGTCGCCGGCGTCTACGGTCTCTCCAGGCACGGCCGGCGAGCCCTGCGACATGACGGTGCGATGCGCAGGGGGGCCTGATGCTTCCTCCACCTCGCCATCCCGACCGGCACAGCCGGTTCACGGCCGACGACGAGCTCACCCGGCTGATGGAGACGCTGCCCGCGGCGTTCGTCCGCCTGGACGGCGACTGGACCATCGCCTACGTCAACGCCAACGCCGAGGAGATCTACGGCCGCACGCGGGACGAACTGGTCGGCCGGGGCGTGTGGGAGGCGTTCCCCGAAGCCCGGGGCACCGTCATCGAGGAGGCCTACCGCACGGCCATGGACAGCGGGCAACCCGGCACCCTCGCGGTGTACTTCCCGCCGCTGGACGTGCATTTCGACGTCCGGATCTGGCCGGACGCCGACGGCCTGACGCTGTTCTTCCAGGACGTCAGCGACCGCGTGCGCGCGCAGCATGCGCTGGACGCGGCGCTCCGCGAGAAGGACGCCGCCGCGCGCTCACTGGCCGAGCTGAACGCGATCGCCCTGGAGCTGACGGCCGCCGAGACGGTGGACGACCTCGAGCGGATCGTGGTGGGCCGAGGCCTCGGCGTGCTCGGCTGCGACGGGGGCGCCGTCGTCACCCGGGACCGGAGCGGCGGCTGGCGCATGACCATGAGCGCAGCCCTGGGGCCGGTGAGCCAGGCCGAGTACGGCGTCGTCCCCTACGACACCCCGCTGCCCGGCCCCTGGGCCGCGCGCAACGACCGCATCCTGCTCCTCCCCACGCGGGAGTCGGGACTGGCCTTCCACCCGGCCATGGCCCGCGCGTACCAGAACACCCGGCGGTCCGGGTGGGCGTTCCTCCCGCTCACCGTGCGCGGACGGCGGCTGGGCTGCCTGGCCGTCTCCTGGACCGAGGAGCACGTCGTCGGCGCGCAGGAGCTGGAGGTGCTGGAAGGGTTCGCCGCGCAGTGCGCGCAGACGCTGGACCGCATCCGCGGCCGCGACGCCGAGCAGGCCATGGCGGCCCGGGCCGTCGCGATGTCGGAGACGCTGCAGCGCAGTCTGCTCAGCGACCCCGCCGAGCCCGACGGCCTCGCCGTCGCCGTCCGCTACCGCCCTGCGGTGCAGGAGGCCCAGGTGGGCGGCGACTGGTACGACAGCTTCCTCACCTCGAAGGGGGTGCTGTCCCTCGTCGTCGGCGACATCACCGGCCACGACCAGCAGGCCGCGGCCGTCATGGGCCAGGTGCGCAATCTGCTGCGCGGCGTGGCCTACACCGTCGCCGAACCGCCCGCTGTCGTCCTGAGCGCCCTGGACCGGGCGCTGCGGGACCTGGAGGTCCGCACGTACGCGACCGTGCTGCTCGCCAACGTGGTGCAGTCGCCGGAGCAGGCGGCTGCCGGCCTGCGGACGCTGCGGTGGTCCAACGCCGGTCACCCGCCACCGGTGCTGCGGCGGTCCGACGGCACCGCCGTGCTGCTCGACACGCCGCCGAACCGGCTGCTCGGCCTGGACCCCGGCGCGCGACGGGACGACCACGAGGTCGTGGTCGGACCGGGTGATCTCCTGCTGCTGTACACCGACGGTCTCGTCGAACGCCGCGGCTCCGATCTCGACGACGGGCTGCACTGGCTGACCTCGACCGTCGCCGGTCTGGCCGACCTCGACCACGAGCAGCTGTGCGACGCCCTGCTCGGCCTCGTCGCCGGCACGACCGAGGACGACGTCGTGCTGCTGGCCCTCTGCGTGGACGCGGCGTAGCTGGCTGCCTCACTCGCCGGCGTCGGCGAGCTCGACGACCGCCCGCACCAGCGCATCGCCGTCGAGCAGCACGCGGTCGTTGTGGTCGGCGCCCGGCACCTCGACGCGGCGGTGCAGCTGCGCGGCGGCCTCGGCCACCCGCCGGCTCTGCTCCGGCGGAACGATGGTGTCGGCGGTGCCGTGGACGACCGTCGTCGGCACCCGGACCGCGGCGATCCGCTCGGCGACGGGATAGCGGTCCCGCAGCAGCGCCCGGACCGGCAGGAACGGGTAGTGCACGCTGCCCACGGCGGCGAGGTCGACGAACGGTGAGCGCAGCACCAGGCCGGCCGGCGGGTGCGCGACGGCGAGCTCGGTGACGACGGCGCACCCCAGGCTCTCGCCGTAGTACAGGAGCCGCTCCTCGGGGACGCCGGCTTCCTCGAGGAGGTAGCTGCGCGCCGCCCGGACGTCGAGGGCGAGCCCGTTCTCGCTCGGGCTGCCCGGGTTCCCCCCGTATCCGCGGTAGTCGAACAGCAGCACGGCCAGGCCGGCCGACGACAGCGCCCGGGCCAGCGGCGCCCGGAGACCACGGTGCCCACCGTTTCCGTTCGCGACGAGGACGGCCGGGGCGTCGCGCGTGGCTCCGGGGACGAACCACGCGCCGAGGGTCAGACCGTCGGTGGTGCTCAACCGGACGTCGCGGGCGCCGGGGACCGCGTCGGCGGCCGCCGGCACGGGGCCGTCGTCGGGGAGGTAGACCAGGCGCCGCTGGAACGCCCACAGCAGACCCATCAGCACAGCCAACAGGACGACGACGACCAGTGCCGCCCGCACCGCCCGCCGCACGGCCTGCGGACGCGCGCCCACCACGGCAGGTCGGACGCGTCAGAGGTTCCGGCCGCACGTGGGCCAGGCGCCCGGCCCCTGCACGGCGAGGACCCGCTCCGCGACGGCGATCTGCTCCTCGCGCGTCGCCAGATCCGCACGGGAGGCGAACTCGGCACCGCCGAAGCCGCTCCAGGTGGACGAGGAGAACTGCAGGCCGCCGTAGTAGCCGTTGCCGGTGTTGATGCTCCAGTTGCCGCCGGACTCGCACGTCGCGACGGCGTCCCAGTCGCGACCGGTCACCGGTGCCGGGACCCCCGGGGAGGGCATGTCCGGAGCAGGACCGACCGGAGCAGGACCGACCGGGGCGGGGACGTCCGGGGCAGGGACCGGTACGACAGGGGACTCCGTCACCGGTGCCGGCGGCGGGGTCGCCTCGCGCGCGGCCGACCGGGCGAGCTGGAGCTCCACCAGCGTCGTCCGCGCCTGGTCCAGCTCGGCCTGCAGCGTGGCCTGCCGCGCCTGGAAGTCCGCCACCGCTCGGCCCGCCTCGGCCTCCGTCCGCCGGGCCTCGGCGAGGGCAGCCGACGCCTGCTCCTCGAGCGCGGCCACCTCCGACAGCGCGGTCCCCGCCACTGCCTCGGTGTCGGCCGCCTGCCGCTGGCGGACGGTGTGCTCCGCCACGACGTCGGAGCGGCCCCGGCCCGCGGCGTCGAGGAGCGCCGCCCGCTCGATCACCTGAGCGGGGCCGCCGGAGGTGAGCACCGCCTGCATCGCCGGCGAGGTGCTGCCGGCCATGTAGCTGCGCCGGGCGAAGGCGACGAGGGCGGAGCGTGCGGTGCCGAGGTCGGACTGGGCGCTCGCGGCCGCCGCACGTGCGCGGTCAGCGGCTGCCCGGGCGCTCTCAGCCCTTGCCCGCTCCTCCTCGTACCGGCCCAGGGCGGCCGCGCTGCCGGCCCGCGCGGAATCCAGGGCCGTCTGCACCGCCCCGGCCTGGGTCAGCAGGTCGGTGACCCGCGCGGCGGTCGCGTCGGCGGCCTGCTGCGCGGCATCGATCTCACCGTCGGTGGGGCCGGACGGGGCAGCGGATGCCGTCGCGGGGAGCCCGCCCAGACCGATCGCCACGGCGACGCCGAGAGCGGCGAGCCGGCCGACCGATCGACGTCCTGCCATCCGGCCCACCACCACGTCCTCGACCATCCACCGACCCTTCGTCGTCCGCCGTTCCCGTCCCAGCATCGCCGCGCGCGAGCGATCCCGCCGGCGTCAGCGCGACGCCGGCATGCCGGCGCGACGGGCCCGCACGGCATCGGCGAGCTCGGCGAGCATCGCCTCGGTGGTCGCGGGATCGACGCAGGCGTCGGTGACGCTCTTGCCGTACTCCAGCGCCTCCGGCTGCCGCTGATCGAGGTCCTGCCGACCGGCGACGAGGTTGCTCTCGACCATCACGCCGCGGATGGCCTGCTCGCCCCCGGCGACCTGCCCGGCCAGGTCGCGCACGACGTCGATCTGACGCAGGTGGTTCTTCTGGCTGTTGCCGTGGGAGGCGTCGACGACGACCACCTCCGGAAGACCGCGTCCGGCCAGCTGCCGCTTGGTGTCGGCGATGTGGGCGGCGGAGTAGTTGGGCCCGGTCTTGTCGCCGCGGAGGATGACGTGGCCGGTCTCGTTCCCGGTGGTCGACAGCTGGGCGCTGATCCCGTGGTGGTCGACGCCGAGGAACTCGTGCGGCGCCCGCGCCGTCCGGACGGCCTGGATGGCCGCCTCGATGCTGCCCTCCGGGGAGTTCTTGAAGCCGATGACCGACGAGAAGCCGGAGACCCGTTCCCGGGCGGTCTGGTCGGTGACGTTGCGCGCGCCGACGCCGTTGTAGGTGACCAGCCCGTTGACGTACTGCGGCGTCAGCGCGTTCAGCGGCTCCGCGGCCACCGGCACACCGAGTCCGGTGATGCTGCACATGAGGATGCGCGTGGCGACCAGCCCGACGCTGATGCGGCTGGACCCGTCGAGGAACGGGTCGTAGGCGAAGCCCTTCCAGTCGACCTCGGTCCGCGGCTTCTCGGTGTAGGTCCGCATCACGATCTCGAGGTCCGCGCCGTGCCGCTCCCGCATGCGGGCGAGGAAGCCGGCGTACTCCAGAGCGGCGCCCGGGTCGTGGATCGAGCACGGGCCGGCGATGACGGTCAGCCGGTCGTCGGATCCGTCGAGGATCGCCGTGACGGCGCGGCGCCCGGCCCGCGTGGTGGTGGCGGACGCAGCGGAGATCGGCACGACGGTCGCGACCGCCGCCGGGGTCACGACCACGCTCGAACCGGTGATGCGGGCGTTCACCAGGTCCGAGAGGTCGACGGGCTCGACCCCCTCGACCCCCAGCCTCCGCTGGACGTCGGGCAGGAGCTCGGCCAGCGCGGTGTCGATCTGCCCGTTCACGCGCGTCTGGATCTCCAGCAGGTGATCGGCGATGCGCGTCGCCGCGGCCAGGATCTGATCAGCCGGAATGGGGGGCCTCCTCGGTCGTTCCTCCTGCGCCTCTCCGACCCGTCGCGGTGGCGCCCGGTCGGCGTCTGGCTCGAGGCCGACCACCTCCAGTGTGACGGGCGGTCCCCGGGCGCCTCCCGGCCCGCCCGACCCACTCCGGAACCGAGTCGTACCGGACACGCGTGCCGGGAGGCCGGTGGGCATGGCAGGCTTCGGCCCTATGACCCCTCCGGCATTCCAGGGGCATGTCGTGCGATCGCTGTTCCAGCCGATCGTCGACCTGCACGACGGCGCCGTGGTGGCGGTGGAGGCACTGTCCCGGGGGGAACCCGGACCGCTGGAGTCGGCCAGGGAACTGTTCGCCGCCGCCACGGCGGCCGGGACGACCGCGTCGTTGGACCGGGCCTGTCTCCGGGCCGCACTCCGCGGGGTGGCCGGGGTGACCGAAGCCACCACGCTGTTCGTCAACATCGAACCGGGAACGCTCGCCACGCTCACCCAGCGCGACCTCGACCAGCTCGAGGAGCTCAGGCCGCCGCTCGTGCAGGTCGTGCTCGAAGTGACCGAGCGCGACCTGCTGGAGCGCCCGGCGGACCTGCTCCGTGGCGTCCGGTGCGCGCGCGGGATGGGCTGGCGCGTCGCTCTCGACGACGTCGGTGCCGAGCCCGCCGGCCTCGCGCTCGTGTCGTTCCTGCGGCCGGACGTGATCAAGCTGGACCTGGCCCTGGTACGGGGCCGTACCACCCTGCAGGCCGCCGGCGTGGTCAACGCCGTGCGCGCCGACGCCGAGCGGTCGGGAGCACTCGTCCTCGCGGAAGGCATCGAGACCGAGGAGCACCTGGAGCGCGCCCTGGCGATGGGCGCGCGACTCGGTCAGGGATGGATGTTCGGCCGCCCGGACGCCCTGCCCTCCGGCATGCGCGCGCTGCGCCTCCGGCCGTCCACTCCCCCCGGAACGGTGCCCGGGCCCGGCGACACGCCCTACACGGTCCTCGCTGCTGCCTCGGAGCCGCAGCGCACCAGCGTTCCGCTGCTCGCCTCGATGACCCGTCAGCTCGAGCGCCAGGCCCTCCTCCTGGACGAGCAGACCGTCGTCCTCGCCAACTTCCAGCACGCGGACCTCATGAACGCTCGCACGCGACGCCGGTACGAGACGCTGGCCGGTGTCACCGCCCTGACCGCCGTGACCGGGGTGGCCATGCCCGAGGAGCCCACCCCGGGAGTCGTGGGTACGGCCCTGGACGCGGGCGACCCGCTGGCCGACCAGTGGGTCGTCACCGTCGTCAGCCCGCACTTCGCCGCCGCGCTGGCCGCCCGGGAGGTGCCGGCGAGCGGGCACGGATGGGACGTCGCGCCCGGGAGCACGGGGCCGACGAACCTGGTCGGGCGCCGACTGGACTACGTGCTCACCTACGACAGGCGGCGGGTGCTCGCCGCTGCCGGCCTGCTCCTCGAGCGGGTGCGCCCGATGATCCGCGGGAGCGCCGAGCCGCCCGCGGCCCCCTCCGCCGAGGGCGGTGCCGTCCGCCGCGTCACGGAGCCCGAGCTCCCGGAGCTGATGCTCCGCGCCGTCGCGGTCGCGAGCAACGGCATCGTCATCGCCGACGCACGCCGGCCCGACCTTCCCCTGGTGTACGCGAACGCGGCCTTCCTGAGCATGACCGGGTACGCCGAGGCCGAGGTGCTGGGCCGCAACTGCCGCTTCCTCCAGGGGCCCGACACCGACCGGAACCAGGTGCACCCGATCCGCCGGCGTGTCCTCGCCGGTCAGGACGTGCACGCCGTCCTGCTGAACTACCGCCGCGACGGCTCGACGTTCTGGAACGAGCTGCGCGTCAGCGCCGTCCGCGACTCGTCGGGTGAGATCACGCACTACATCGGGAGCCAGGTCGACGTGACCGCGCGGGTCAACCGTGATCGACGGACGACGTACCTGGCCCACCACGACGAGCTGACCGGGCTGCCCAACCGGGCGTACATCCTCGAGCACCTCAACCTGGAGCTGCGCCGGGCCCGCCGGGGCGGGACGAGCGTGGCGGTCGTGCTCCTGGACCTCAACGGGTTCAAGGCGGTCAACGACCGCTTCGGTCACGCTGTCGGCGACGCGGCGCTCGTCTGGGCGGCGAGACGTCTCCGCGCGGCCATCCGCTCGGGTGACCTGCTGGGCCGCCTCGGCGGGGACGAGTTCCTCGCCGTCCTGGCCGGTCTTCCACCGACCAGCACCGCACCGGTCGACGACGGGCGGCCCTCGAGCGCGGAGCACGCCGTCCGGCGCGTGCAGGAGCAGCTCAGAGCGGCCCTCGAGCACCCGCTCCAGCTGGCCGGCTCCGTCCACCGGCTCAGCGCCAGCTCCGGCGCCGCGCTGTTCCCCAGGGACGCCGACGGTCCCGACGCACTCATCGCCGGGGCCGACGCGGCCATGTACCGGACCAAGCGGGCCCTGGACGATCGCTCGACGTCCGGCTGAGGCCGGGCTCAGCGCCGGTCCTCACCCCATCGCAGCAACGACGAGGCCAGCGGGTGCTGCGCGACGAACGGGTCCCGGTTCCCGCCACGACGAGCGGACGCGCGATCGGGATGCTCCCTGTGGCAGCGCTCCTCCTCGATGCGGGTGTGGGAGATGTAGCGGTGCAGCGCCGCGGCAGGGTCGATCCGGCGGCCGCGGGCAGCCACGTCGTGACGGGCCTCCCACTCGCACATCAGCTTCTCGGACGGGAGGAACGCCACCGGGACAGCGGGCCCCTCCGGCGCGCCCGGCATGCGATCTGTCGCTCTGCGATCTGACGTCATTGCCCTCACCTTCTCGTGCCGTGGCCCCAGAGGCGGCTCGGTGTCCGGCCGGGGGCCCCGCTCATCGAGGCGCGCACTCCTCGAGTGGCGTCGTTCCCGTCGTGCGCCGCGGAACTCCGTCCGGTTCGCCGGGCCGGATCCGGACCGTCGCCTGGACCCGTCGCTCGGTGCGGGCCGGCAACCAGTGGCTCACCCGCGGAAGAGGCCGCCGGATGCCGCGCCCGGGGGCGTCCGGCGCTCGCTGCTCGGAACCGGTGAGCACGATCCACCTCCTGAAGGTGGCCTCTCCACCCGCAGGGGGACGAAGCGGGTGCGTGCGACGACGGTAGCGCGACCGGGGCTGCTCCGACAGGGCCGGACGACCCCGTTCCGTCAGGCCGTCCGCGACGTCCTGGCGAGGTGCAGCCAGGTGTCGACGACGGTGTCCGGGTTCAGGGACATCGACTCGATCCCCTGCGCCACCAGCCACTCCGCCAGGTCCGGGTGGTCGCTGGGGCCCTGACCGCAGATCCCCACGTACTTCCCGCGCTCGAGGCACGCCTTGATCGCCATCTCCAGCGCGGCGAGCACCGCCGGATCGCGCTCGTCGAAGCCACCGGCGACCAGGCCCGAGTCGCGGTCCAGCCCCAGCACGAGCTGCGTCATGTCGTTGGAGCCGATGGAGAAGCCGTCGACGTGCTCGAGGAACGCGGGGGCCAGCAGCGCGTTCGAGGGCAGCTCGCACATCATCACCACCGACAGGCCGTTCTCCCCCCGCCGCAGCCCGTGCTCCCCCAGCAGGCGGACCACGCCCTCGATCTCGGCGACGGTCCGGACGAACGGGATCATGATCCTGACGTTGGTCAGCCCCATCTCGTCTCGGACGTACCGCAGGGCCTCGCACTCCATGGCGAAGCAGTCCGCGAAGTCGGCGGACAGGTACCGGGAGGCTCCTCGGTAGCCCAGCATCGGGTTCTCCTCGCGCGGCTCGTAGAGGTCACCGCCGAGCAGGTTGGCGTACTCGTTGGACTTGAAGTCGCTCATCCGCACGATCACCGGCTCGGGGGCGAACGCCGCGGCGATCATGGAGACCCCTTCGACGACCCGCTGCACGAAGAAGTCCCGCGCCGACGGATAGGCGACGATCCGCTGCTGGATCTGCCCCCTCAGCGGCTCGTCGAGCTGGTCGAGGTCGAGCAGGGCGCGCGGGTGGATGCCGATCTGCCGGTTGATGATGAACTCGAGGCGGGCGAGCCCGACGCCGGCGTGCGGCAACCGGGAGAACGCGAACGCCTGTTCCGGCGTCCCCACGTTCATCATGATCTTGGTGGGGATCTCGGGCATGGCGTCCAGCTCGGTCTCCGACACCTCGTAGGGCACCTTCCCGGCGTAGACCAGACCGGTGTCGCCCTCCGCGCAGGAGACGGTGACCGGATCGCCGTCGTGCAGCGCCCGGGTGGCGGTCCCGGTGCCGACGACGGCGGGGATGCCCAGCTCACGGGCGATGATGGCCGCGTGGCAGGTCCGCCCTCCGCGGTTGGTCACGATCGCCGAGGCGCGCTTCATGATCGGTTCCCAGTCCGGGTCGGTCATGTCCGCGACCAGCACGTCGCCGGCGGTGAACTGGTCCATCTGGTCGAGGTCGCTGAGCACCCGGACGACGCCGGCGCCGATCTTCTGGCCGATGGCGCGCCCCTCGACCACGACGTCCCCCGTGCCGGTGAGCCGGTAGCGCTCGGAGGTGTTCCCCGACCGGGACTGCACGGTCTCCGGGCGCGCCTGGAGGATCGAGATCTGCCCGGTGAGGCCGTCCTTGCCCCACTCGATGTCCATCGGCCGGCCGTAGTGCTCCTCGATCCTGAGCGCCTGCCGCGCCAGCTCGCCGACCTCGGCGTCGGTGAGGGACAACTGCCGCCGGTCGACGGCATCGACCGGGACGAACTCCGTCGTCCGGCCGACCTCGGCGTGCTGGGTGTAGACCATCTTGGTGGCCTTCTCGCCGACCCCCCGCTTGAGGATGGCCGGACGTCCCGCTCGCAGGGCGGGCTTGTAGACGTAGAACTCGTCGGGGTTGACCGCCCCCTGGACGACGCCCTCGCCCAGCCCGTAGGCCGAGGTGATGAACACGGCGTCCCGGAAGCCGGACTCGGTGTCCATGGTGAACATGACGCCGGAGGCGCCGAGATCGGAGCGGACCATCCGCTGCACCCCGGCCGACAGCGACACGGCCTCGTGGTCGAAGCCGTGGTGGACGCGGTAGGCGATCGCGCGATCGTTGTAGAGCGAGGCGTACACCTCCCGGATCGCCTGCAGCACCGCGTCGATCCCCCGCACGTTGAGGAAGGTCTCCTGCTGCCCGGCGAAGGAGGCGTCCGGAAGGTCCTCGGCCGTGGCGCTCGAGCGGACCGCGAAGGAGGCTTCCGCGTCGTTCCCGGCCAGCCGGTCGTAGGCCGTCCGGATGTCGGCCTCCAGGTCCGGCGGGAACGGCTGCTCGACGACGGCGTGGCGGATGCCCCGGCCGGCCGCGGCCAGTGCGCGGACGTCGTCGGTGTCGAGCGTCCGCAGCTGCTCGGCGATCCGGTCGGCCAGGCCCGTGTCGCCGAGGAAGCGCTGGTAGGCCGCTGCCGTGGTGGCGAATCCGTCGGGCACGCTGACCCCGGCGCCGGCCAGGTTCGAGATCATCTCGCCGAGCGACGCGTTCTTGCCGCCGACCACCTCCAGGTCCCCGAGCCCCAGCTCGGCGAACCACCGGACGTTGTCGGTGCCCCCGGCCGTGCCGGCCGGTACCTCGGGTGCGGTGTCGGTGCTCATGAACGGGTGGTCCTTCCTCGCCGGAGGTGGTGGCCGTTCTGCCGGCTCGAGCCGGAGCGACGCCGTTGTCGGGCCAGGGTCTGGATCACCACGGCGGCGATCTCCTCGACGGAGGCCGCCGAGGTGTCCACCGTGGGCAGTTCGTGTGCCTCGTACATGGCCGTCGCCCGGCGCAGCTCGAAGCGGCACTGCTCCTCCGAGGCGTACCGGGAGTCGGGCCGTCGTTCCTGCCGGACCCTGCTGAGCCGGGCCACCGTGGTGGTCAGCCCGAAGCAGCGGTCACCCAGGTCGCGGACCGGTTCGGGCAGGTCGGTCGTCTCCAGGTCCTCGTCGACCAACGGGTAGTTGGCCACGAAGAGGCCGTGCTGCAGCGCCAGGTACATCGCCGTCGGGGTCTTTCCGCAGCGGGACGGCGCCAGGAGCACGACGTCGGCCCGGTTCAGCCCCCGCGGGCTCAGGCCGTCGTCGTGCTCGATGGCGAACTCGATCGCCGCCATGCGGTCGTTGTAGCGCCGGACGTCGCCGAGCCCGTGCAGCCGCCGCGCCTCCCGCAGCCCCCGGGCGCCCAGCTGCTCCTCGACCCGGCTCATGTGGATGCCGAAGAAGTCGATGATCGGAGCCTTCGTGCGCAGCAGCTCCTCGCGGACCTCGTCGACCGCCGCGGTGGTGAACACCAGCGGGGTGACCGGCCCCTCCATCGCCTCGTCGAGCTGCGCCACGACCTCGCGGGCCATCTCGACGGTGGAGATGAAGGGGATCAGCGTCCGCTCGAAGTGCACGTCGGGGAACTGGATGAGCAGGGCGTTGCCCATCGTCTCGGCGCTGATCCCGGTGCTGTCGGACAGGAAGAAGACCGGGACGACGTCGGCGTCGGCGCCTCCGGGGGACGGCGTCGGCGGACCGCTCAACGGGCGTCCGGGCACGAGCTGCCGGCATCGGGGCCGACGTGGTCAGCCGGCGGATCAGCAGTCATGCCAGCACCTCTGTTCCGTTCCGCTGGTGCAGAGAAGAGCAGGCCGTGAGTATGACCCGCGGACGTTCCGCGTTCCCCGCATGCGGGCCGGCGCAGGCGCGATCTCCGCGACTATTCGATAAACTTGACCGGTTCAAGTGAAGGCGGGAGGATGGTTCCGTGCCTCCCGCCGCAGACCTCGAGCGCGCGCTCCGCGCGGCAGGTCTGCGCGTCACCCGTCCGCGGCTGGCCGTGCTGGAGGCGGTCCACGCGAGCCCGCACGTCGACACCGAGGCGCTGATCGGCGAGGCCCGCGTCCGCCTCGGCGCGGTGTCGCACCAGGCGGTGTACGACGTGCTGCGCGTCCTGACCGACAAGGGTTTGGTGCGGCGCATCCAGCCGCAGGGTTCGGTCGCGCGCTACGAGGCTCGGATCGGCGACAACCACCACCACCTGGTCTGCCGATCGTGCGGCGCCATCAGCGACATCGACTGCGCCACCGGCGAGGC
>DASPIH010000053.1:0-4934 GCA_035629195.1 Blastococcus sp. | reverse complement strand
CAACGCGCTGGACGGCAAGTACGACGTCCTGCGCACGGCGCTGAGGACGCAGTAGCGATGGCGGTCTTCGACACCCTCGGCATCTCCGGCTCCGGGCTGCTCGTGCACCGGAAGTGGATGGACGCCGTCTCGGACAACATCTCGAACATCAACACGGCCTCGCGCACCGACGAGGACGCCTTCCGCGAGCGGTTCATCGTCGCCCAGGCGGTCGACTACGGCTCCGGCGAGGGCGGCGTGCGCGTCGCCCGGGCCGAGTTCGGCTCCGGCGAGGGCCGGCTGGTCTACGACCCGACCCACCCGCTGGCCGACGCCGAGGGGTACGTGAAGTACCCGGACATCGACCTCGGCGACCAGATGACCGAGCTCATCATGGCCCAGCGCGGCTACCAGGCGAACCTCGCCGTCGTCGAGCGGTCGACCAACGCCTACCAGGCGGCCCTCCAGCTCGGGAAGCGCTGTTGACCGCACCAGTCGGGGGCGTCTTCCCGGTCTCGTCCGGCATCGGCGCGGTCACGGGAGCCGTCGTGCCGCGGATGGGGGCGACGCCGGAGACTGCGCCGACACCGACCGGCGGAATGCCGCCGAGCGGGATCGTCATCAGCGCTTCCCGAGCTGGAGAGCCGCCTGGTAGGCGTTGGTGGCCCGCTCGACGACGGCGAGGTTCGCCTGGTAGCCGCGTTGCGCCATCATCATCTGGGCCATCTGGTCACCGAGGTCGATGTCGGGGTACTTGACGTAGCCCTCGGCGTCGGCCAGCGGGTGGTCGGGCTCGTAGACCATGCGGCCGGCCGCGTCACCGAACTCCGCGCGGGCGACGCGCACGCCACCCTCGCCGCTCCCGTAGTCCACGGCCTGGGCCACCACGAGCCGCGCCTGGAAGGCGTCCTCGTCGCTGCGCCGCACCGTGTTGATGTTGGAGATGTTGTCCGCGGTGGCGTCGAGCCACTTGCGGTGGGTCATCAGGCCGGACTGGGAGATGCTCAGTGCCTGGAACATGCTCATCGTCAGGACGTCCTCAGGGCCGTGCGCATCGAGTTGTACTTGCCGTCGAGCGCGTTGAGTGCCAGCTGGTAGCGGAGGCCGGTCTCGGTCGCGATGACCGTCTCCGCGTCGAGGTTGACGTTGTTGCCGTTGGTGTTGGTCGGCTCCAGCGAGCGGACGGTGGTGCCGCCCGACACGGTCGCGGGCCGGCCACTGCCGACGGCCCCGCGCAGCGACGTCTCGAAGTCCGTCCGCCCGGCCAGGAAGCCGGGGGTGTTGACGTTCGCGATGTTGTCGGCGGTGACACGCTGCCGCTGCGCGAGCCCGGCGAGGGCCGCATGCAGCGCCGTCGAGGTGGCGTCGCCGATCATCGGGCTGCGAGCCGACGGGTGGAGCAGGGCACGTTCGACCTCCGGGTAGGCGGAAGAGCACTCGCGAGCGAGTGCAGGGCCGCCGATCCGTGGCGAGGGTGTTGCTCTCCGTGCAGAGACGTCATCGGCACCGCGCGGTACGGGGTTGACCCCCGGTCCCGTACGCGGGGGGCGCCAGGGGCGCAGGGCGGTCACCGGTGCCGAATCGCACCCGTGTGACTCGTGGTGTCGGCCGCCGGGGACTCCTGGCCGACCGGCGGACGCGACAGCGCCCCCGGTCCCACGGGGGACAGGGGGCGCTCGGACGCCGGTTCTCGCGCGGCTGGTCCGGAGGAGATCGGTCTACAGGGCTCGGTCGACGAAGGCGGCGACGGGCCGGCTGGGGGCGTAGGACATGCGGGCGGCGACGTCGCGTTGGCGCTGGGACTGCGTGATCCGCTCGACGAGGGCTTCGGCGACGGCGAGCTGGCGCTGCAGCAGTGCGGCGGCCCGCTCGCGCAGGTCGTCGGGCAGCGGGCCCACGTTCGCCGGCGGCACCCAGTCCTCGGCGCGGCGCCCCCACGAGGCGATCTCGCCGGCTCGGCCCGGCGCGAGCGTGGCCTCGGCGTGCAGCACGTCGTCCTCGAGCTCGTCGAGCGCCCGCCGCCAGTTCGCCCGCGACCGCCGGCGGTCGTGCTCGCCCGCTGTCGCACCACCCCCGGGGGCGCGGTGGTGGTCGGGGCCTGCCGTGACCGAGCCGGTCACCGGCAGGAGGCCGCTCACGAGACCGCGCCGGCCAGCGAGGCGGCGGCCTGACGCCAGGCGTCCCGCAGCGGCTCGACCACCTGGCGGCAGGAGGCGATGCGGTTGCCGTCGAGCTTGACGTTGGCCTGGACCAGCTCGGTGATCAGCCAGTTGTAGAGGGCGGCCAGCCGCGGGCCACCCTCCCACACGTCGACCCGCAGGCTGCTGCGGAGCTCGAAGACGATGTCCTGCGCGTGGTGGAGCTGAGCGCGCGCCTCGTCCCGGTCGGTTCTCCGGACAGCCGTCTCCGCGCGCTCCAGGTCGAGGGCGAGCCGGTCGTACAGCATGACCAGCAACTGCTGCGGCGAGGCGGTGGCGACCGTGTCGCCCATGTAACGGGCACGCAGGGCGGCGGCACTCATGCGGAGGACTCCTCGATGGGGTGTGCGGGGACGGCGCCGTGGGGAGCGGCGCCGGTGCGGGTCGTTCGTCGGGGCTTACGACCAGGTCGGCAGCGAGCCGAGCTGGGAGGACAGCCAGCCGGACTGGTTCTGCATCGTGCCCAGGGCCGACTCCATGGCGGTGAACTGCCGGGTCAGCGTCTGCTGGCGCAGCTCGAGGCGGAGGTCCCAGTCGTCGATCCGCTTCTGCAGCTCGGTCGCCTGGGCGTCCTTGCCCTGGGCCAGGTTCACCAGGGAGCCGGTCGTGGTGTCGGTCGCGTACTTGGCGACGGCGAGCAGCCGCTGCGCGACGCCTGGCACGGCGGCGTCCCCCGTGCCGGAGCCGTTGAGCAGCCGCTGGGTCTTGACGGGGTCGGCCTTGAGCTGCGCGGTGAACGCGGCCGAGTCGAAGGCGATCTTCCCGTCGCGCGTCAGCTGCAGTCCGGCGACGGCGGCCGAGCCGTCCCCGCCGACTGCGTAGGCGACCGCGTCGGCGATCTGCCCCGCCAACGCGCGCAGCGAGCTGTCACCGCGGAGCACGGCGGTGCTGCCGGCGCTGTTGTCGGAGTAGGTGTTGATGTTCGTGATGGCGGCGTTGGCGGCGGTGACCAGCGACTGGATCGCGGAGGTGAGCGCGGCCGGGTCGCTGGCCACGGTCACGGTCGCCGTCTCGTCCTTCTTGCTGACGGTGAAGGTGGTGCCCGGCATGAGGTCGGTGAAGGTGTTGCTGGTCGAGGTGACCTCGTAGCTGTACGGGCCGCCGGCGCCGACCGTGAGCTTCGCGTCCGCGGCCTGCGTGAACAGCGAGAACGCGGGACCGCCGCTGACGGTGAACTCGCCGTCGGCCCCGGAACCCGCCGAGGTCAGCTGGAGCCGGAAGCCGGTACCGGTGCTGACCGCCGTGGCGGTGACGCCGGCATTGGCGGCGTTGATGGCGGTGACGGTCTGGTCGAGCGTCGCGTTGGCGGCGATCGGGATGGTCTTCGCGGGCGTGTCCGCGTCCTTGTCGCTGACGGTCAGCTCCATCGCCGAAGCCGACGGCGTCCACGTCGCGCCGGAGATCAGGACGTGGCTGGCGGCAAGGGTGTCGACGCGGAAGCTGACCTGGCCGGTGGCGGCACCGGCGGTCGCGCTCGCGGACACGGTGGTGGCGGAGCTGGTGGCCTTGACCGGCGCCCAGGTGGTCGCCTTGGTCAGGCTCTCGGCGGCCGACTGCAGGGTGGTGAAGACGCTGTTCACCGTGCGGTAGGCCGAGGCGTCGGCCTTGGTGTCGGTCAGCTTGGTCTTCAGCTGGGTCTGCGGTTGGCGCTCCAGCTGCATGAGCTGGGAGATCAGCGTGGTGGTGTCCAGCCCGGAGACCAGGCCGCTGATGCTCATGCCTGCCATGGGGGTCCTCCGGGGGTCGTCCGCCGGCCGGGCCGGCGGGGGAGTGGTGATGAGCAGTGAGGGGGGAGGCCGGGGCCTCCCCCCTCACCGGGTGGTGCTCAGTCCTGCTGGCTCAGATCAGCCCAGCAGCCGCAGGATGCCCTGCGACGCCTGGTTGGCCTGGGACAGCATGGCCGTGCCGGCCTGGGTCAGGATCTGGGTCCGGGTGAAGTTGGTCATCTCCTGGGCCATGTCCGTGTCACGGATCCGCGACTCCGACGTCGTGGTGTTCTCCACCGCGACGTTGAGGTTGTTGATCGTGTGCTCGAACCGGTTCTGCTTGGCACCCAGGTCGGCGCGGATGCTTGACACCGTCTGGAGGGCGGCGTCGATGTCCTTGATGGCCTGGGTCGCCCCGGAGCCGCCCTTGAACACCGGCGTCGCAGCCGCCGTCTGGGCAGCGGTCTGAGCGGCCCCACCGATGGCGCCACCACCGGTCGTGGTGTAGCCAGCGACGGCCTCACTGACCTGGAAGGTCAGAGTGCCAGCGGCGGCACTGGTGAACGGGTTGTTCGCCGGCGTCGTGCTGTACGTCAGCCCCAGGGCGCTCGTGGCCGCCTTGTTCAGGGCATCGAGGGCGCCGGCGGCGGTGGTCTCGCCGGAGTAGTCGACCGAAGAGAGGTCGAACGTCTTGCCGCCGAAGCTGATCGTCCCGGTCAGGTTCTCGAAGGCGGACACAGCACCGCTGGTACCGGAGAAGTCACCCTCGCCGGCCGCCTTGGTGAAGAGCAGCTCGGCGTTCGCCGTACCCGTGGCGTTGGTGGTGGAGACCGCGCCGGCAGCCGCGGCCGAGGCCGCGGTGTACTTGCCGACCTTGGTGACGTCGACGCCGTCGACCCCGAGGCCCGCGGCGTCCATGCCCTTGCTGGCGGAGCCGATGGAGACCGAGATCGACTGGCCCGAGTCCGCGCCGACCTGGAACACACCGGAGTACGAGCCGTCGAGCAGCTTCGTGCCGTTGAAGTTCGTGGTCGACGAGATGCGGGTCAGC
>DASPIH010000052.1:0-16349 GCA_035629195.1 Blastococcus sp. | reverse complement strand
ACAGGACCGACCGGGCCCTTGGGGCCCTTGTCGCCGGGCTCCCCGGCGGGGCCGGCCGGGCCGGTGGGGCCCTTCACGCCGCGGTCACCCTCCTCGACGGTGACGTCGACGGGAACGGCAACGGTCTCGGTGGACGTGGTCTTCTTCGATTGCGCCATGGCAGGAGCCGGCCTCTCAGATAGGCAGTCAGATGGCGAGCGGGGTCGCTGGAGATCAGCCACCCGCGGCCCGGAGTCGGTCCGGGTGCTCGCGTGGTCGGGCTGATGCCGGCCCAGCCCGCATCGGATGGGTCCGGCCCGAAGACCAACCGCTTCTGGCATGCCCCCGGTCAGCGGCAGCAAGCGCACAGCCCCTAGTGAGATCGCCCACATCAACAACGTGTGCCCGAGTGGGCCGGTTCGAGTCAGGACGCACTTCCCATCGCTTGCGAGAGCGTCAGGAACTCGTGAGGACGACCAGCCGCTGGGTCGCCCGGGTCATCGCGACGTAGCGGTCGACCGCTCCTTCGATCCCCCCTCCGAAGGTCTCCGGGTCGACCAGGACGACCAGGTCGAACTCCAGCCCCTTCACCATTTCCGGCGCCAGCGACCGGACGCGGGAGCGCGCCCGGAATCCGGGAGCACCGATCACGCACGCGGTTCCCTCGGCGTGCCCGGCCGACCACGCGTCGAGGACGGCGTCGAGCTCCGACGCGGCACCACGGCCGACGGGAACGCCGCTGCTGCGGATGGAGGTCGGCACGTTCGCGTCCGGCAGCGCGGCCCGGATGACCGGCTCGGCCTCGGCCATCACCTCGGCCGGCGTCCGGTAGTTGATGCTCAGGGACGCCAGGGCGACCTCCTCCAGCCCGACCCGACGCAGCCGTTCCTGCCACGACTCGGGGAACCCGTGCCTGGCCTGGGCGCGGTCGCCGACGATGGTGAAACTGCGGGACGGGCAGCGGAGCAGCAGCATCTGCCACTCCGCGTCGGTCAGCTCCTGGGCCTCGTCCACGACGACGTGCGCGAAGGGGCCGGCGAGCAGGTCCGGTTCGGCGGTGGGCACTGCGGCCTGATCGACCAGGGCGTCCCGGAGGTCCTGATGGCGCAGGGTCGTCATGAGCAGCAGCTCGGAGTCGTCGGCCTCGATCAACCGGTCGATGACGTCGGCCATGCGCGCGCGCTCGGCCGCGACCACGGCGTCGTGCCGGCGCCTGCGCCGCGAGGCCTCCGGATCCCCGAGCCGCTGTCGTGCCGCGTCCAGGAGCGGCAGGTCCGACACCGTCCAGGCGGACGCGTCGGCCCGCTGCAGCCTCGAGACGTCGTCCGGACCGAGCCAGGGAGCGCACCTGCGCAGGTAGGCGGGCACCGACCACAGGTCGCCGACGACGTCCCCCGCCTCGAGGACCGGCCACGCGCGGTCGACAGCCGCGCGCAGCTCCCGGTCCTGCAGCAGCCACCGGCGCAGCTCGTCCGCCGGGACGTCGTCGTCGTGCTTGTCCGCGAGGATGGCGAGCACCTCGTCCCGGATCCGGTCGCGGGCCTCGTTGTGCGGGGTCCCGGGATCCGGTGCGCCGAAAGCCTCCGCCCAGTCGTCCGGGCTCAGCCGGACGTCGGCCCAGGGGGTCTCGACCGTCATCCCCCTGCGAGGTGGCTCCTCGTAGAACCGCACGGCCGCCTCGATCGCCTCGACCATGTCCGCGGACGACTTCAGCCGGGCGACGTCCGGGTCGGTCTCGGTCGCTGCCGAGGCGCCCTCGGGCACGAGGTCGCGCAGCGTGCACGTCCGCACGCCCTCCTCCCCCAGGCTCGGCAGGACGTCGGCGACGTAGGCCAGATAGGGCTCGTGCGGGCCGACGAAGAGAACTCCACCGGTGCGGGCCCCCAGCCGCGGGTCGGCGTAGAGGAGGTAGGCGGTGCGGTGCAGGGCGACGACGGTCTTCCCCGTTCCCGGGCCGCCGTCGACGACGAGGGCGCCGCGGGAGCCCGCGCGGACGATGGCGTCCTGGTCGGCCTGGATGGTGCCGAGCACGTCCCGCATCCGGTCCGAGCGGTCGGCGCCCAGGCTCGCGATGAACGCGGACTGGTCGTCGAGCGCGGCGTGCCCCTCCAGGCCGTCGGCGGTGAACACCTCGTCCCAGTAGTCGGTGATCCGGCCCCGGGTCCAGCGGTACCGGCGGCGGCTCACCAGGCCCATGGGGTCGGCGTGGGTGGCACCGAAGAACGGCTCGGCCGCCGACGACCGCCAGTCGACCAGCAGCCGGCGCCCGGCGCTGTCGGTGAGACCGAGCCGTCCGACGTACACCGGCTCGGGGTGGTCCGCGCGGACGACGCGGCCGAGGCACAGGTCCAGGCCGAAGCGACGCAGGGCGCGCAGGCGGGCGGTCAGCCGGTGGATCTCCAGGTCGCGGTCCAACGCCTCCTGGCCGGTGCCCCCGGGGGCCCGGCGCTCGGCGTCGAGCCGGTCGGACAGTTCGGCGATCGATCGCCGGAGGCTGTCGGCGATGGCCGCGAAGTGCTCCTCGTCCGCGGCGATCAAGGCCGGGTCCTTCTTTGGAGCGAGGTGGTCGGGAAGGTTGAAAGCGCTGGTCGTCAACGGGGTCACGTCATCAGCTCCGATCCGAGGTGCGCGACCTTAGACCGATTTTTTCGCGCTCATGAGAGGCGCTGATCGCTGCTATAAAGAAGAGGGGCGAGGCTCATTTCCCTGCTGTGGCGGGCAGCCCCAGCGGTGGGCGGAGGCGTGCACGACCGCGTGCGCCTGGTTCCCGGGAAGCATGGCGGCGCCTCCCGGGTTGACCCGCGTGTGACCGACTCCGCCAGTACCCGCGACGTCGACGTCGTGGTGATCGGCGCCGGCCAGGCCGGCCTGGCGACGGCCTGGGCGCTCGCGCGGCAGGGGTTCGAGCGCGGCACCGGCTTCGTCGTCCTCGACGGCGAGATCGCGCCGGGCGGCGCGTGGCGACACCGCTGGCCCTCGCTCACGCTCGGCACCACCCACCGGGTGAACGACCTGCCGGGCCTGCCCTTCCGCCCCGACGACGAGCGGGCACCCGCCCTCGAGTCGGTCCCCGCGTACTTCGCCGAGTACGAGCGGCGCTTCGACCTGCCCGTGGTGCGGCCCGTCCGCGTCGCCGCCGTCCGCCGCACCGAGGGCGGCGGGTTCCGCGTGGAGACCGACCGGGGCGCGTGGACCGCGCGGGCGGTCGTGAACGCGACCGGCACCTGGACCCGGCCGTTCGTCCCCCGCTATCCGGGTCAGGGCTCCTTCCGCGGCCGCCAGCTGCACACGGTCGACTACCGCTCCGCCGAGGAGTTCCGCGGCCGGCACGTGGTCGTGGTGGGTGGCGGCGCCTCGGCCACCCAGCTGCTCGCCGAGATCTCCCGCGTGACCTCCACGACCTGGGTGACCCGCCGCCCGCCGGTCTTCCACGAGGGCCCCTTCGACGAGGACTTCGGCCGGCGCGCGGTGGCCAAGGTGGAGGAGGCCGTGCGCGAGGGCCGCCGTCCGGGCAGCGTCGTCAGCGTCACCGGCCTGGACGTGGCGACGCCCTACGTGCGGGAAGGCCTCGAGCGGGGCGTCCTCGACCGGCTGCCGATGTTCGACCGGATCACCCCCGACGGCGTCGCGTGGGACGACGGGCGCTTCGTGCCCGCCGACGTGCTCCTGTGGGCCACCGGCTTCCGGGCCGCGGTCGGTCACCTGGCTCCGCTGCGGCTGCGCGGACCCGGCTCCGGCTTCCGCATGGAGGGCACCCAGGTGGCCGGCGAGCCGAGGCTGCACCTGGTCGGCTACGGCCCGTCGGCCAGCACGATCGGCGCCAACCGGGCCGGTCAGGCCGCCGCGCGCATCCTGCGCCGGGAGCTGCACCCGGACGCTCCCCCAGCCCGCAGCGCCTGACCGGTCAGGGCAGGTTCAGGGGCTGATCAGGGCACTTCCCCATACCGCCGCGGCCACCCCGTCGACAGGCTCGGCGCATGACCTTTCCTCCTGTTCCCGGACGTCCGACGTGATCACGGCCCGGGGTCTGACCAAGAGATACGGCACGCGGACCGCCGTCGACGACGTCTCGTTCACCGTGGCCCCGGGCCGGGTCACCGGCTTCCTCGGGCCGAACGGCGCCGGCAAGTCGACGACGATGCGGATGATCCTGGGCCTGGACCGGCCCACCTCCGGCAGCGTCACCGTGAACGGCCGGCGGTACGCCGACTCCCCAGCGCCGCTGCGGGAGGTGGGCGCGCTGCTGGAGGCCCGGGCCCTGCACCCGGGACGCTCGGCCCGCGACCACCTGCGCTGGCTGGCCGCCAGCAACGCGATCCCGGCCGGCCGGGTCGACGAGGTGCTCGGGCTCGTGGGCCTGGAGGACGTCGCCGGCCAGCGGGTGGGGCGCTTCTCCCTGGGCATGGGGCAGCGGCTCGGCATCGCCGTCGCGCTGCTCGGCGACCCGCCCGTCGTCGTCCTCGACGAGCCGGTCAACGGGCTGGACCCCGAGGGCATCCGCTGGGTGCGGACCCTGGCCCGCACCCTCGCCGCCGAGGGGCGGACCGTCTTCCTGTCCAGCCACCTGATGAGCGAGATGGCCCTGACCGCCGACCACCTCGTGGTCATCGGGCGCGGCCGCGTCCTGGCCGACTGCTCCATGCCGGAGTTCATCGCCGAGCACGCCGCCTCCTACGTGCGGCTGCGCAGCCCGCAGCGCGGCCCGGTGGCCGAGCTGCTGCGCCGCGAGGGCCTCGAGGTGGCCTCCGTCGACGACGAGCTGCGCGTCCAGGGCCGGGACGCCGCCGCCGTCGGGGAGCTGGTCGGCCGGCAGGGCCTGCTGCTGCACGAGCTCACCCTGGTGTCCTCCTCCCTGGAGGACGCGTTCATGACCCTCACCGCGGCCAGCGTCGAGTACGCCACCCGCACCGACACCCCGACCGCCGACAGTCCGGCCGCCGACACCCCGATCGGAGCCCTCCGATGACCGACACGGTCGCCCTCGATCCGAACCGGCACGTCCCGGCCGCCCCCCACCCCGGTTTCGGGCGCACGCTGCACTCCGAGTGGATCAAGTTCTGGTCGGTGCGCTCGACCACCTGGTCGGTCGTCGCGATGTTCGTCCTCGGCGCCGGCCTGACCACGCTGGTCTGCGCCACCAGCGCGGCGTGGCTGGCCAGCAGCGAGGCCGACGAGTCGCCCGCCTCGTTCGTCACCTGGGGCCTGATGTTCGCGCAGATCACCGCGATCGTGCTCGGGACGCTCGCCGTCACCGCCGAGTACGGCACCGGCATGATCCGCGCGACCCTGGCGGCCACCCCCCGCCGCGGTGCGGTGCTGGCCGCCAAGGCCGTCGTCCTCAGCGGCACGCTCGTCGTCGCCGGAACGGTCACCGCCTTCGCCGGGTACTTCGGCGGCAACTTCTTCCTCGAGCGGGAGGGCATCGGCCTGGCGCTGTCCGACGACGGCGTGCTCCGCTCCATGTTCGGCAGCGGTCTCTACCTGGCCGGCCTCGGGCTGCTCGCCGCCGCCGTGGGCCTGCTCGTCCGGCACACCGCGGCGGCGCTGTCGATCGTGCTGGCGCTGGTGTTCGTCGTCGGCACCATGGCCTTCCTCCTGCCGGGCACCTGGGGCGAGTGGACGGCGAAGCTGCTGCCCGGCAACGCCGGATCCGGAGTGGTGACCCCGGTGTCGTTCAACCCGGAACTGCTCGACCCGTGGGTGGGGTTCGCGGCCTTCTGCGCGGAGATCGCGGCCGTCCTGCTGATCGGCTTCCTGGTGTTCCGGCGCCGCGACGCCTGATGCCCTCCCCCGCTGTGCCCCGGCCCCGGCGGCCGGGGCACAGTGGTGCGGTGACCACGCAGGACCCCGCGGCCGAGGGCCGCCAGCGCGCCGACGAACTGCTCGCCTTCCTGACCGCGGCCGACGACGCCGCCGTCGACCGGCTGCTGGACGGGCTGACCGACGTCCGCCAGCTCGTGTTCGTGGGCGCCGGTCTCACCGCGATCGCCCGCGCCGAGGGCCGGGCACTGCCCACCGCCCAACGGACCCAGGCCAGCAGCCGCCAGCTGAGACTGGGGCAGCTGCGGGACTCCTCCCGCGGAGATCTCGAGGGACTGCGGGTCTGGCTGCGCCGCGCGGGCGAGGAGATCCTGCTCATCCGGTCGCTGCACGCCGCCGCGGCACGCCTGAGCTGACCGCCGAGCGCACGGCTCCGCCGGGTCAGGCGCGCGCCCGGGCCGGGCGGTTGGCCACGGAGGCCAGGGGCAGCGCGGCAGCCAGTCCTCCGGCGACCACCAGGAAGGTGCCGGCCAGGCCCACCGCGCCCGACAGCGGGCCCAGCAGCAGTGCCCCGACCGCCGTGCCCGCGTCGAATGCGCCGTTCCACACGGCGCTGGCCGCCGTGGTGCGGCCGTCCCCCGCGCGGGCGAAGGCCCGCAGCAGCGTGAGGTTCTGCACCGCGCCGTAGCCCGCCCCGAAGACCGCCGAGCCGACGAGCACCCACACCGGGCCGGTCCACAGCCCCGCACCGGTGAGGGCCAGCCCGATCGCCGAGACGAGCAGGGATCCCGGCAGCAGCGGCGCGCTGGGGCCGATCCGGTCGGCGAGCACACCGACCAGCCAGCGGACCACGCCCGCGGTGAGCCCCCACAGCAGCAGCGCCGCCGTCGCCACCCGGCCGTCGGGCCGCTCGATCGGCAGGAAGGTGACGAGGCCGCCGCCCGCGGCGGTGACCACGAACAGCACCACCGCCGGAGCGACCGCGGCGCGCGCGGCGGCACGGGCGCTGCCGGCCGGCCCGCGCACCTCCTCGCCTCCGACCGAGCGCATCAGGGCGGGGAGGAGCAGCAGCCCGAGGATCGGCGAGGCCGCCAGCCACGACAGCACCTGGACCTGTCCGGCCAGCACCAGCGCGACACCGGCCGGAACCGCGAGCATGTTGGGAACGGCGATGGCCAGCCCGTAGACGCCGATGGACTCCCCGCGCCGCCCGGGAGGCGCCACCCGCGCCGACAGCGTCGCTCCCAGCACGGTGAGGACGGCGAAGCCGGCTCCGCGCACCCCCGACAGCGCGCAGATCCACACCAGGCCGTCGTCCAGCGCGTAGAGGGGCGCCGGCAGCCCCAGCGCGAGCAGGCCGGCGGCCAGCACCGGGCCGGTGCCGAAGCGCGCGGTCAGCGCGGGGACCACCGACTGGCCGGCGATGGTGACGAGCAGGAGGACCGCGGTCACGACCCCGGCCGTGCTCGGCGAGGCGCCGCCGGCCACCGCGTAGGTCGGCAGGGACGCCAGCGTCAGGGCGAAGCTCGCGAACCCCAGCACGGTGACGCCGACCAGCGCCAGCACTCCCCGCGACCGCCACAGCGAGGCCCGCTCCCCGGCCACGTCCCCGCTCACCCCCTGACGTTAAGGGAGCGGCGGATGGAAGCCCCGAGCGGCCACCCACCAGGGAACCGCGGTGGCGGGGGAAGGAGGTCCCTTCTACATGTGCGGGTAGCGGTGGTCGGTCGGCGGCGCGAACGTCTCCTTGATCGACCGGGTGCTGGTCCAGCGCAGCAGGTTCTGCGCCGCTCCCGCCTTGTCGTTGGTGCCCGACGCCCGCCCCCCGCCGAAGGGCTGCTGGCCGACCACGGCGCCGGTCGGTTTGTCGTTGACGTAGAAGTTGCCCGCCGCGAAGCGCAGGAACCGCTGGGCGTGCGCGATCGCCGCCCGGTCCTGGGCGATGATCGATCCGGTGAGGGCGTAGGGCGCGACCGACTCCATCTGGGTCAGCACGGCGTCGTAGTCGGCGTCGTCGTACACGTGCACGGCCAGCACCGGCCCGAAGTACTCGGTGGAGAAGACCTCGTGGCCGGGGTCGGTCCCCTCGATGATCGTCGGCCGGACGAAGAAGCCCTCGCTGTCGTCGGCCGTTCCGCCGGCGACGACGGTCAGCGCGGCGTCGTCCTCGGCGCGGTCCAGGACGCCCGACAGCTTCGAGAACGATCTCCGGTCGATGACCGCGCCCAGGAAGTTCGAGAAGTCCGTGACGTCGCCCATGGGCAGCGCCTCGGTCGTGGCCACCAGGTCGTCGCGCAGCCGGTTCCACACCGACCGCGGCACGTAGGCGCGGGAGGCGGCCGAGCACTTCTGGCCCTGGTACTCGAAGGCGCCACGGACGAGTGCGGTGCGCAGCACGTCGACGTCGGCGGAGGCGTGGGCGACGACGAAGTCCTTGCCGCCGGTCTCGCCGACGATCCGCGGATAGCCGCGGTAGGAGGCGATGTTCTCCCCGACGGTGCGCCACAGGTGCTGGAAGACGGCGGTGGACCCGGTGAAGTGGATGCCGGCGAGGTCGCGGTCGGCCAGGGCGACGTCGGAGACGGCGATCCCGTCGCCGGGAACCAGGTTGACCACGCCCGGCGGCAGCCCCGCCTCCTCCAGCAGCCGCATCAGGAAGTGCGCGGCGAACTGCTGGGTCGGCGCGGGCTTCCACACCACCGTGTTGCCCATGAGCGCGGGCGCGGTGGGCAGGTTGCCGGCGATGGCGGTGAAGTTGAAGGGCGTCACCGCGTAGACGAAGCCCTCGAGCGGCCGGTGGTCGGTGCGGTTCCAGACCCCCGGCGAGGAGACCGGCTGCTCGGCGAGGACCTGCCGGGCGAAGTGGACGTTGTACCGCCAGAAGTCGATGAGCTCGCAGGCGCTGTCGATCTCCGCCTGCTGCACCGTCTTGCTCTGGCCGAGCATCGTCGCCGCGTTCAGCGTCTGCCGCCAGGGGCCGGCGAGCAGGTCCGCGGCGCGCAGGAACACCGCCGCGCGGTCGTCGAAGGAGAGCTCCCGCCAGCCGGGTGCGGCCTCCTTGGCGCACCGGACGGCGTCCCGGGCGTCGGCGTGCGTGGCGTTCGCCGCCGTGCCGAGCACGGCCGCGTGCCGGTGCGGCTGGACGACGTCGAAGCGCTCGCCGCCGGCCATGCGCTGCCGGCCGCCGATCGTGCTGGTCAGCTCCAGCGGCTCGGCGGCCAGCTCGGCGAGGCGCTGCTGCAGCGCGGCCCGCTCCGGAGTGCCCGGCGCGTAGGAGAGCACCGGCTCGTTGCGGGGCGGCGGAACACGCGTGACGGCGTCCATGGGACCTCGATTCAGCTGCGGGTGGCGAGCGAGCGCAGGAAGAAGGCGACGTTGGCGGGACGCTCGGCCAGCCGGCGCATGAAGTAGCCGTACCAGTCG
This sequence comes from Blastococcus sp., assembly GCA_035629195.1. GTDB lineage: Bacteria > Actinomycetota > Actinomycetes > Mycobacteriales > Geodermatophilaceae > Blastococcus. Next base: position 7,187 of record DASPIH010000052.1, on the reverse strand, counting down.
GCGCCGTAGGGCACGTAGGCCCGGACGGCCGTGCCGGCGGCGGCCAGCCGCCGCTGCTCCTCCGGCCGGATGCCGTAGAGCATCTGCACCTCCCAGGAGTCGGCGGCCCGCGAGTGCTGGGCGGCCAACTCGTGGGCCCGCGCGATCATCGCCGGGTCGTGCGAGCCGACCATCGGGTACCCGGGGCCGGCCATGAGCAGCTCGAGGCAGCGGGCGTAGGCGGCGGCGACGTCCTTCCTGCGCCGGTGGGCGACCGTGGCCGGCTCGTCGTAGGCGCCCTTGACCAGCCGCACCCTCGATCCGGCGACGGCCAGCGCCTCCGCGTCCTCCTCGGTGCGGTGCAGCATCGCCTGCAGCACCGCTCCGGTGCCGGGGTGCTCCGTGCGCAGCTCGGCGACGGCCGCCAGCGTCGAGTCGACGGTGCGGTGGTCCTCCATGTCGACGGTGACGGTGGTGCCCGCCGCCGTCGCCGCCTCGGCCACCGGGCGGACCAGCCCCAGGGCGACGTCGTGCCCGCCGTCGGGCAGCGCCTGACCGAAGGCCGACAGCTTGACCGAGACCTCCGCTGCCGGGCCCAGGCCGAGCCCGGCCAGGCGGTCCAGCAGCGCGAGGTACGCGTCGCGGGTGCGCACCGCCTGCGCGCGGTCGGCGACGTCCTCGCCGAGGTGGTCGAGGGTGACCGCGATCCCGTCGGCGGCGAGCGCGCGGACCGCGCCCATCGCGTCGTCGAGGGTCTCCCCCGGCACGAACCGGCCGACCACCCGGCGCGTCGCCGGAGTGCGGAGGACCGCCGTGCGCAGCGCGGGCCGGCGGGACGCGGCGAGCAGGGCCTTGGAGAGCACCACGGACCTCCCGGAGCCGGCGACGACGCGGACACCCCGAACGCTAGGCATCGCGCCGCGTCCGGGCCAGGGCCGGATACCGGCACCCCGGTGCCCGCGTCCGGCCCGGCCCCGTGCGCACGCGGGTTGGCGAAGCCGGGCGTTCCTCCCGCGTCGCTCCTGATGAGCGGCGGTCACCTACGCTCGGGACGATGCCTGCGGGAGAGATGGCTGCGTACGGGGACGACCGCAGCGGTGAGGCCCGTGGTGAGGCCCGTGGTGCGGACGACGTCATGCGCCGGTTGCGGACCGGCACCGCCCGGGAGCACCGGGCCGTCGAGGACACCCTGGACCTGCTGGACCCCCACCTCGACCCCGACCGGCTCGCGCACGTGCTCGCGCTGATGCACGGCTTCTGGCGCGCTGCCGAGGACGGGCTCGACGAGTGGGCCGCGCGCCGGCCGGAGGACGCGCGATCGCTGGACTGGTCGCGCCGCCGCAGGGCCGGCCTGTTCGCCACGGACCTGGCCGCGCTGGGCACCCGGCCGCCCGGCGACGCCCCCCTCCTCGCCCCGGTCGCCGGCACCGCCGAGGCACTGGGCCGGCTGTACGTCCTGGAGGGCTCGACCCTCGGGGGCACGCTCATCGACCGGCACCTGGCAGCCCTGCCCGGGCTCACCGGCGTGCGGATCGGCGCCTTCTCCCCCTACGGACCGGAGACCGGTTCCATGTGGGCCGCCCTCCGCCGGGCCATCCGCGCCCACGTGGCGGCCGGCGGCGACGTCGACCGCATCGTCGGATCGGCCCGCGACACCTTCCGCGGGCTCGGCGAGTGGTGCCGGCCGGCCGCCCGGGCCCGAGAGGTCCTGGCGTGACCGCCGTCGACCGCGACGACGCGTTCCTGCCCCCCGGAGCACCGGTCGACCTCGACAACTGCGAGCGCGAGCCGATCCACATCCCGGGCAGCATCCAGCCGCGCGGCGTGCTGATAGCGGTCAGCGACCCCGACTGGATCGTCCAGCAGGTCTCGGAGAACCTCGCCGTGCTCACCGGCGTCCCCTGGGAGCAGGCCGTGGGGCGCCCCCTGGCCGAGGTCCTCGGCCCCGCCGCCGCCGACGTGGTCCGCTCGGCCAGCGCCTTCGGCGACCTGCGCGAGCGCAATCCCGTCGAGATCACCCTGCGGGTCGACGGCGTGCCCGTGCCCGTCGACGCCCTGCTGCACCGGGCGGCCATCCACCCCGGCCGGCCGGTGCCGGCCGAGCACGGGGAGCCGGTCGTCGATCCCAGCACGATGCCGCCGATGTCCAGCCTGGTGGTCGAGCTCGAGCCGGCCCACGGCCCGCGGCCGTTCTCCTTTCCCAACACCTACCAGGCGGTGCGCGGGACGACCGGCGAGCTCAACCGCGCGACGAGCCTGCAGGAGCTGTACGACATCACCGCCCGGGCGGTGCGCACGCTCACCGGGTTCGACCGCGTGATGGTCTACCGCTACGACGCCGACTACAACGGCGAGGTCGTCGCGGAGGCCAAGGCGGAGCACCTGAACAGCTTCCTCGGCCTGCACTACCCCGCCTCCGACATCCCCGCCCAGGCGCGGAGTCTCTACGAGAAGAACTGGATCCGGCTGATCTCCGACGTGGACTACACGCCGGTGCCCCTGCGTCCGGCGGAGCACCCGGTGAGCGGCCGCCCGCTGGACCTCACGTACTCCGCGCTGCGCAGCGTCTCCCCCATCCACATCGAGTACCTCAAGAACATGGGCGTGGGCGCGTCGATGTCGATCTCGCTCCTGCGCGGCGACACGCTCTGGGGTCTCATCGCCTGCCACCACTACAGCGGGCCGCACGCCCCGCCCTACGCCACCCGCGCGGCCGCGGAGTTCCTGGGCTCCACCCTGTCCGTGCGGCTGATCGACCGCGCCGAGCAGGACGCGCACGAGCGCGCGCTGCAGTCGCGGTCCACCCTCGCCGGGCTCACCGCCGCCACGCTCGACGAGGACCGGCCGCTGACCGAGACCCTGCTCGGGTCGCCGAACCTCCTGGACCTGCTGGACGCCGACGGCGTCGTGGTGCACCTCCAGGGGCACTGCGGCACCGCCGGCGCGGAGCTGCCACCCGGGCTGGCGGAGGAGATCGCCGCCTGGGCCGCCGGCCGCGGCCAGGACGTCGTCGCCACCGACGCCCTGCCGTGGGAGGACCTCGGCCCGCGGAAGCCGGTCGAGCTCGCGTGCGGGGCACTCGTGCTGCCCCTCCCGGAGAACCAGTTCGTCCTCTGGTTCCGGGGCGAGGCGGTGCACTCCATCGACTGGGGCGGCGACCCGCACAACAAGGCGATCGCCGCACAGGAGGGCGACGGGATCCGGCTCAGCCCGCGCAAGTCCTTCGACCGCTGGCGGGAGACGGTGCGGGGGCGGTCGGAGCCGTGGACGACGGCGGAGATCGACGGCGCCGGCCAGCTGAGGGTGCACCTGCTGGAAGCCCTCTACGCCCGGTCGCGCAGCATCGTCCGGGCCGCCGAGACCCTGCAGCGCAGCCTGCTGTCCGACCCGCCGGAGCCCGCGTCGCTGGACGTGGCCGTGCGCTACGTGCCCGCCGCCCGCGAGGCCCAGGTGGGCGGTGACTGGTACGACGTCTTCTCCCAGCCCGACGGCTCGACGGTGCTCGTCATCGGCGACGTCGCGGGCCACGACACCGAGGCAGCGGCGACGATGGCCCAGCTCCGGGGCCTGCTCCGCGGCATCGCCTACGACAGCGCAGCCGGTCCGGCCGCCGTCCTCACCCGGCTGGACAGCGCCATCGAGGGGCTCGGCCTCGGGGCGATGGCCACCGTCCTCGTGGGCCGCCTGGACGGGGCCGGCGGGGAGCCGGGCGGTACCCGGCTGCGGTGGGCCACCGCCGGGCACCTCCCGCCGCTCCTCGCCGCGCCGGACGGCACCCAGCAGCTGCTCGTCCCCGATCGGCGGGGCCTGATGCTCGGCGTCGACCCGACCCGCCCGCGCAGCGAGCAGGTGGCCGTGATCGAGCGCGGGTCCACGCTGCTGCTCTACACCGACGGGCTCGTGGAGCGCCGGGACCAGCTCTTCGACGACGGGGTCGACCTGCTCGGGCAGGCCCTGGCCGACCTGCGGCACCTCCCGGTGTCCGACATGTGCGACCGGTTGCTGGCCGAGCTCCTGCCCGACGGCGCCGAGGACGACGTCGCGCTCGTCGCCGTCCGCCTGCGCCCCCGGGAGCGCTGACCCGGCCAGGCGGATGCCCGCTGGTCGGCCCAGGATCGACGGGTCTGGACCCGGGCAGCCACCCCGGAGAGGATCGGACGATGAGCGCTGGAACCGGGGAGCTGGACGCGTCGGCCGTGGTGCGCGAGCTCGTCCGCCGACCGACGGTCTCGGGGGACGCCGCCGCCCAGCGGAACACCATGGGACTGGTCACCGAGGTGCTGCGCGAGCGAGCCCCGCATCTCGACATCCGGGTCGGCCACGACCCGGACCAGCCGTGGACCCTGCTCCGGACGCCCACCGACCCCGGTCGTCCGCAGCTCCTGCTGGCCTGCCACGTGGACACGGTCCCGGTTCCCGAACCCGCGCTCTGGCAGCGCGACCCCTTCGGTGCCGACCTCGAGGACGGCCGGATCTGGGGCCGCGGTGCCAGCGACATGAAGGCGGGCCTCGTCGCCGCTGCGGTCGCCGTGGCCGCGGCGGACCCGCAGGTCCCCGTCGCCCTGCTGCTGACCAGCGACGAGGAGATCGGCTCGAAGGGGGCCGCCGCCGCGGCGGCGGCCGTGGCCGAGCAGTCGGTGGGCGCGGTCGTCGTCCCCGAGGCCACCGGGAACCAGGTCGTGCTCGGCCACAAGGGCGCGCTGTGGCTGGCCGTGCGGACCGCCGGGCGAGCGGCGCACGGCAGCACGCCGGAGCGCGGGCACAACGCCGTCCTCGACCTCGTCTCGGTCCTCTCCCGCGCCCGCGGCGCGCTCCCCCTGGGCAGCGACTCCTTCCTGGGGCCCGAGACGTGGAACTGCGGAACGATCTCGGGCGGAACGGTGCCCAACGTGGTCCCCGACCGGGCGGAGGCGGTCATCGACATGCGGACCGTCACCGACGGTGCCGCGCTCCTGGCGTGGTGGCGCGGCCAGCCCGAGATCGCCGACGTCGAGATCCGCGTCGACCTCCCCCCGGTGGGCACCCCGGCCGACGACCCGTGGGTGGCCGCCCTGCCCGCGCCGGTGCTCCCGACCCCGGCCACGTACTTCACGGACGCGTCGGTGCTCGGTCAGGTGGTCGGTGGCGCCCCGATCGTCGTCTGGGGGCCGGGTACCCCGGCGGTCATGCACGCCGTCGACGAGTACGCGGAGCTGGCCGAGCTGGAGGACGCCGCCGCGCTGCTCACCGGTGTCGTCTCCCGGTGGCCGCACTGACCGAGGTTTCCCTGCCGTGCGACCCGGCTCGTCCGTACCGCCGGGGAGTCAGTCCCCGGGGGCGGTGAACCGGGGGGACAGCCCGTCGTCGGGCGCTCCCCCGGCGGCGGGAAGCGGCCCGTCGTCCTCCGCGGCCCGCACCTCCGCATCCGTAGCGGCCGGCCGCGGGGTGGCCACGTCCCGCTCGAGTGCGGCCAGCAGCCGTTCCTCGTCGGGCGCCAGGTCACCGGGACCGAGGTGCTCGCCGGGTTCCCCGGCATCGGAGCCCGAGGCCATCGCCGTGTCGGGCGTGGGATCGTCGGCAGCGCTCACGCGGCAGCTCCTCACGGTCGGTCAGCGGGGGAAGTTGGGCTCGAGCCGGGGCACGATCTGCATCTCCGGCACGAAGGCCGTGGGGTGCAGCAGCAGCAGCGTCCGGATCGCCTCGGCCACCGCCGACGGCGGCATCATCAGGTGCCCCGGGATGCCCCACTGCTCCATCATCGGGGTGTCCATGGCCGCGGGGATGATGCTCTGCACCCGGCACGGGAACGGCCGCTCGCTGCCGTCGTCGAGGCGGACCGCCTTCTCCCGCAGCTCGCGCTGGATGCACCGGGTGGCGTTGAGGAAGCCGGCCTTGGAGCCGTTGTAGGCGATCGCTCCGCTGCCGGAGGTGATGGCCGACAGCGAGACGACGTGCACGACGTCGGCGGTGCGCCCCTCGGGGAGGTCCTGCACCCGCTTCAGGAACTCGCTGGTGAGGAAGATCGGGCCCTCGCAGTTGACCGCCATGACCCGCTGGTAGTCGGCGAGGTCGATGTCGGTGATGTAGCCGGGCCGGTCGATGCCGGCCACGTTCACCAGGACGTCGAAGGAGTCCCCGTGCTGGTCGAACAGCTGCGCCACGACGTCGCGCCGGCTCGTGTCGTCGGTGACGTCCAGCGCCAGGACGTCACCGGAACCGCCGGCCGACGTCACCTGGGACAGGGTCTGCTCGCTGCCCGCGGCGTCGATGTCGCCGATCGCCACGTGCGCGCCGGCGTCCGCGAGCGCGAGCGCCGTGGCGCGGCCCAGTCCGCTGGCACCGCCCGTCACCAGTGCGACCCGGCCCTTCAGCGGCGCGTCCATGCAGCTCCTCCGTCGTCGTGCGTGTCGTCTTCCGACAGCCTTGCGGAGGTTGGGCGCGGGCGCAGGTCGGGCAGCAGGCGCGGTCAGGGGACGACGAGCCGCGCGGTGGCGGTGGCGCCGCGCAGCCGTTGGCCGTCCGTGGCCCAGACGTCGGCGAGGGTGACCGTCTGCAGGCCGCGCTCGGCGATCAGCTCGAGCAGCTGTCCGTAGACGGTGGTCACCGCGGGGTGGTTGGCGTGGCCGACGACGATGGTCTGCGGGGTGAACCAGCGTCGGGCCGCGGCGAGCAGCTGCTCGGGGGTCAGCACCCGGAAGTCCTCCAGGGTGCCGTTCCACATCGCGATGGTCGGATGGCCGAGGTCGGCGGCGATCCGGTCGGTGCGCGGGGTGTGCGCGCCGAAGGGCGGGCGGAGGAACGGGGTGTCGCGGACGCCGAGGGTCCGGCGCAGGAAGTCCTGGTTGCGGCGGATCTCGTCGGCCACCTCCCGGTCGCCCAGCGTGGTGAGGTCGGGGTGCGACCAGGTGTGGTTGCCCACCGCCACCTGCCCGGACTCGACGAGGGGGCGGAGCAGGGCCGCGTTGTCCTCCCAGGAGCGGTACCGGCCGTTGGGGAAGAACGTCATGCGCACGCCGCTGTCGTGGGCGAGCTGCGCGAACGCCCCCACCACCTCGGTGCTCGTGCCGTCGTCGATGGTGAGGGCCAGCGCGGTCCCGTCGCCCGGCAGGGCATCGACCACGCCGGCCGGCGGGGGCTGGGGAACGATTCCCGCCACTCCGGGCGGAGCGACCGCCTCCCGGGCCGCCGGCACGACGGGCGGGGCGGCCGGCGCCGGTGCCGGCCCGACG
>DASPIH010000051.1:0-2548 GCA_035629195.1 Blastococcus sp. | reverse complement strand
CCCCGTCGTCCCCGGCAGGGCGACCGGCGCGGCCGCGGCGACGGGGCGCTGCAACGGCGCCAGCAGCGCCAGCAGCGCCAGCGCGCCGGCGGCAGCGCCGAGGAGGGCGGGCAGGCCGGAGATGAGGCCACCGGCCGGCCGGGTGACGGCGGCGACGATGCCGACCAGCCCGAACAGCGCGATCCCGGCGACGCCGAGGAGCCGGTTGCTCAGGGCGACCAGCCCGAGCAGCAGGGCGTAGAGGGCGATGACGACCAGCGTGCCGACGACGAGTGCGATCTTGTCGTTCTCGCCGAAGGTCCGGATGGCGAAGGTCTTGACCGGCTCGGGGGTGAGCGTGATCGCGGCGTCGCCGACCGCCACGACCGGCGAGGACGCCGGCCCCACGGCGGCCGCGACGAGCTCGGCCACGCCCAGGGCGAGCATGGCAGCGAGCAGCCCGGCCAACGCGGCCAGCAGCCCGCGGACGCCGCGCCCGGCGGACGTGCCGCCTGCGGCGGGAGCCGGCCGCGGGCCCTGCTCGGTCATGGTCACGACTGGCATTCGGCACGCGCGATCGATCCGGATTCATGTGGCGCGACGAACTTCCCGATCGACGGGGCGGGGCTGCCCGCATCAGCCGATCTGCCAGGCTGGGCTCGTGCCGGCCTCCCCCGCCCCCCGTCCCGGAGATCCGGGATCCCCCGCCCCGAAGCCCTCGTCGGTACGGGTCGCCCTCGCCCTGCTGTCGACGCTCGCCGTCCTGCTGCTGGTCTACGTGACGATCACCTGGCTGGGCCGCGACGGGCTGATGGTGGCGCTCACCGACGCCGGCCTGACGCGGCCGGAGGCCGAGCGGTTCCTGCTGATCAACACGATGGCGCCCCTGCTCATGGGGGTGGTCTTCGGGGTATCGGCCGCCGCCCTGGCGAACCGGCGGTCGTGGGCGCGCTGGACGGGGCTGGTAGCTGCCGTGCTCCTCGCCGTGCTGGTGCTCTCCGCGGTGGTGTCGGCCGGCGGCATCACCGTCGTGTCGCTGCTGCTGCTGGTGCTGTCGGTCGCCGCGGCCACCAGCCTGTTCGCCCGGACGACGCGGGAGTGGCTGGCGACGGCGGCCGGCTGAGCGCGCGGCCTCGGCGCGCGGTCAGCCCTGGCCGGTGGCGTACTGCCACTTCCGGAAGCGGTACCAGTCGTTCGACGGCTTGAGCGCGAGCAGCACCACACCGGCGAGGGTCAGCAGTACCTGGAACCAGCCCAGCGCGGTCACGAACGGCAGCGGTCCGCTGGAGGCGGCGCTGAACGGCGCGAAGAGCAGCGTCAGCCCGCCGAGCACCCAGAGCACGATGCGGGCCCAGTTGCGGCCCCGCCAGGCGAACCAGACGAACAGCAGCTGCAGGGCGATCAGGAGAACGCCGACGGCGATGCCGGCCTGCAACGCCAGTTCGGCGACCTCCTCCACGTCCATGCCCTCGAGAGCCGGATCACCGGCAGTGAGACCCTCTTCGCCCAGCGACCAGTCCAGCATCTCGTCCCAGTTCAGGATCGTGGCGATGCTGGCGACCACGCTGAGCACCAGAGCGGCCAGGAACGAACCCACGCCGGCCCGCACGGTGACCGGGCGTTCCATCGGCTGCGGCGCGTCGGGCCCCCACCCGGAACCGGACGGCGCGCTCGGAAAGGCGTACGGGTTCTGACCGGTGGGGTTCTGGCCGTAGGGGTTCTGGGCCGGAGGCGGCTGCTGACCAGGCGGCGCCCAGCCGCGGGGCGGCTGACCGGGATGCTGCTGCGGAGCCGGAGGCCAGGCAGGCTGACCGCCGGGCGGCTGCCCCTGCTCGTCGCCCCGATGGTCGCCCTGACCCGCCGTCATCCCGCCTCCGCTCGTCGCTTCCCCGTTGCCGCGATCATGGCCGACGGGAGGTGGGCCCACCAGCAGGCCACGCGGGACCAGCCGATGCGCGGCGGTCGCCCGCCGGACCCGGAGGAGTCCGGCGGGCGACCTGGCCGACCCCTCGCCGCGTTCCCGCGGACCTGCGAGGGCGAGGGGCTGCTGCTCAGCGGCGGGCGACGCGCAGCCCGGTGGCCTCACCGGCGGCCCAGTCGACGACGACCTCGTCGCCGTCCCGGATCTCTCCGGCGAGCAGCGCGCGGGCCAGCTGGTCGCCGATGGCCGACTGCACCAGCCGGCGCAGCGGCCGGGCGCCGTACACCGGGTCGAACCCGTTGAGCGCCAGCCAGTCGCGCGCGGCGTCGGTGACCGTGAGCGTCAGCCGCCGCGCGGCCAGGCGGCGGGCCAGGACGCCGACCTGGATGTCGACGATGCCGGTCAGCTCCTCGCTGCCCAGCGCCCGGAACACCACGACGTCGTCCAGCCGGTTGAGGAACTCCGGCTTGAAGTGCGTCCGGACGACGTCCATCACCGCGTGGCGCCGTCGCTCCTCGGGGACCGACTGGTCGGCGATGATCGTGGAACCGAGGTTCGACGTCAGGATCAGGATGGTGTTGCGGAAGTCCACCGTCCGCCCCTGGCCGTCGGTCAGCCGGCCGTCGTCGAGCACCTGGAGCAGCACGT
>DASPIH010000050.1:0-2186 GCA_035629195.1 Blastococcus sp. | reverse complement strand
GCGGAGCGGCGGGCCCGTTGGCCGGTACGGCGGGAGGCGGGGTGTCCCGGGCCGGGGCCTCGTGGACGGGCGTGTCGCGCACCGGTGTCTCGTGCACCGGCGTGGCCGGCACCGGCATGGCGCGCACCGGCGTCTCGCGGGCGGGAGCCTCCGTGCGCGAGGTCTCCGCGGTCGGACGGCCGGCGTGCTCGCCGGCGATCGACATGCGCCGCTCGAGCCGCTCCAGCCGCTGGAGGGTGGCCGCGGACGAGCCGTCGGTGGCGGGCAGGAGCATGCGGGCGCACACGAGCTCGAGGAGCAGCCGCGGCGCGGTCGTCCCGCGCATCTCGGTGAGGCCGTCGTGGACCGTGTCGGCCATCCGCGACAGCGTGGCCGACCCGAGTGCCTGGGCCTGGGAGTTCATCAGGTCCAGCCGGTCGGGCGGGCAGTCGAGCAGGCCGTTCCCGCCGGCCTCGGGCACGGCGTCGAGCACGATCAGGTCGCGCAGCCGGTCGAGCAGGTCGGTGGCGAAGCGCCGGGGATCGTGCCCGGCCTCGACCACCCGGTCCACCGCCCGGAAGACACCCGGGGCGTCGGAGGCGGCCAGCGCGTCGATGGTCTCGTCGAGCAGGGCGTCGTCGGTGACGCCGAGCAGCCCGACCGCGCTCTTGTAGGTGACGCCCTCCGGCCCGGCGCCGGCCAGCAGCTGGTCGAGGATCGACAGCGAGTCGCGGACCGATCCCCCACCGGCCCGCACGACCAGCGGGAAGACGGTGGCCTCCACCTGCACGCCCTCGGCCGCGCACGTCTTCTCCAGGAGCGTGCGCAGCGTCGTGGGCGGCACCAGCCGGAACGGGTAGTGGTGCGTGCGCGACCGGATGGTGGGCAGCACCTTCTCCGGCTCCGTCGTGGCGAAGACGAAGACCAGGAACTCCGGCGGCTCCTCCACCACCTTGAGCAGGGCGTTGAAGCCCTGCGTGGTCACCATGTGCGCCTCGTCGACGATGTAGACCTTGTAGCGGCTGCTGACCGGGGCGAAGAAGGCGCGCTCGCGCAGGTCGCGGGCGTCGTCGACGCCGCCGTGGCTGGCCGCGTCGATCTCGATCACGTCGAGCGAGCCGGGCCCGTCGGGCGCGAGCGCCACGCAGGAGGCGCAGACCCCGCACGGCGTGGACGTGGGCCCCTGCTCGCAGTTCAGCGACCGGGCCAGGATCCGCGCCGACGACGTCTTGCCGCAGCCACGCGGCCCGCTGAAGAGGTAGGCGTGGTTGATCCGGTCGCCGTCGACGGCGTTCACGAGGGGCGCGGTGACGTGCTCCTGCCCGACCACCTCGGCGAAGGTCGCCGGGCGGTACTTCCGGTAGAGCGCCAGTGCCACGCCGCGAGATTACTCACCGGAGCTCGCCCTCCTCACCCCTCGCGGCTCGCGTCCAGCCTCCGGACGAGCTCGGAGCTCTCAGCGCGTGAGGTGCAGCAGGAACTCGATCGAGCCCCGGTCCTCGACGCTGACGAAGCCCAGGTTCGGCGGCTCGATGCCGAAGTCGGCGAAGGCGACCGGGATCGAGCCGGAGACGTCCACGCCCTCCGGTGTGCGGACGGCCGACAGGTCCACCTGCACCGATCGGGTGCGGCCGGTGACGGTCAGCTCACCGGCCACCGGCACGGTCACCGGGGTCCCGGTGAGCTCGGGCAGCTCGACCGGCTCGCCGACGGTGAAGGTGGCGGTCGGATGGGTGGCGACGTCCATGATGTTCTGGCGGAAGTAGGCGTCCCGGCGGCCGCTGTCGGTGGTGATGCTCGCGACGTCGACGGTGACCTCCGCGGACGTCAGGGCACCGGCATCGATCTCGACCGAGCCGGTCACCCGGTCGGTCGTGCCGGCCACGGTGACGTCGGCGCCGTTGAGCACCTCGTCGACGCGGTAGCCCGCGGTCGAGCCGTCGCCGACGGTCCAGACGCCGTCGGTGTCGGCGACGAGCTCGGCGTCCTCCGGCTGGGCCTGCACCGTCGCGGCGGGCGCGGCGTCGTCCCGCAGCGCCGCGTAGACCAGCGGCCCGAGCACCAGCCCGAGCAGCAGCACGACGGGAACGGTGATCAGGATCCAGGCGCGCCGGCTCATCGCCGCTCCCCTCCTCGGGCTGCGTGTCCTCGGGCTGGACGCAGCCAACCGCACGGACCTGGGAGGAAGCTGGGAGCCGTTCGCGGGG
>DASPIH010000049.1:0-2528 GCA_035629195.1 Blastococcus sp. | reverse complement strand
CTGCCGGACCGGAAGCAGCGGCGCAGCACCCAGCGCCGGGTCAGCCGGTCGGGGGGCACCGGCTCGACGGCCTCGGCCTCGTCGCACCAGCGGATCTCCTCGCCGCTCCGGACCAGCGCGTGGGTGAGCAGGGTGTCCTCGCCTCCGGTGAGGCCCAGCCGGTCGTCGAAGCGCAGGCCGAGGGCCCGGACGCGGGCCATATCGAGCAGCAGGTTGCCGGCCCCGGCGCCGCCGACGCGGCTGCCGGTGGGCTTGCGCGGCCGGTCGAAGACGCCGCTGCCTGCGATCCACGGGTCGACCGGCTCGGGCACCACGCTGCCGACCGGACCGGCCACGGCGGCACATCCCCAGGTCCGCCAGGCGCCGGTGAGCCGGGCCAGCCAGCCGGGACAGGGGCGCTGGTCGTCGTCGAAGAAGACCAGGACCTGCGCGTCCCCGGCCTCGACGAGCGCGCGGTTGCGCGCCGCCGAGATCCCCGGACGCGGTTCGTGCACGTAGCGGACGCCCTGCCCGGCCCGGCCGAGCACGGCGTCGGCGGCGCTGCCCGCGGGGTCGTTGTCCACCACCAGGACGCCGGCGCGGGGCTCGACGGTCGCGGCCTGGGCGACCAGCTCGTCCAGCAGAGCGGGAAGCAGATGCGTCCGCCGGTAGGTCAGCACCGCTACGACCGCGCCCCCCTGGATTTCGTGTCCCGGCACGTCCGCTCCCTCGTCCGATGCTGCTGGTGCTCTCCTGGTGCATCGGCTCCCTCCGGCGGGACCTTGACCCCCGGTGTGCGGTGAGGCCCGGGGGGCGGAGCGACGGCTCCCGGTCACGTGGCGACCAGCAGCCGCCTCGGCAGCGCCGCCCGGCCGGGGCCCGCGGCGACGTCGAGCCGGCCGCCCCCCGCGGCGGAGGAGCCGGGACGGCGGGTCAGCAGGAGGAGGCCGAGGGCCAGGGTGAGGGTGTCCACGTTGCTCGCGATCGGAGCGAAGGGCAGCCCCCAGAGGGCCATCGGCACGAGGAGGCACACCAGGCCGGAGGCCTGCCGGCGCGCGAGCTGGGCGGCCAGCCCCCGGACGACCAGCGCGCCCATGGCCAGCCCCAGCAGCACCCCGGCCGGCCCCAGGGCCGCCCACAGGTCCGCGACGATCGAGTGCAGTTGCACGCCGCCGTCGAGCATGTAGTTCTCGAGGTACGCCTCGGCCGTGGGGATGTTCGTAACCGCGATGCCGGCCTTGCCGACCAGCACGTCCTCTCCGTTGGGCACGGTTCCCAGCCCGAAGCCGAACGGGTGCGTGTGCATCAGCGCCCAGGTCGCCGTCCACTCGGGCCGACCGCCCAGGAGCAGCGAGCCGGACTGGGCGATTTGGACCGCCGACCGCTGCTGGATCTCGGCACCGAGCGCCCCAGCGAGGATCAGCTGGGTGAGCAGCGAGTACCCACCGGCGCCGAGGACCCCGATCGCGGGCAGCGCCAGCCACCGCCGTCCCGGGTGCCGGGCTCCGGTCCGCACCGGGCGCTGCTGCCAGAGGACCAGCGCGGCTGCCACCAGGCAGAAACCAAAGGCGCTGCGCGAGTCGTTGGTGACGTTGAGCAGGCCGAGGACGGCGAGGACAGCGAGCGTGCGGACCGGCTTACCCCAGTGGACGGCGAGCGACAACCCGATGACCATCAGCGGTGAGGACAGCTGGAACTTCCAGACGTTCTCCGTGCCGGCTGCCCCGATGGCCGAAGTGAGCAGCATGGCCAGGCCGAAGACGGCGCCCAGCGCGGGGATCGGTAGCGCGGCACGCGCCCAGACGAGCACCCCGACCCCGCCCAGCGCGCCCAGGACCGTCGAGGCCTGCACGACCGCCTCGTGGAGGGCGAACTCGTGGTCGTCGGCCAACGACCACGCCAGCAGGACCCCGGACAGCAGCCCGACGCCGGCCAGGACGAGCAGCAGCGTCAAGCCGCGGGAGCGGCGGACGACCGGCAGCCAGAGCGGCAGAAGGGCTCCCGCTGCGAGCAGCCCCGCCGAGAGGCCGAGGGGGAGCGGGCGGGTGAACCCCACCATGGCGACGGCCAGCGCGGCCACCACCTGGGTGGCGACGGGCGCCCGGCGCCTGATGGGGCCGGCGCTTCCCGACCCGGAACGGCTGTCGAGCCACCAGGTCGCATCACCCCGGGAGCCCGCGCGCAGCCGCGCCCGCCACGGGGCTCCTGGAGGCAGCAGACCGTCGACCACCACGCCGGTGAGCGGCACGCCGGAGGAGCGGGTGGCTTCCAGGGTGGCCGCCAGGACCGGCACCGTGGTGCGCCGCCCGTCGGCGACCACGACCACGCCGTCGAAATGTCCGGCCGCAGGCAGCTCCCCGGGTGAGTCGAGCGCGACCACGTCGAGCCCCGGGCCGGTGAGCTCGCCGGCCAGGGACGCGGTGGCGGTCGCCGCGCCGACGAGGGCGACGCGCCGTCCGGCCTCGTCACCGGAGGTGGAGCGGACGGTCCACCGCAGCCGCGCCAGCTCCTCCGCGCGCTGCGGGGAGGCGCCGGTCCGGCGCAGCCAC
>DASPIH010000048.1:0-12619 GCA_035629195.1 Blastococcus sp. | reverse complement strand
CCGGCCCCCACCAGCCGCGCGGCTCCCGGTGCCCGGTGAGGGCCACCGCCACGTGCCACGGCTGCGGCGGCACCGCCCCGAGCAGGGCGGCGAGGACGGCGTCGTCCGGACGGCGTCCGGCACCGGGCACCGGTGCACCGGAGCGCACCCCGCCGGGGAACACGGCCCCGTGCTCGAACAGGGCGACGTCGCGCAGGCCGCGGGCCAGGTTGCGCGCCAGGGTCGCGAGCAGCCCGGGCAGCAGCGTGGTCCGCAGCGCCGGGGCCTCCTCCGACAGCGGGTTGCGCACGGTGATCACCCGGCGGCGGTCGTCGTCCTCAGGCAGGCCGAGCGCGTCCAACTGCGCGGTGCCGAGGAACGGGAACGCCGGTGCCTCGACGTAGCCGGCGTCGGCGAGGGCCCGCCCGATGCTGCGCCGCCGGCGCTGCCGCTCGGTGAGCCCGCCGCCCGGCGGAGCGGTCGGCAGGAGGGACGGGATCTCGTCGAAGCCGCGGAACCGGACGATCTCCTCGACCAGGTCGGCCGGCTCCCTCAGGTCGCCACGCCAGGAGGGTGGGGTCACCTGCAGCGTGTCGCCGTCGCCGTCGACCCGGGCGCCGACGGCCTCCAGCGCCGCGACGACCTGGGCGCGGGAGTAGCCGACCCCGGCGATGCGGCCGGGCAGGCCGGCGTCCAGGGCGATCACCTGCACCGGCGCACGGGTGTCGACGTCGACCGGTGCGCCGGTCACGCGCGCGCCGCCGTGCTCGACGAGGATCCCGGCGGCCCGGGCCAGCGCGACCACGGTGATCTCGGGGTCGGTTCCGCGCTCGAAGCGCTTTCCGGCCTCGCTCGGCAGCCGGTGCCGGCGGAGTCCGCGGGAGATGCCGGTCTGCTCCCAGTGCGCGGCCTCGAGCAGGACCGTGCCGGTGGAGTCGCCGATCTCGGTCGAGGCGCCGCCCATGACGCCGGCCAGCCCGATCGGCCCCGTCCCGTCGGTGATGAGCAGGTCGTCGTCGGTGAGCGCGCGGTCCGCGCCGTCCAGGGTGGTGAGCCGCTCCCCCGCGGCGGCCAGGCGGACGGTGATCGGTCCGCTGACGGTCGCGCGGTCGAAGGCGTGCATCGGCTGCCCCAGCTCGAGCATCACGTAGTTGGTGACGTCGACGGCCAGGGAGATGCTCCGGACGCCGCACTGGGTGAGCCGCCGGCGCATCGCCCACGGGCTGGGCGCGGCCGGGTCCAGACCTTCCAGGGCGAGCATCGAGAAGCGGTCGCACCGGTCCGGGGCGGCGACGGTCACGTCCCAGGCCGGCGCCCCGGACCAGTCCGGCAGCGGCAGATCCGCCGGGTCGCGCCAGGCGACGCCGAGAACACCGGCGAGGTCACGCGCGATGCCGCGCATCGACATGGCATAGCCGCGGTCCGGGGTCACCTCGAGGTCGAAGACGACGTCGTCCAGGCCCAGCAGGTCGGCGGCCGGGGTACCCGGCTCGAAGCCGTCCTGCCCCAGCACCAGGATGCCGGCGTGGTCCTCCCCGATGCCCAGCTCGCGGACGGAGCAGATCATCCCGTCGGAGACGTGGTCGTAGGTCTTCCGGGCGGCGATGGCGAAGTCGCCGGGCAGCACGGCGCCGGGCAGGGCGGCGACGACGAGGTCGCCGACGGCGAAGTTGCGGGCGCCGCAGACGATGCCGCGCACGTCCTCCCCGCCCACCTCCACCTGGCAGTAGCGGATCGGCTTCTTGAAGCCGGTCAGCTCCTCGATCTCCAGCACGCGGCCGACCACGAGCGGTCCGGTCGTCGCCGGCGGGCGGACGATCTCCTCGACCTCGAAGCCGAGCCGGACGAAGGCGTCGTCGAGCTGCTCGACGGTGATCCCCCGGGGGAGGTCGACGAGCTCGGACAGCCAGCTGACGGGGACCTTCACTGCTCAACTCCGAAAGGCCTGGTGAAACGGACGTCGGCCTCGGCGATGTCGTGCATGTCCGAGAGCGCGGAGCGGAACTGCAGCGCCCGCTCGATGCCCATGCCGAAGGCGAAGCCGGTGTACTCGTCCGGGTCGACGCCGCAGGCGCGCAGCACCCGCGGGTTCACCATCCCGCAGCCTCCCCACTCGACCCACTGCGGGCCGTCGCGGTGCTCGGGGAACCAGACGTCGAACTCCGCCGAGGGCTCGGTGAACGGGAAGAAGTGCGGCCGCCACCGGGTGCGGGCGTCCGGGCCGAACAGCTGGCGGGCCAGGTGGTCCAGCGTGCCGCGCAGATGGGCCATCGTCAGGCCCCTGTCCACCGCCAGACCCTCGACCTGGTGGAAGACCGGCAGGTGCGTCGCGTCGAGCTCGTCGGTGCGGTACACCCGGCCGGGAGCGACGACGTAGATGGGCGGCTGCCGGTCGAGCATGGTGCGCGCCTGCACCGGGCTGGTGTGGGTGCGCAGCACCAGGCCGGAGTCCTCGGGCGCGACGAAGAAGGTGTCCGACAGCCACCGGGCGGGGTGGTCCGGGCCGAAGTTGAGGGCGTCGAAGTTCAGCCACTCCGCTTCCAGCTCCGGCCCCTCGGCCACCTCGTACCCCATGCCGACGAAGATGTCGGCGATCCGGTCCATGAGCGTGGTCAGCGGGTGCCGGGCGCCGCGCGGGGCGCGGTCCCACGGCAGCGTGACGTCGACCCGCTCCTCGGCCAGCACGCGGGCGTCGCGCTCGGCCTCCAGCTCCGCCAACCGCGCGGTGTAGGCGTCGGTGACCGCGACCCGTGCGGCGTTGACCCGCTTGCCGGCGTCGGACCGGGCGGCCGGCGGCAGGGCGCCCAGCTCGCGGCGGGCCAGGAGCACCGGCGCACGGTCGCCCAGGTGGGCGGGCCGGACGGCGGCCAGCTCCTCCAGGCCGGCGGCCTCGCCGAACGCCTCGACCGCGGCGCGCACCGCGTCGTCGAGGGCCTCGGGCGAGAGCGCGGCGACCTGCTTGGGGTCGTAGGGATCGTTGGCGCCAGACACGGGAGGCCATTCTGCCCGCCTTCCCGGGCCGGCCGCGCCTGGGTATCGGCGGCACCGGCCGGAGCCGCCGTCGCCTCCGTTCCTGCCCCGGCCCGCCTCACCCTCCGGGGTGGTCGGAGCCGTTCGACCTCGGTTTCCACCGCTCGCCGGCCGATGCCTGTTCCCGTGGATCCCGCTCGCCCGACGACCGACCCTGCCATCGCCGCGGCCCTGACCGAGGCCCTGCGGCCCGGCGGGGTGCGCAGCGTCTTCCAGCCGATCGTGGAGCTCGACACCGGGCACGTCGTCGCCCACGAGGCTCTCGCCCGCGGACCGCGCGGCCCGCTCGAGCGGCCCGATCTGCTCTTCGCCGCCGCCCGGGCGGCCGGCCGGCTGGCCGAGCTGGACGAAACCTGCCGCATCGCGGCCTTCCGGAACGCGAGCCGGCACGGCCTGGTCGCGCCGCAGGCGCTGTTCGTCAACGTCGAGCCCGAGGTGCTCGACACCGCACCGCTCCAGGAGCTGCTGGCGATCGCCGAGGCCGCTCCCGGGCAGCTGCGCGTGGTCCTGGAGATCACCGAGCGGGCGTTGGCCACCCGCCCGGCGGAGCTGCTGCGCACCGTGGCCCGGGTACGCCAGCTGGGCTGGGGCGTCGCGCTGGACGACGTCGGCGCCGAACCCATGTCGTTGGCCTTCATGCCGCTGCTTCGCCCCGACGTGGTGAAGCTCGACCTGCGGCTGGTCCAGGAACGCCCCGGCCCGGCGATCGCGCAGATCATGAACGCCGTCAACGCCTACGCCCAGGCGACGGGGGCCGCCGTCCTCGCCGAGGGCATCGAGGACGACCGCCACCTGGCCATGGCGCATGCGCTGGGCGCCACGCTGGGGCAGGGCTGGCTGTTCGGCCGCCCGGCCGACGCCCCGGCCACCGACCGGCCGGTCGGCGCGCTGCCACCTGCTCCCGTCGGGCCGGAGGACGGTCCGGCACCGGCGTCGCCGTTCGGCTGCCTGCCCGCCGGCACGCCGCTGCGGCGGGCACCCAAGAGCCTGCTGATCGAGGTGAGCAAGCAGCTCGAGCGGGAGGCCGTGCGCCTGGGCGAGACGTGCGTGGTGGCCGCCACCTTCCAGGAGGCCCGCCACTTCACGCCCGCCACCATCCAGCGCTACCGCGACCTCGTGGAGCGCACCGGCTTCGTCTGCGCCCTCGGCGCGGGCCTGCCGGTCGAGCCCCTGCCGGGACTGCGCGGAGCGGACCTCTCCCCCACCGATCCCGTGCGCGGCGAGTGGGACGTCGTCGTGCTCGCTCCCCACTTCAGCGTGGCACTGCTGGCGCGTGACCTGGGCACCGTCGGTCCGGACCTGGAGCGGCAGTTCCAGTACGCGCTCAGCTACGACCGCCAGGTGGCGGTGCGGGCGGCGCGGAGCCTCCTCGGCCGGGTCGCGCCGGGCCCGTCCCCGGCCGGCCCCGTCCCGGCGCCCCGCGAGGAGCGCCCGGCGCCGGCGCTCGACGGGTCCGCCGATGCTCGGTCGAGCGGGGCCGGCCGCCGTCCGGTACGGCCTCGGTCGGCCCCGCGCCGGCCGGCCGCTGCGCGTGCATCCCGGTGACAGCCACCGCCCGTAGCGGACTGCCCCAGGCATGCGAACTCGCCGAGGACCCGCCGCGATGAGCTCGCTCAGGCCTGGGCGAGCTGGGTGGTGTACAGGCAGATAGCCGCGGCGGCGGCCAGGTTGAGGCTCTCGGCCCGGCCGCGCATCGGGATGCTGACCCGCGCGTCGGCCAGCGCCGCGAGGCCGGCCGGAACCCCGCGCGCCTCGTTGCCGAACAACCAGAGCACGGGCCCGGCGAGACGGCCGGCCGCGGCCAGCTCGGGCAGCTCGGTCTCTCCCCTCCCGTCGGCCACCAGGACGGTGACACCGGCTGCCCGCACCGCGGGGAGGACCGTCTCCAGCGCCGCGCCACGGACGACGTCGACGTGGAACAGGCTGCCGGCGCTGGAGCGGACGGCCTTGCCGCCGTACGGATCGGCCGATCCCGCACCGAAGACGACCACTCCCGCACCGCACGCATCGGCGGTGCGCAGCACGGTGCCCGCGTTGCCCGGGTCGGCGAGCTCGGCGAGTGCGACCGACAGCCGCGGCGGCGCCGTCGTCAGTGCGTCGGCCGGGACGTCACGCAGCTCGCAGACGGCCACCAGGCCCTGCGGGGTCACCGTCTCCGACAGCCCGGCCGCGGCCTTCTCGGTGACCAGGCGGACCGGCACGGCGGTCCCGGCGAGCAGGTCGTGGTGCGCGGCCGCGGCGACCTCGGTGGCGAAGACCTCGCGGACGCCGCCAGGCCGGGCGAGCGCCTCGACCACGGCCTGGCGTCCCTCGGCGAGGAAGGCTCCCGCCGCGTCGCGGCCCGCGCGACGGGTGAGCTTGCGCGCGGCGGCGACCCGGCCGGATCGCTCGGTGAGCAGCTCGCTCACGGCCCTCCTTCCCTGCGCGAGATCTGCACAGTCGCCCCCTTCAAGGGGTCGGACGGGGCGAGTGTGCAGATCTCGCCCGGAACGGACGACGCCGCCGGTACCGGCCCTCGAGGACCGGACACCGACGGCGTCGGGTGACGTGCTGGAACGGCCGTCCTGCGGGGGCAGGGTGGTCCTTGCTCAGGCGGCCTGGGCGCCGGTCGCCTCGGGGTTCGCGGTGAGCGCGGCCCGGGCGGACTCCACCAGGGTGGCGAAGGCGGCCGGCTCGTTCACGGCCAGCTCGGCCAGGACACGGCGGTCCAGCTCGATACCGGCCAGCTTGAGGCCCTGCATGAACCGGTTGTAGGTCATGTCGTTCAGGCGGGCCGCGGCGTTGATCCGGGTGATCCACAGCTTGCGGAAGTCGCCCTTGCGGACCTTCCGGTCGCGGTAGTTGTAGGTGGCCGAGTGGAGGATCTGCTCCTTGGCCTTGCGGTACAGCCGCGAACGCTGCCCGCGGTAGCCGCTGGCCTGCTCGAGAACGCTACGACGCTTCTTCTGGGCGTTGACCGCCCGCTTCACGCGTGCCACGGAAGTGCTCCTGTCTTTCTAAGAATGGGTGGAGGGGACGCTCAGAGGCCCAGGAGCTTCTTCAGGCGCGGTGCGTCGGCCGGGGAGAGCACGCCGATGCCGCTCACCCGCCGCTTGCGTGACGAGGACTTCACCTCGAACTTGTGCTGGTTGTTCGTGTGCTCGCGCACCAGCTTCCCGGAACCCGTCACGCGCACGCGCTTGGCCGTGCCCTTGTGGGTCTTCTGCTTCGGCATGTCCCTCGTCCTGTTCGTCTGGATGTCGGTGCCGGCGGCAGCACGGAGCTGCCGCACGGCACCGGCCGTCTCGTTCGTGCGGTCCTGCGGGCCGGTCAGGCGGTGGGCGCCTGCTCCTCGGCCTGCTCGGCCTTCGCCGGTCGCGCCTTGGCTGCCTGCGCCTGCTGCTGCAGCGCCTGGGCGTTCTTGTGCGGGGCGATCACCATGACCATGTTGCGGCCGTCCTGCTTCGGGTTGGACTCGACGACGCCCAGCTCGCTGACGTCGCCGGCCAGCCGCTGGAGGAGGCGGTAGCCCATCTCCGGGCGCGACTGCTCGCGGCCACGGAACATCACGGTGATCTTGACCTTGTCGCCGCCCTTGAGGAAGCGCTCGACGTGGCCCTTCTTGGTCTCGTAGTCGTGCGGGTCGATCTTCAGGCGCAGCCGCATCTCCTTGATGACGGTGAGGGCCTGGTTCCGCCGCGACTCACGCGCCTTCTGGGCGGCCTCGTACTTGAACTTCCCGTAGTCCATGAGCTTGGCGACGGGCGGCCGGGCCATGGGAGCGACCTCGACGAGGTCGAGCTCGGAATCCTGTGCCAGGCGCAGCGCCTCGCCGATCGACACGATGCCGACCTGCTCGCCCTCGGGTCCGACCAGGCGGACCTCGGGGACACGGATACGGTCGTTGATGCGGGGCTCGGTGATGGCCTCTCCTCTGCTGCAGCATGGGAGGAGTCGCTGCCCATCCCGACGCCGACGACAGAAGGCCCCGCGAGCATGTGCTCACGGGGCCCACTCGCCGGTGTGCACGACCCGTCAGGGTGCGTGCGCCCGCGAGAACCGGCCGATGACCGGTTCTCGCGAACCGGGGACCTGGGCGCCTGGACGGCGTCAGGTGGGAGCGGGCTCCTCTTGGTCGGGCGGCCCGGGGCGGGGCCGCTCGTGGTTCGCGCGCCTCGAGATGTAGCGGGGAGGCGTACCCATGCTACAGCCTGCGGGCCGCCCGTGGCATCCCCCTCCCGTGACCCGCGCGACGTGCTTGAACGGGCCCCCTTCAGGGGCCCGGCCCGAGCCGGTGATGTGCTGGAACGGCCCTCTGCAGGGGCCCACCGTGAGCGTGCGAACGGTGGGGGGCAGAGGGGTCCTTCCTCAGTCGTCGTAGAGCAGCGGCGGCGCCACCGGCTCGTTCGCCCGGGCGGCCGCGTGCAGCGCCCGTAGCCCCTCGACGGCGCGCACCGCATGCTCCGTGTCGACCGCCTGGAGGGCCAGCAGGGAGATCTCGTCGCCGTTCTCCAGCAGCAGCGAGGCCCAGGCGGACTTCCGCTCGAAGCGCACCGCGCGCACCGCCGTCCACGGCACCTGGTGGTGGACGGCGACGTTGCGGATGCGCGCGCCGGCGGCGTCGGCGTCCACGCGCGAGCGGCCGAGGAACAGCACGCCGGCCGCGAGCGCGATGCCCAGCCCCGCCATGGCGAACTGGTCGACGGGCCCGTAGGCCACCACCGTGTTCTCCGTGGAGGGCAGCTCGAGCGCGACGTACACCATCACCGCGACGACGACCGCGGCCAGGAGGGCGAGCAGCTGGCGCATCCGCCGCGGGACGACGGACACCGGCGCGGGGGCCTGAGAACCGGTCACGGGCCCATTCTCCCAGCCCGGGTCCTGGAGCCGGCTGGCAGAGTGCGGGCGTGGAGATCACCGGCACCGCGCAGCACGAGGCGTGGCAGGCCCGCGCCCTTCCCCCGGTCGAGCGGGTGCGTGCCGGGCTCTGGTCCATCCCGGTGCCCATTCCGGGCAGCCCGCTGCGCTACATGAGCAGCTACGCCCTCGCCCTCGACGGCGGTGGGCTCGGCCTTCTCGACACCGGCTGGCAGAGCGAGGAGAGCTGGCAGGCTCTCACCGAGGGACTGGCCTCGATCGGTGGCGGGATCGGTGACGTCCGCGGCGTCCTGGTGACCCACATGCACTTCGACCACCTGGGCCTGGCCTCGCGCGTGCGGGAGGCCAGCGGCGCGTGGGTGGCCATGCACCCGGCCGACGTGGACCTGGTGCGGCGGCTGACCGCCCGGGAGGTGCAGACCGCGATCGACTCGGAGGTCGAGTTCCTCGTCGGGCTCGGCGCGCCGCGCGAGGTGGCCGAGGGCGACGTCGGCGGAGCGGAGGCCCGATCGGGGTTCACCCGCATGGCGGTGGCCGACCGGCTGCTGGAGGACGGCGCGCACGCGGACTTCCCCGGCTGGAACCTCCGCGCCGTCCACACGCCAGGGCACACGCCCGGCCACCTGTGCTTCGCCGAGGAGCGCACCGGCCTGTTCTTCGCCGGGGACCACGTCCTCCCGCGGATCACCCCGAACATCTCCAGCCGCCCCCACTCCGGCTCCGACGGCGACCCGCTCGGCGACTTCCTCTCCTCGCTGGCCGCGGTCCGCGACCTGGAGGCGGTCGAGGTGCTGCCCGCGCACGAGTGGCGGTTCCGCGGCCTGGCCGATCGCGTCGACTCGCTGACCGTCCACCACGAGCGGCGGCTCACCGAACTCCTCGACGCCATCCGTGCCCACCCGCACTCGACCCCGTGGGACCTCGCCGCGCACCTCACCTGGTCCCGGCCCTGGGACCAGTACGCCCGCCGCATGCGGATCTTCGCCGTGACCGAGACCGACGCCCACCTGCGGCTGCTGGCCCACCGCGGGCTGGTCGTCGGTAGCGGCGGCCCGGTGCCGACGTGGACCGCGGCCGTCCGCTGAGCGGTACCGGAGCCGCTCCGGCCCCGCGGGTGGACGTCGCCGGCGTGGCGTGACTCCGCTCACCCTCGGGCGCCCGACTCCGCCGCCGACACATGCCGGAAACCCCGATCGCCGACCATGGGGGGAACCGCTCGAGGGGGACACGTGACCGACACCGTCCAGGAACAGGCCACGGAACTACCGCTGGCCGGCTACACCGTTGCGGTCACGGCCGCCCGACGCAAGGAGGAGCTGGGCGCCCTGCTGGACCGCCGCGGCGCGCGGGTCGTCTACGCGCCTGCCATCCGCATCGTCCCGCTCTCCGACGACACCGAGCTCGTCGCCGCCACCCGGCGGGTCCTGGAGGCTCCGGTCGATCTGGTCGTGGCGACGACCGGGGTCGGCTTCCGCGGCTGGGTGGAGGCCGCCGACGCCTGGGACCTGCCGCTGGTCGAGCACCTGTCGGGCGCCCGGGTGCTGGCCCGTGGCCCCAAGGCGCGCGGTGCGATCCGCGGCGGTGGGCTGGTGGACGCCTGGTCGCCGGAGTCGGAGTCGTCGGCCGAGGTCCTGGACCACCTGCTGTCCGGCGCGGAGGGGCCGCTCGCCGGACGCCGGATCGCCGTCCAGCTCCACGGCGATCCCCTGCCCGATCTCGTCGCGGGCCTGCGCGAGGCCGGCGCCGACGTGCTCACCGTCCCGGTCTACCGCTGGGTGCCGCCCGAGGACGTCACTCCGGTGCGCCGGCTGGTCACCGCTCTGGTCTCCGGCGGGGTCGACGCCGTGACGTTCACCAGCGCACCGGCGGCGGCGAGCCTGCTGCAGGTGGCCGACGACCTCGGACAGCGGGACGCCGTGGTGCGCGCGCTGACCGAACGGGTGCTCGTCGTCGCCGTCGGCCCGGTCACCGCCGGCCCCCTCGACGCGGCGGGCATCCCGAGCGCCCGCCCGGAACGCTCCCGGCTGGGGGCGCTGGCGCGCGAGGTGGTCGCCCGGCTGCCCGAGCGGGATCCCGTGCTGCAGGTCGGCGCGCACACCCTCCAGGTGCGCGGCTACGCCGCCGTGGTCGACGGGCGGCTGGTGGAGCTCGCCCCCGGTCCGCTCGCCGTCCTCCGGGAGCTGGCCCGCCGCCCCGGCCACGTGGTCGGCCGGCCCGAGCTGGTGGGGTGCCTGCCCGGCGGCGGGGACGGCCACGCCGTGGAGATGGCGGTGACCCGCCTGCGGGCGGCCCTCGGTGCGCCCCTGGTCCAGACGGTCGTGAAGCGCGGGTACCGCCTCAAGGCCTGAGGGGCGGATCTCCGGGGTGGACGTCCGGGCCCAGGCGCATGAGCACGCGCGGAAAGCCGTTGATCACCGAATCGGTGTCCGCCGCCTTGACGAAACCCGCCCGCTCGAACAGCGCCCGCGTGCCGACGTAGGCCATCGTGAGGTCGACCTTCCGGCCGGCGTTGTCCACCGGATAGCCCTCGATCGCGGGAGCACCGCAGGCGCGGGCGAAGTCGACGGCGCCGCGGACCAGGTGGTGCGCGATGCCCTGCCCGCGGTGCCCCGGGCGCACCCGGATGCACCACAGCGACCAGACGTCGAGGTCGTCCACCCGCGGGATCCTGCGGTTGCGGGCGAAGCTCGTGCCGGCGCGGGGGTGCACCGCGGCCCAGCCCACGACCTCGTCGCCGTCGTAGGCCAGCACGCCCGGCGGGATGTCCTCCGCCAGGAGCTCCTTCACCCGCTCCCCGCGCGCGGTGCCGGTCAGCGCCAGGTTCTCCTTCGACGGGATCCGGTAGCTCAGGCACCAGCACACGTTCGCGTCCGGCCGCTTGGGGCCGACCATGGTGCGGACGTCCTCGAAGCTGCTCGCCGGGCGCACCTGGATCGTCATGCGCGCATGGTGCCAGCGGCCACCGACCGGACGAGATCTGCACACTCGGCCGCATCAGAGCGCTGAAGCGGGCGAGTGTGCAGATCTCGTGCGCTCAGACGCGGCCGAGCGGGCGACCCGGGCGGAGGTAGACGACCCAGGTGACGGCGACGCAGACCACGTAGAAGGCGATGAACGCGAGGTAGGCCGAGTCGCCGGTGCCGGTGGTCATGAACGACTGGCGGAACGCCAGGTTCACCAGCACACCACCGAACGCACCCACCGCCCCGGCGATGCCGATGAGGGCGCCGGACATGCGCAGCGCCCGCCGGTCGGCGGCCTCGGGATCCCCGCCGTCGGCGACCTGCTGCAGCGCCTGCGACCGGAAGATGGCCGGGATCATCTTGTAGGTCGACCCGTTGCCCAGCCCGCTGAGCACGAACAGCAGCACGAAGCCGACGACGAACAGCGGCAGGGACTCCACCTGGCTCGCCGTCCAGACGATCGACGCCCCGACCGCCATGGCGACGAAGTTCCAGCAGGAGATCCGCGCGCCGCCGAAGCGGTCGGCCAGCGAGCCGCCGAGCGGGCGGATCAGGGAGCCCAGCAGCGGGCCGAGCCAGGTCAGCGACGCGGCGGCCAGGGGCGTGGCGAAGGACTCGGTGAACTGGTTCTGCAGCACCTGACCGAAGGCGAACCCGAAGCCGATGAAGGAGCCGAACGTGCCGATGTAGAGGAACGACATGATCCAGGTGTGCGGCTCCCGGGTCGCCTCCCGCATCGCCCGGGGCTGGTTGCGCGCGGTGGCCAGGTTGTCCATGACCAGGGCGGCGCCCACGGCGGCGGCGACGATGAGCGGGATGTAGATCCACAGGATCAGCCGGGGATTGCCTGCGCCCACCGTCGCGAGGACGAGCAGCCCGACCAGCTGGACCACCGGCACGCCCAGGTTGCCGCCGCCGGCGTTGAGCCCGAGCGCCCACCCCTTGAGCCGATCCGGGTAGAAGGCGTTGATGTTGGCCATCGAGCTGGCGAAGTTGCCGCCTCCGACGCCGGCCAGGCAGGAGACGAACAGCAGGGTGCCGTACTCGACGCCGGGCTCCAGCACGATCGCGGTGGCGATGGTGGGGATCAGGAGCAGCGCGGCGCTGACGATCGTCCAGTTCCGGCCACCGAACTTCGCGACGGCGAAGGTGTACGGCAGCCGCACGAAGGCGCCGAGCGCGGTGGGGAGGGTGGTGAGCAGGAACTTCCCGGCCGGGTCGATGCCGAACACCGGCTCCGGGAGGAACAGCACCAGCACCGACCACAGGCTCCAGATCGAGAAGCCGACGTGCTCGGAGAAGACGGAGAAGAACAGGTTCCGCCGGGCGATGGGCTTGCCGGTCGACTCCCAGAACTCCGGGTCCTCGGGGCGCCAGTCCTCGATCCAGTGGCCGCCCCGCTCCCGGAGTGGCGTGGCTGCGGACGGCGGGCTGCTGGCGGACGACGGGCGAACAGGGGCGGCCATGCGACGACGGTGACGGTCGACCGTTTCACCGGCGTCGCCCTGCGGCTGAACTCGTGTTCCGTTTCGCTCACCGCCGCTGCCCCGCTCTGGTGAGGCCGGGGCCACCGGCGTGCACCGGAGCGGGTCCAGCGGCGAAGATCGCCCGGTGAGCGCCGCCCAGGACCGTGCCGAGCAGCCCGCCGCCGAGACGCCGCCGGCAGGACGCGCCCTGCTCGAGGCGGGCACGCCGGTGGCCGGATCGATGGGCTCGGCCGCGGCGACGGTGGTGTTCGAACCGGCGAGCGCGCGGGTGCGGGTGGACCGGCGGTTCACCGCCGTCCTGCG
>DASPIH010000047.1:0-2595 GCA_035629195.1 Blastococcus sp. | reverse complement strand
CGCTCCGCGTGCACGCCGAGCGGATGCAGCTGGCCGCCCGCGAGCAGCACCTCGCCGACCGCTTCACCAGCGCCCACCCCGACGTGGCCGTGCGCACCGTGCCGGCTGCCGCCGGCGACGTGCACGACCTGGAGGGGCTGCGGGTCATGGCCGAGGCGCTGACCGGCCCGGACGGCGACACGCCGACCGGAACCCCTCGCACGAGGATCCTGCCCGCGCGCCGGGGCTGACCGGAACGTCGGCGAGCCGGCTCGTCGTACCCTGGCCGTGATGTCGGAGAACGCGCGCGTCCAGACCCGCCTGATCGCCAAGCTCGCCGTGACCGTCGTGGTCGCCGGCGTGCTGGTGTCAGGTTTTCTGTTGCCCTTCGTCGGCGGCGCGGCCGTCGTGACGAGCACCTCCTCGTCGCTGCTCGACGCGCTGCCCGTCGAGCTCACCGATCAGACGCCGGCCGGCAACACCCGGGTGCTGGCCTCCGACGGCACGCTGATCACGAACTTCTACGAGAACAACCGCACCCCGCTCGCGCCCGACCAGATCGCCGAGGTCATGAAGCAGGCGCTGGTCGACATCGAGGACTCGCGCTTCTACGACCACAACGGCCTCGACGTCCAGGGCACCTTCCGCGCGCTGCTGACCAACGTGGCCGCGGGCCAGGTCCGCGAAGGCGGGTCCACGATCACCCAGCAGCTGGTGAAGCAGACCCTGCTGCAGAGCGCCGACAGCCAGGCCGAGCGCGAGGCGGCGATCGAGCAGGACGGCGTCGAGGGCCTGTCCCGCAAGCTCCGCGAGGCGCGGCTGGCCCTCGCCCTGGAGGAGACCTACTCCAAGGACGACATCCTCACCCGCTACCTCAACATCGTGTACTTCGGTCAGGGCGCCTACGGCATCCAGGCCGCCGCCCAGCGCTACTTCAGCACCAACGCCGCCGACCTGACGCTGCCGCAGGCCGCGATGCTGGCCGGGCTCGTCCAGAGCCCCACGTACGACGACCCGATCAACAACCCCGAGAACGCCCAGATCCGCCGCAACCAGGTGCTGCAGCGGATGTACGACCTCGGGCACATCACCGAGCAGGAACGGGCCGACGTCTCGGCACAGCCGGTGCAGGTGGCACCGGGCGTCAACCCGCCGAACGGCTGCGTCGACGCCGCCCTGGGGGCCTTCTTCTGCGACTACCTGTACGGCTACCTCACCGACACGCTGGAGCTGACCGACCGCGAGCTGAACCAGGGCGGCCTCACCATCCGGACGACGCTGCGCCCGGACATGCAGGCCGCCGGCGACCAGGCGGTGCTCAACACGCTCGCCATGGGCGACCGGCTGGTCGGCACCTACACCGCGGTGGAGCCGGGCACCGGCAACGTCCTGGCGATGTCGAACAACCGCAGGTACGGCTGCGACGGCCCGGAGTGCGAGTCGGTCAACTTCAACGTGGTGCCCAGCAAGGGGTCCGGCTCGACGTTCAAGGTGTTCACGGCCGCCGCCGCGCTGGAGCAGGGCTACTCGAAGCACTACACGATCACCACCAGCGACCCGTACGTCTCCCGGGTCTACCGCGGCTCCTGCAACGGCCGGACCGGCGGCATGTACTGCGTGCCCAACGCCGGGAGCGGCTACCCGAGCACCCTCGACATGGAGCGGGCGCTCTACATGTCGTCCAACACCTACTTCCTGGCCCTCGAGGACAGGCTCGGATCGGTGGAGGGGCCGGTGCGGATGGCCGAGCGCATGGGCATGAACTTCGACTACCGCGCCACCCAGTACCCGGCCGACCAGATCATCGCCGAGAACCGCGGCTCGTTCACCTTCGGCACCGACGGCGTCAGCCCGCTCGACCTGGCCGGCGCCTACTCGACGCTGGCCGCCAGCGGCACCCAGTGCGACCCGAAGCCGGTGCTCGAGATCCTCGACCACAACGGCCAGCCCTTCACCCGCGACGGCGAGCCCGTCGTCACCAACGGCAACTGCACCTCCGAGGCCATCCCGCCGGGTGTCGCCAACACGCTGAACCAGATGCTGCGCAAGGACGTCGAGCCCGGTTTCCGGGGGCAGACGGCGCCGCGGGCCTACGTGCCGGGCCACCAGATCGCGGGCAAGACGGGCACCACGAACAACAATTCCTCGGTGGCCTTCGTCGGCTACACCCCGCAGTACGCCGCCAGCGTCCTCGTCTTCAACTCCGAGGCGGACGCGACGGTCGGCGGCTTCGGCGGCGGCAAGGGGGCGACCATCTGGCACGACGCCATGGCGCCCGTCCTCAGCGGTCAGCCGATGGTGCCGTTCCCGCCGGAGGACCCGGAGGTCGCCGACGGCGACACCGCGCTCGTCCCCTCCTGCTCCTCGGTGGCCGCGTGCCGGAATGCGCTCGAGGACGCCGGGTTCCGGGTGAGCGTGCGGGAGGTCGACAGCGCCGAGTCCGAGGGCACGCTGCTGGGCACCTCCCCGGCCGCCGGTACCCGCGCCAGCCTGGAGTCGACGGTCACGATCCGGGTGAGCAACGGCAGCGACGTGCCCGCCCGTGCGCCCGCCGCGCCACCGGCGCCCGCTGCGCCCCCTGCGCCCGCTGCGCCCCCTGCGCCCGCTGCGCCCCCT
>DASPIH010000046.1:0-2367 GCA_035629195.1 Blastococcus sp. | reverse complement strand
GGAGCCCGCAGCGCCGCTTCGCGGTCGAACGAGTAGGTGTCGTCGGCGGCCCAGCGCTCGACCCACTTCTGCTCGAGACCGTCCAGCGTCGGCTTCTCGGGTACGCCGACGGTCGCTCCCGGCGTAGCGGTGTCCGGGGTGCGGGTGTCGGGAGCCATGCCCTTCATCCTAGGAACCGGTGGACCGACGACAGCCGCGGGAGCATCGCAGCGAGGAACGAGCGACGGTGGCCGCGCTGCAGGGGCCCGACGCGAGCGTGCGAGCGGTGGGGGGCAGCGGGGTCCTTCCCACGGGGCGCGGAGTCGGTCCGGTGCCTCGGCTGGCATCCTGAGCAGGATGAGCAACAGCAGCACCGGTGAGCTGGCCCGGGTGGAGCGCGAGCTGCTGGCGCGGTGGCCGGAGACGCGGCTGGAGCCGTCGCTGACCCGCATCAACGCCCTGGTCGACCTGCTCGGGTCGCCGCACCGGGCGATGCCGGTGATCCAGGTGGCGGGCACGAACGGCAAGACGACGACGGCGCGCATGGTCGACGAGCTCCTGCGCGGGTTCGGCCTGCGCGTCGGCCGCTTCACCAGCCCGCACCTGCAGACCATGCGCGAGCGGATCGTCCTGGACGGCGAGCCGGTGAGCGCCGAGCGGTTCGTGGAGACCTACGACGACATCGCCCCCTACGTGCAGATGGTCGACGCCGCGGGCGCGATCCCGATGAGCTTCTTCGAGGTCATGGTCGGGATGGCCTACGCCCTGTTCGCCGACGCGCCGGTCGACGTCGCCGTCATCGAGGTCGGCATGGGCGGCACCTGGGACGCGACGAACGTGGCCGACGCGCGGGTCGCCGTCGTCACGCCGGTGGCCATGGACCACGCGGAGTACCTCGGGCCCGACGTCGCGACCATCGCGGGGGAGAAGGCCGGGATCATCAAGGCCGACGCCATCGCCGTGCTCGCCTCCCAGCAGCCGGGCGCGCTCGACGCGCTGGTGCGCCGGGCGGTCGACGTCGAGGCGGTGGTGGCCCGCGAGGGCACCGAGTTCGGCGTGCTGGAGCGCGCGGTGGCCGTCGGCGGGCAGCAGCTGCGGCTGCAGGGCCTCGGTGGCGAGTACGACGACGTCTTCCTCCCGCTGTTCGGCGCCCACCAGGCGCAGAACGCGGCGACGGCGCTGGCCGCGGTCGAGGCGTTCCTGGGAGCCGGCGCGGCCACCGGGCCGATCGAGCCGGACACCGTCCGCGCCGCCTTCGCGTCGGTCCGCTCGCCCGGCCGCCTGGAGCGGGTGCGCACCAGCCCCACCGTGCTGGTCGACGCGGCCCACAACCCGGCCGGCATGGCGGCCACGGTCGCCGCCGTACGGGAGTCCTTCGACTTCACCCGCCTGGTCGGCGTGGTCGGGGCGGTGCACGGCAAGGACGTCGCCGGCATGCTCGCCGCGCTCGAGGAGGTCTGCGCCGAGCTGGTGGTCACGCAGAACAGCTCGCCGAGGTCCATCCCCGCCGACGAGCTGGGGGCGCTGGCGGTCGAGGTGTTCGGCGCCGACCGGGTGAGCGTCTCCCCGCGCCTGGCCGAGGCCGTCACCGAGGCGATCGAGCTGGCCGAGGCCGGCCCGGACGACGCGCTGGGCGGGTCGGGCGTGCTCGTGACCGGCAGCGTCATCACCGCCGGCGAGGCACGCAGCCTCTTCACCGGGAGCGGCGCGTGACCGCGCCGGACCCGGTGCGCGCGGCCAGGGCGCTCGGCGGTGCCGCTGCCGGGATCCTGGTGCTCGAGGGGATCGCCGTGCTCTTCGTGCCCCGCGGCATCGCGCAGACCGACGAGGGGCTCGGAGCTGTCCGGCTGACGCTGCTGCTGGTGCTGGCGGTCGTGCTCATCCTGGCCAGCGGGATCCAGCGGCGTGAGCGTGGACTGCTGATCGCCACCGCGCTCCAGGTGCCGCTGCTGCTCACCGGCCTGCTCAACACCGTCATGTGGTTCGTCGCGGGCGCCTTCGTGCTCATCTGGCTGTACCTGCTGCAGGTGCGCAAGGAGCTCCTCGGCAGCCCCTTCGGCCCCGTGCCGGACGCCCGCCCGAGCGACGCCGACGGGGACGGCGCGGCCACCCCGTAGGCTGCCGCTCCGTGACCGAACGCACTCTCGTCCTCGTCAAGCCCGATGGCGTCGCCCGTGGCCTCGTCGGCGAGGTGATCACCCGCCTCGAGCGCAAGGGCCTGCGCCTGGTCGCAGCCGAGCTGCGCACCCTGACCGCCGACGTCGCCGAGACGCACTACGCCGAGCACCGCGAGCGGCCGTTCTTCGGCTCGCTCGTCGAGTTCATCACCAGCGGCCCGCTCATGGCCCTGGTCGTGGAGGGCCCGCGGGCCATCGAGGCGTTCCGTGC
>DASPIH010000045.1:0-3217 GCA_035629195.1 Blastococcus sp. | reverse complement strand
GCGCTGCCGGACCGGCCGCACTGGCGGCTGCGGCACCTCGGTGTCCGCCCCTCGTCCCGCCGCCGGGGCCTGGCCGCGGCGGTGCTCGCACCGGTGCTGGTCCGCTGCGACGCGGAGAAGACGCCGGCGGCGGCGGCCGTCTTCAGCTGGGCCAACGTGCGATTCCTGCGCGGCTTCGGCTTCCAGGTCACCGAGACCACCCGCACCACCGACGACGACCTGCCGCTCTGGGTGGTCGTGCGCGAGCCGCTGTCACTGAGCTGAGGAATATCGCCCACGGGTGTCGAAACGGCCGGGGGCCGTTCGTACCAGGGGTGAGTGGGTGGCGGGAGGCCGCCCACCGACCCGAGGAGGACGACGATGCCGCAGTACCTGCTCAGCATGATCCAGCCCGTCGGTGACCCGCCCCCGCCGGAGGTCCTCGATCCGATCATGCGGGACGTCACCGCGGTCGCCGAGGAGATGCGCACGGCCGGCGCCTGGGTGTTCGCCGCCGCGCTGCACCCGCCGTCGACCGCGACGACGGTGACCCCCGAGGGTGACGAGGTCCTGCTCACCGACGGCCCCTTCGCCGAGAGCAAGGAGCACGTCGGCGGGTTCACCCTCATCGAGGCGTCCGACCTCGACGCCGCCCTGACGTGGGCGCGCAAGCTCGCCCGGGCGACGACGCTCCCGGTCGAGGTGCGCCCCGTCCAGGGCGGCGGGCTCTGACCTCGGCCGTGCCCGACCGGCCGGCGGCGGAGATCGAGCGCGTCTTCCGCGAGCACCGCGGAAAGGCGGTCGCCGTCCTGACCCGCCTCCTCGGCGATCTCGATGCCGCCGAGGAGGCGGTGCAGGACGCCTTCCTCACCGCGGTGCAGCGGTGGCCGTCCGACGGGCCCCCACCGAGCCCGGCCGGCTGGATCGTCACGACCGCCCGCAACCGGGCGATCGACCGCCTGCGGCGGGAGGGCACGCGCACCGACCGGTACGTGCAGGCCGCCCGGCTCCGTGACGACTCGCCCCCATCCGAGGAGGGGCCCGTGCACGACGACCGGCTGCGGCTCGTCTTCACCTGCTGCCATCCCGCCCTGTCGATGCCGGCGAGGGTGGCGCTGAGCCTCCGGCTGCTCGGCGGGCTCACCACGGCCGAGGTGGCCGCTGCCTTCCTGGTTCCGGAGCCGACGATGGCGCAGCGGCTGGTGCGGGCCAAGGGCAAGATCCGCGATGCGCACATCCCCTACCGGGTGCCCCGCGAGGCGGAGCTGCCCGACCGGCTCGGCGCCGTCCTCGCCGTCGTGTACCTGATCTTCACCGAGGGGCACCGGGCGTCGTCCGGCGACCGCCTGGTGCGGTCGGACCTGTCCGCCGAGGCGATCCGGCTGGGCCGCCTGCTCGTGGAGCTGATGCCCGACGAGCCGGAGGTTCTCGGTCTGCTGGCGCTCATGCTGCTCACCGAGTCGCGGAGCGCGGCGCGGACCTCGCCGGAGGGGGACCTGGTGCCGCTCGCCGACCAGGACCGTGGGCTGTGGAACCGCGAGCTGATCGCCGAGGGGCAGGAGCTGGTCCGCCGGTGCCTGCGCAGGAACCAGCCCGGCCCCTACCAGGTGCAGGCCGCGATCGCCGCGGTGCACAGTGACGCGCCGAGCGCCGCCGGCACCGACTGGGCGCAGGTCGTGGCGCTGTACGACCACCTGACCGCCCTGGCGCCGAGCCCCGTCGTGGCGCTCAACCGGGCCGTCGCCGTCGCCGAGGTCGACGGCCCGGCGGCGGCACTGGCCCTGGTCGACGACCTGCACCTCGACCGGCACTCCGTCTTCCACGCCGTCCGGGCGGACCTGCTGCGCCGGCTCGGCCGCCGGGCCGAGGCGGTGCGGGCCTACGACGCCGCGATCCGGGCGACCGGCAACGCAGCCGAGCGGGCGTTCCTGCAGCGACGCCGGGACGACACCGATGAGTTGCCGGAGACGCAGCCGTCATACCCGGCATGACCACCGCTCAGCGCCTCGACCTCACCTTCACCGCCGCGATCGAGAAGGACGGCGCGTTCCCCACCTACCTCGTCGTTCCGGGCTCGGCCGAGGTGCTCGGCACCCGCC
Organism: Blastococcus sp.; assembly: GCA_035629195.1. Lineage (GTDB taxonomy): Bacteria > Actinomycetota > Actinomycetes > Mycobacteriales > Geodermatophilaceae > Blastococcus. Next base: position 1,139 of record DASPIH010000045.1, on the reverse strand, counting down.
GGGCGGTGAAGGTGACCGGAACCGCCGACGGGCATCCCTTCGCCGCCACCCTGATGCCGTCGGGCACGGGCCCGCACTGGCTGCCGCTGCGCGCGGCGATCTGCTCGGCCATCGGCAAGGGCCAGGCCGGCGAGCAGGTGACGGTGCACCTGCAGCAGCGGCTGAGCTAGTCCCAGCTGCCCCGCTGCTTCTTCAGCTGGCCCCGTTGCTTCTTGGCCTGGATCCGGCGCTCCTGCGAGCCGCGCGTCGGTTTCGTGCGCCGGCGGGCCGGCGCCGGGGGCGCGAGCGCCGCCCTCAGCACGGCGGCCAGCCGCTCGCGAGCGGCCTGCCGGTTGCGCAGCTGCTGCCGGTGCTCGCCGGCGGCGATGGTCAGCACGCCGTCGACCAGGCGGGCGCCCAGCCGGGAGGCGAGGCGCGCGCGCTGGGCGTCGGTCAGGCCGGGCAGCTCCTGGGGCGCCAGGGACAGCTCGACCCGTGAGTCCGCGGTGTTGACCCCCTGACCGCCCGGCCCCGAACTGCGGGAGAAGCGCCACGACAGCGCCGCCGCGGGCACGACGAGGCCGCCGGTGACGGGCAGATCACCGGAGGGGTCCTCGGTCGCGGGCACCGGAACAGTCTGACCGACGCCGCTCGTCCGCCGGCCGGGGTCAGGCGGGGACCGGGTCGGCGCCTCCGGCCGCGCCGGGACGACAGCGGACCAGCCGACGCAGCGTCAGCCACGATCCACGCATCGCACCGTGGGTCTCCAGCGCCTGGATGGCGTAGGCCGAGCAGGTCGGCGTGTAATGGCAGCAGGGCCGGCGCTTCGGGCTGATCTCGCGCTGGTAGAAGCGGACGGCCGCCGCCATGCGGGCCGCGGCCCCGGTCCCCCGCTGGCCGGCGCGGATCGCCGGCAGAGAGCGCGGGGCCACCAGGAGCAGCTCCATGCCGCACCCGACCGCGTTGGCCAGGCAGCAGCCGGTGTTCAGGAACAGCAGGTCCCGCAGGCAGGAGTCGTTGCGGCGCCCGTGGCCGTAGCCGGTCGGCCGCCCGAAGCCGCCATAGCCGGGCCCGTATCCGGGACCGCGCCCCCCGTACCCGCGGGGACGACGACGCCGGGGACCCCAGCCACTGCTCCAGATGAACACCATGGCTGGCAG
>DASPIH010000044.1:0-2328 GCA_035629195.1 Blastococcus sp. | reverse complement strand
CCCTGCATGGACGCCGCCCGTGGAGGTGTCGTCATCCGCATCGACGACATGCGCACCGAGCCACGCTTCGGCGACTACCCGCAGCACGCAGCAGACCAAGGAGTGAGCAGCTCACTATCCGTGCCGCTGCCGTACCAGGGGAGCAGCATCGGAGCCCTGAACCTGTACTCCAGCCAGCCCTCAGCCTTCGTCGCCCCCGAGGTGTCAGAGAAGGCGCTGCTGGTCGCTGAGGTCTTGGCCATCGCGGTCCTCAACGCCGACCGCTACGCGCGAGTGAGCGAGGAAGCCCAAAATCTGCGCCAAGCCATGCAATCTCGGGCTGTCATCGAGCAGGCGAAGGGCATCCTCATGGAACGCTTTAAGCTCACCCCCGACCGAGCGTTCGACGTCCTCACCCGGGTCTCGCAGGAGGGCAACGTCAAGGTCCGCGAGCTCGCCCGCCGCGTCGTGGAGACCGGCGAGAATCCCGGGGTCTGACGTAGGGCGGCCCGACGGCCCTCGGTTCGAGCGCCGGGCCAAACCAGGAACTCCCTGATATCCCTGAATGGGCCGCTCAGGGACACACCGGGCGACGGACAGGTCGAACAACGTCAGCTGAACAGAGAACTGCCGGGAGTGGCTCCAGGTGGTGTCCTCGGCCTCGGCTTGGCCGACAGGGACCTGGACCGTCCCACGCCGACTGTTTGACGCGAGTGGTCGTGGTCACACCCTCTCGCCCGCTTCGGGCGAGCGCTGAGCGACCCCGCAGCCATGCCACTGACGGCGGTCGAACCGGACAGTGACAGACAGGTGCGAACCGCGGGTCTGGGGGATGCCGCAAAGGCGCGGCCTCAGGGCAGACGGCCAGGTGTGGTCACACGGGTTTCTCGACGCGCGGTCCAGGGTACCTTCCCGGTGGCAGAGCGGTTCAACCGTTTCACCCTGGTGGCCCGGATCCGGCGACCTCAACGTCCTGGAAGTCGGCCATGCCGCACAACCATCCCCCTAGGTCCGGCGCAAAATCGGCCGCGAGCGCACCGTGAGGAACGAGCCGTCAGGAAATTCCACGAGACACGGCCCCGCGACGTGCCTAGAGTCGTCGTTGGACGGGCGGTGCTGTGAGTGGCGCTTCCCCTCCGTCCTCGGCTCCGTCGCCGGGATGCGCCGGGAGCTCCACGGCTTCCTTGATGACACAGCGCTGTCTGCTGACGCGATCGGGGACCTGGTCCTGGCCGCCAGCGAGGCAGCCAACAACGCGGTGGAGCACGCGCAGCAGCCGACGGAACCGTTCTTCGATGTCTGCTCCGTGGTCGAGGACGGAGCGGTGACCATCGTCATCGAGGACCACGGAGGATGGCTACAGCCGACGTTCCCATCGACCCGGGGACGCGGCCTGGCGATGATGAGGTCTTTGGCCGACACCACCGTGACGGCGCGTTCGCACGGGACGATGGTGACCATCCGGAATCGCTGAGCTGGTCCGGGGGCTCTGGCCGAGGAGGGCCAGGCGTCGTAGGACTGAGCTGTGGCGGGCCTGCCCTTGATGATGTGCCTGAGTGGGCCGCTATGGGACACCCGGCCCAGGTCGCCGTGAGGGCGGCCTGTGGGACGCCCCACCCGGACGGCAGACGACGCGCGCACCGTGGCCGAGCGTCGGACCCCGGCCGCCCGCTGAGGTGCGGCGCTCGGAGGGGCGCCGCACCTCCGCCTCATCCGCCTGACGTCATGCGTTCGCCGTCACGTCGTCGTGGGCCAGCGACGAGGACAGCTCCCGGTGGGCACTCACCTGGGCGAGTAGATCGTTCGCCTTCTGCTCGACGCCGGCGACGGCGTCGGCGCCGGCGACCCAGCGCACCGGGGGCTCCTGTGAGCCGGCGAGCTGCACCAGCGCCTTCGCGAGCTTGGCGGGGTCCCCGCCCTGCTGGCCGTTCATGCCTTTCCAGGCCGTGACGGTCTGCCTGGTGCGCTCGGCGTAGTCCTCGATCGAGGGCTCGGCGTAGCTCGTCGACTCCGGGGTGAGCAGGTCGGTGCGGAAGAACCCGGGCTCGACGACCATCGTGCGGATGCCGAACGGAGCCACCTCCGGCGAGAGCGACTCCATCCACCCTTCGAGGGCGAACTTCGACGCGGCGTAGGCGGAGGTGAACTCCTGCCCGATCAGGCCGGCGGAGGAACTCATGGTCACCACGGCTCCCGAGCGCTGGGCGCGCATGACCGGCAGCACGGCGCGGGTGACGTTCAGCGGCCCGAACAGGTTGGTCTCCACCTGGGCCCGGAAGTCCTCCGGACTGATCTCCTCGAAGAAGCCGGCGTAGAAGTTGCCGGCGTTGTTTACCAGCACGTCGATGC
>DASPIH010000043.1:0-2635 GCA_035629195.1 Blastococcus sp. | reverse complement strand
TGGCCGAGCTGCGCGGCTGCGAGCTGCGCGTGCAGGTGCCGCGGACGCCGGTGGTGGCCGAGGTCGACGCGCGCCGGGTGGAGCGGGTGCTGCGCAACCTGGTCGGCAACGCCATCGAGCACGGGGCTCACCGGCCCGTGGAGATCACCCTCGCCGCCAACCGCAGCGCCGCGGCGATCACCGTCCGCGACCACGGCGTCGGGCTGAGCACCGCGGACGCCCAGCACGTGTTCGACCGGTTCTGGCGGGCCGACCCGTCCCGGGTGCGCACCGTCGGTGGCAGCGGCCTCGGGCTGTCGATCAGCCTGGAGGACGCCCGCCTGCACGGCGGCTGGCTGCAGGTGTGGGGTCAGCCCGGGGCCGGCGCCCAGTTCCGGCTCACCCTGCCGCTCGTGGCCGGCGCCGACCTGACCAGCTCACCGCTGCCGCTGCGACCGGTCCGGCTGCGGCGTCCGGGAGCCGAGCCGTGAGGCGGCGGTGGGGACTGGCCACGGCGCTGCTCGCGGTGGCGCTGCCCCTCGCCTCCTGCTCCACGGTCCCCAACAGCTCGCCGACGGTCGAGATCACCCAGGCGCCGTCCCGGCCGGTCGAGGCGGTGGGCATCGAGCCGCTGCCACCCGAGCCGGGCGCCAGCCCCGAGGAGGTGGTCCGCACCTTCATCGACGCAGCGGCCAGCACCGTCCGCCGCCACCCGGTGGCGCGTCAGCACCTCACGCCCGAGGCGGCCGAGGTGTGGTCGGACGAGAGCGGGATCAGCATCATCAGGACCGACTTCGCGACCGTCACCACCGACGCGGGTGCCGTGTCGGTCACGGCCAACCTCGTGGGCACGGTCGACCCGCGCGGTGTCTTCACCGTCAGCGGCCGCGACGTCTACACCCGCGAGTTCCGTCTCCAGCGGGTCGCGGACGAGTGGCGGATCGACGACCCCCCGGACGGGCTGCTCATGCTCGAGCCGGATTTCGAGCGGCTCTACGACCAGGTCCAGGCGTACTTCCTCGACCCCACCGAGCAGCGCGTGGTCCCCGACCCGCGGTACCTCATCGGCGGGGCGTCGCAGCCGACCGCGCTGGTCGAACGGCTGCTGGCCGGCCCGTCGGCCGGGCTGGCCCAGGCGGTGAGCAGTCCGTTGAGCGGGGTCCAGCTGCGCCGGGCCGTCACGGTTGAGGGGCAGACGGCGACCGTCGAGCTGACCGGTCTGCCGGCCGAGCCCTCACCCGACCTGCCCGAGATCTGCGCCCAGCTGGTCTGGAGCCTGCAGCAGCTGGACCGGCCACGCGTCAACAACGTCGTCGTCCTGCTGGACGGCGAGCCGATCATGCTCCCCGGCGTGCCGGAGCGGCAGACGATCGAGGACTGGGCGTCGTTCGATCCCGACGCCGTGCCGATCGACGGCGTCGGCCACTACCTGGCGGCCGGCGCGCTGCACACCGTCGCCGGCGGAGAGCCGACCCCCGGCCCGGCGGGAGGCGGCGCCTACGGGCTCGGCAGTGCCGCGGTGTCGGCCGATCCGGCCGGCGGCGGGCTGTCCTTCCTCGTCGGCGTGCGGACCGATGCGGCGGGAGCCACGCTGCTCGCGGGGCCCTACGACGGCGAGCTGGCTCCGGTGCTGGACGGGGCGACCCTGAGCGCGCCGACGGTCGCCGCGACGCGGAGCGAGGCATGGGTGGTCCGGGACGGATCCGCCGTGGTGCGCGTGCCGGCGGGCGGGTCCCCGCAGCCGGTCACCGCACCGACCCTCGCCGGACTCGGCCGCACCGAGGCGTTGCGGCTCTCACCGGACGGCGTCCGCGCGGCCGTCGTCATCGACGGCCCACAGGGCCGTCGGCTGCACATGGGCACCGTCGTCCGGTCCCCGGACGACGCGGTCGTCCTGCGCGACCTGTCCGAGATCGCGCCGGGTCTGGCGCGGGTCATCGACGTCGGCTGGCGGGACAGCGCCACGTTGATGGTGCTGGCCGGGGACGAGGGCCAGGACCGGATCGTGCCGTACTCGGTGGGGGCCGACGGCTGGGGGCTGGGGCAGGTGACCACCTCCGGTCTGCCCAGCCAGCCGACGGCCCTGGCGGTCGCGCCGAACCGGCAGGCGCTCGTGAGCGCCGGCGGCACCGTGTGGCAGCTGACCGGCGGCACCTGGCGGACGCTGGTCCGCGGCGCCGAGCCGTTGCCGGGCACCGCGCCGTTCTACCCGCTCTGAAAAAGGACCCCCGTCCCCCTCACCACTCGCAGGCTCGCGGCGAGCCTCTGGACGGGGGCCATGGGTCCACAGGAGAAGGACTCCGTCATCCTCACGCCTCGTGAGCTCGGCGTGAGCCTGTAGACGGGGCCACGTGTCCACAGATGGGTCCGCGCGCAGCCGGCCGTGCTCGGGGCCGGGCAGGCTGGTCCGGTGTTCCCGGTGCTGGCGGCGCTCGCCGACCTGGTGCTGCCGCGGGTCTGCGCGGGGTGCGAAGTTCCCGGTCCGGTCCTGTGCCCGCGGTGCGCCGCCCTCCTCGCCGCGCCACGGCTGGCCCAGCCCCGCCGCTTTCCGGCCGGCTTTCCGCCGACCGTGGCCGCCGGCGCCTACGCCGGCCCGGTGCGGCCGGTGGTGAACGGGTTCAAGGAGCGGGGCAGGGCCGAGCTGGCGCGGCCACTG
>DASPIH010000042.1:0-28156 GCA_035629195.1 Blastococcus sp. | reverse complement strand
CGACGACGCGGCCGGCACCGAGGAGGCGCGCCGCCCCCACGGCCACCTGCCCGACGACGCCGCCCGCGCCGAGCACCAGCACGTGCTCGCCCGGTCGCAGCTCACCGCGCCAGGTCAGCGCCATCCAGGCGGCCACCGCGGAGTGGCCGAGCGCCCCGAGAGCCGCGTCGGGAAGGGCGACGGACACCGGCACCAGGTCGTCGTCGGCCACCGCGCACCGCTCGGCGAGGCTGCCGTCACCGGCAGCCATGCCGGCCGAGGTCACGAACCAGACCCGGGTGCCGGCGGGCAGCGCCCCGGAGTCCTCGACCACGCCGACGCCCTGCACGCCCGGCACGTACGGCACCTCCGGGCGGCCGAAGGAGGCGGTGCCCGAGGCGCAGAGCAGGTCCACGGGGGTGATCGGAGCCGCGGTCACCCGGACGACGCTGCGCCCCGGGCCCGCCACGGGATCGGAGTGCTCGGCGACCTCCGGGGGCTCCCCCAGGGTGCGCAGGACGACGGCACGCATCCGGCCCTCCTCAGCTCGGCGCGCCAGGGAACGACCGGAACGGTATCGACCGGCCGGGCGCCGACGGCGGCCGAGCTGACCGGCCCGCAGCCGGGCAGATGTGTCATCGTCTCGACCTGTGACCGCTGTCCTCTCCATCCAGTCGCACGTCACCTACGGCCACGTGGGCAACAGCTCGGCGGTCTTCCCGCTGCAGCGCCTGGGCATCGAGGTGTGGCCCGTGCACACCGTCCAGTTCTCCAACCACACCGGCTACGGCGAGTGGACCGGCCGGGTGTACGACGGGCAGTCGATCGACGAGCTGGTGCAGGGGGTGGCCGACCGCGGCGTCCTCGGCAGCTGCGACGCGGTCCTGTCGGGCTACCTCGGCTCCGCGGACATCGGCCACGCGGTGGTCGGCGCGGTCGCCCGCGTCCGCGAGGCCAACCCGGACGCCGTGTACTGCTGCGACCCGGTGATCGGTGATGTCGGCCGCGGCGTGTTCGTGCGGCCGGGCATCGAGGAGTTCATGCGGGAGGTCGCCGTGCCGGCCGCCGACGTCGTGACCCCGAACCACTTCGAGCTCGACCTGCTCTCCGGCGCCACGACCCGGTCGCTGGCCGAGGTGGAGGACGCCGTCGCCGCGGTGCAGGCGCTGGGCCCCCGGGTGGTGCTCACGACGTCGCTGGTCGCCGAGGACACGCCTGACGACGCGATCGACCTGCTCGCCTCCGAGGGCGGCCGGCACTTCCGGGTCCGCACGCCCCGCCTGGGTGTGTCGGTGAACGGCGCGGGCGACGCCATCGCGGCGCTGTTCCTGGCGCACTGGCTGGAGACCCGCTCCGCCGCCGAGGCCCTCGGCCGGGCGGCGGCGTCGGTGTTCGGGCTGCTCCAGCGGACCGAGGACGCCGGGTCCCGGGAGATCCTGCTCGTCGCCGCGCAGGAGGAGTTCGTCACCCCCACCCGGACCTTCGCGGTCGACGAGGTCTGACCCGGCGCCGGGAAGCGCCTACCGCGGCGCGGGGATGTCGTCCCGCCGCTTCGTGGCCGTGAGCAGCAGGTACTCCCAGTCGAGGACCGTCGAGCCCTGGCCACGATCGGCGCGCCGGGCCAGCTCGGCCAGTTCCCCGTCCAGGGCGGCGGCCCGGTCCGGCTCGCCGTCCAGCGACCGGTAGGCCACGATCGTGGGCCCGTAGCGTGCCTTGAAGTAGTCGCGGAAGTCCTCGGGCGTGCCGAAGCGGTCCACCGTCAGGAGCCGGCGCTCGGTCGAGACGTCGGTGACGCGCGAACCCAGCAGCTCCAGCACGTGCTCCTCCCGCCCCCACAGCGGAGGCGGCTGCACGCCCGCTGGCGGCGGCGGCACGTACGGCCTCATGGTGGCGAACATCTGGCCGACGAACCCCTCGGGCGTCCAGCTGATCAGCCCGATCCTGCCGCCCGGACGGCACACGCGGACCAGCTCGTCGGCGGCCGCACGGTGGTGCGGCGCGAACATGACACCCACGCAGGACAGGACGACGTCGAACTCCCCGTCGGCGAACGGCATCGCCTCGGCATCCGCCTCGCGCCACTCCACGTCCACCCCCCGCGCGGCCGCCCGGGCCCGGCCGGCGTCGAACAGCTCGGGGGTGAGGTCGGCCGCGACGACGGAGGCGCCGGTCGCGGCGGCCTCGACGGCGACGTTCCCGGATCCGGCGGCCACGTCGAGGACCCGGTCGCCGGCGCTCACCGCGCAGCGGTCCACGAGGACCCGCGCCAGCTCCGGCAGCAGGTCGGCGGCGAGGGAGGGGTAGTTCCCCAGGGCCCACATGGCGCGGTGCCGGGCCTTGAGGGCGCGATCGGCGTCGGCGGGCGTGGACGTGCTGGTCATGGGCGGCGGCCCTCCGTGCGGAAGGAGCCCGGTTCCCCGCGACCGGGGCGCTGCGGAGCAGCGGTGACCAGCGTCGTCGGGTCGCCCGGAGCCCGGCCAGAGCCCAAGGCCCCTGCTCGGGTGCCCCGCTCAGGCGACCGGGCCGCCGCCGGTGATCCGTGCGGCGATGCGGGTGGCGGTCGCGTCGGCCAGGGGCAGGTCGGGCAGCACCGCCAGCACCTCCTCCGGCTCGAGCCCCTGGGCGCCGAACGCGTCGAGCAGCTCGTCGGAGCCCTCGGGCGGCACGGGCACCGGCAGCCGGCAGCTCCGCAGGGCCTGCTCGGCCAGGAAGCGCACGCCGGCCAGTGCCGGGTCCGGTCCAGGGCGAGGCCCGGGCGGCGCCGCGCGGCGGGTCACCGCCTCGGCGGCCCGCACCAGGGACAGCGGCAGCCCCTCGGCCTCGACCTCGATCAGCGGAACGCCGCCGAGGGCCGCCAGCACGAGGTGCTCCGCGTCGATGCGCAGGGGTGCCTCCCACCCTCCGGCGCGGACGACGTCGCCGAGCTCGCCCGGCTCCTCCCCGAGGTCGTCGGCCAGCTCCGCCCAGTCGGCGGGACGGGTGGTCCGCGCCCGCTCCGCCGCCACCCGGCAGGTCTCGTGCACGAACGGCACCAGGACCTCGTCGTCGAACCGGTCGGCCTGCACCCGGCCGTCCCCGTCGACCATGGTGAGCGCGTCCTGGAAGGTGCCCGGCCGGGCATCACCGAGCTCCAGCGGGCCGTCCTCCTCCCCGCCCAGCGGACGCCCCAAGGCCGCCCGCTCCCCCACCGTCGTGCCGGTCGCCACCAGCCGGCCGGCCCGCCGCTCGTGGTGCGGCCGATCGGACATGCCCACGGCCCAGGCGCAGCTCTCGGCGATCAGCGCACCGGCGCGCTCCCGGAGCACCTCGCGGGTCAGCAACCCCATCCAGTCGATGTCGAACACGCTCTCCACTGTCCCCGACGGAATCAGGCAGGAGCGCCGGCCGGCTCGGTCAACGGGAGCCGCACCTCGAACCGCGTGTCCCCCGGCACCGACGTGACGCGCAGGTCGCCCCCGTGGCGCTTCACGACGATGCGCCAGGACACGTCCAGGCCCAGACCGGTGCCCTGCCCGACCGGCTTGGTCGTGAAGAAGGGCTCGAACACCCGTGGCTGCAGCTCGGCGGGGATGCCGGGACCGGTGTCGGCGATCTCGACCAGCGCCCGCTCGCCGTCCCGGGCGGTCCGGAGGGTGAGGATGCCCTCGCCGGCCATGGCGTCGAGCGCGTTGACGACCAGGTTGGTCCAGACCTGGTTGAGCTCGCCGGCGTAGGCCGGGATCTCCGGCAGCCTCCGGTCGTACTCCTTGACCACGGTGATGCCCGGGCCGATCTTGCCGCCGAGCATCACGAGGGTGGCATCCAGGCCCACGTGCAGGTCGGTGGGCTGGTGCGGCGTCCGGTCCATCTGCGAGTACTGCTTGGCCGCGTCGACGAGGCCGGAGATCCGCCGGGTGCTGTCGGCGACCTCGAGGAGCAGCGTCTCGGTCTCGACGGTGTAGGCCAGCCAGCGCAACGCCGGCTCGAGGAAGGTCGGCTCGACGGCGTCGGCGACCCGGTCGAGGTCACCGGCTCCGAGCCCCGCCGCGACGAAGACCCCGGCCAGCTCCCACGGGGCGGAGATCCCGTGGTCGTCCAGCCAGTCGCCGAGCCCGTCCTCGAGGTCCGAGCGCTCGAGCGCCGACAGCTCCCGCGACCCCGCGATGCCGGCGACGAACTCCTCCTGCAGACCGGTCAAGGACCGCAGCGTCGCGCCGTCGACCGTGCCCTCCGACAGCAGGGCCAGCGTGTGCCGCATGCCGGCGAACCGGTCGCGCAGGGCGTCGGTCGCCCGGGCCGCCGCGGCGGCGGGGTTGTTCAGCTCGTGGGTGAGCCCCGCGGTCAGCTTGCCCAGGGCCAGCAGCCGCTCCCGCTGGCCGACCAGCTCCGTGGCGTTGCGCTGCCCGATGAACATCCCCTCCAGCAGGTGCACCGCCATCGGGTACCACTGGCGGAAGACCGCCGCGAAGGGCCCGGCCGGCAGGGTGAAGAACCGGCAGTCGGTGACCGCGCGGACGGTGGCCGGGTACCGGGGCTCCATCCGGTCCTCGAAGTAGAACTGCACCGCGCCCGAGTAGACGCCCCGGTGCGAGGTCCGGACGGTCTCCACCTCGGCGCCGCCCACGAGGCGGCCCATGGTCATCGTGCCCTCGAGCAGGACGAAGAAGCACTCGGCCGGCTCGCCCTCCACCGACACCGCCGAACCGGCCGGGAAGTCGACGACGTCGCCGTTGGCGGCCACCCACTCCAGCTGCTCCCCGTCGAGGTGCTCGAACAGGAACAGCCCGCGCAGCTGGTCGGCCGTCAGCCGCGCCGGCGTGGTCACCGCTCCCCCAGGTACCGGTGCACCAGCGTGACCGCCATGGCGCCCTCGCCGACCGCCGAGGCCACCCGCTTCACCGAGTCGGCGCGCACGTCCCCGGCCACGAAGACCCCGGGCACGCTGGACTCCAGGAAGTACGGGTCGCGGTCCAGCGGCCAGCCGCGCGGGCGGGATCCGTCGCCGGCCGGCCCCGGTCCGGTGGGGATGAAGCCGCGGCCGTCACGGACGACGACGCCGTCCAGCCACGACGTCCGCGGCTCTCCGCCGATGAACACGAACAGGTGGCTGGCGGGATGGGTGGTCCGCTCGGCGGTCCGCGCATCCTCGAGGATCACCTCCTCGAGGTGGTCGCTCCCGCGGGCCTCGGCGACGGTCGTGCACGTGTGCACGTGCACGTTGCCGATGGCTGCCAGCTGCTCGATCAGGTAGTGGGACATGGAGGCCTCGAGCGACGGTCCCCGGACCAGCAGGTGCACCGACTCGGCGTACCGGGCGAAGAACACCGCCGCCTGGCCCGCGGAGTTGGCGCCCCCGACGATGAAGACCTCCCGGCCCGCGCAGGCGGCCGCCTCGGTCATGGCCGAGCCGTAGTACACGCCCCGGCCGGTCAGCCCGTCGGCCCCCGGGACGCCGAGGCTCCGGTAGGACACCCCGGTGGCCAGGACCACGGCGTGCGCGGCGATGCTGCTGCCGTCGGCGAACCGCAGCACGCGCGCAGGCCCCTGCACCTCGAGCGCCACCACGTCACGGGTGAGGAGCAGCTCGGCACCGAACTTCCGCGCCTGCCGTCGGGCGCGGTCGGCGAGCTGGCCTCCGGAGACCCCGCTCGGGAACCCGAGGTAGTTCTCGATGCGGCTGCTCTGCCCCGCCTGGCCGCCGGTCGCCTCCCGCTCGACGAGGACGGTCCGCAGCCCCTCGGAGGCGCCGTAGACGGCGGCGCCGAGACCGGCCGGACCCCCGCCGACGACGATCAGGTCGTAGAAGTCCGCCTCCGGCGAGACACCGAGCCCGGCCACGGCGGCCAGCTCGGTCTCCGTCGGCGCCTTGAGCACGGTGCCGTCCGGGGTGAGGACCACCGGCACGTCGTCCGGGCCCGCCCCCGCGGCCGCCAGCAGCCGCTGCCCCTCCGGCTCCTCCACGCTGTACCAGCGGTAGGGCACGGCGTTGCGGGCCAGGAGGTCCCGGGCCCGGAACGAGGGCGCGGACCACCGGTGCCCGACGAGCCTGACCTGCTCGACCGCCCCGTCACCGCTCTCCCGCCAGGTGTCGATCATGGCGTCCACGACCGGGTAGACCTTCTCCTCCGGCGGGTCCCATGGCTTGAGCAGGTAGGAGTCGACGTCGACCAGGTTGATCGCCTGGATGGCGGCGTCGGTGTCGGCGTAGGCCGTCAGCAGCGCCCGGCGGGCCCGCGGGAACAGGTCCATGGCCTGCTCGAGGAACTGGATGCCGTTCATCTCCGGCATCCGGTAGTCGGCCAGCAGGACCGCGACCGAGTCCCCGCGGAGCTTCAGCTCCCGCAGCGCCTCCAGTGCCTCCCGCCCCGACGAGGCCCGCAGCACGCGGAACTCCTCCCCGTACTTCCGCCGGAGGTCCCGCGCGACAGCCCGGGACACCGCCGGATCGTCGTCCACGCTGAGGAGGACCGGCTTGCCCATCGCGTCTCCCGTCGGCGCAGCGCACCGCCCGCGCGAGCCGGGCCGTGGTCCGCTGTCGTGGTGCTCCCCTGCTGCCGGTCAGGACGCTAGTCGGCCGCGGACCCGCGGCACAGTCCTACCCGGGGCCGCCCCCCAGGAGCCTCCTCACGTGCATGGCGGGCCGGAACGGCACCCGTAGCCTTCCGTCCGTCCGCCGACCGCTCCTCCCCCGACCGCTGCTCCCCCCGACCGGAGGTCTCCCGTGACGACATCCGCCATCGACCCCTCGGTGCCGCCCAGCGGGTCGGGCTGCGTCGAGTGCGAGGACACCGGTGGCTGGTGGTTCCACCTCCGCCGCTGCGCGCAGTGCGGCCACATCGGTTGCTGCGACTCCTCACCGAGCCGGCACGCACGCGCCCACGCGGCCGACTCCGGCCACCCGGTGATCCGCAGCTTCGAGCCGGGCGAGGAGTGGTTCTGGGACTTCGGCAGCGACCAGCAGGTCGCGGGTCCCGCGCTGGCCCCGCCGCAGCACCACCCCCTCGACCAGCCCGCGCCGGGACCGCGCGGCCGCGTGCCCGCCGACTGGACGACCCGCCTGCACTGAGCAAGGGCCACCCTTCCCCCCCACGCCTCGCATGCTCGGCGCGGGCCCCTGAAGGGTGGCCGTTCCAGCAGGTCGCCTACTCGGCCGCGGCTCCCGCGGTGCTGCCCTCGGCCTGCTCGCTGCTCGGGCCGCCCACCCACACCGTCTTGGCGTTCATGAACTCGCGCATGCCGACCTCGGTGAGCTCCCTGCCGTAGCCGCTCTGCTTGATGCCGCCGAAGGGCAGGTCGGGGTAGCTGGCGGTCATGCCGTTGATGAACGCCATGCCGGAGGCGATGTCGCGGACGAACCGCGCGCGCTCGTCCTCGTCCTCGCTCCACAGGTTGGAACCCAGGCCGTAGGGGTGGCTGTTGGCGATCGCGATGGCCTCGTCGAGCGAGTCGACGGTGTAGAGGGCGGCGACCGGCCCGAACACCTCCTCGCTGTGCAGCTTCATCTCCGGCGTCACGTCGGTGATCAGGGTCGGCTCGTAGAACCAGCCGGACCGGTCCAGCCGCCTGCCGCCGACCAGGATCGTGGCGCCCTTGGTCCGGGCGTCCTCGACGTAGTCCTCGACGTCCTGCAGTCCCGACTCGGTGGCCAGCGGGCCGATCTGGGTGCCGTCGTCCATCGGATCCCCGACGGTCAGGGCGCCGATCTTCTCGGCGAACAGCCGGGTGAACTCCTCGGCGACGTCCCGGTGCACGAAGAACCGCTTGGCCGCGATGCAGCTCTGGCCGTTGTTCTGGTTCCGGGCCGTGGTGGCCACCTCGGCCGCGCGGTCCAGGTGCGCCGAGGGCATGACGATGAAGGGGTCGGACCCGCCCAGCTCGAGGACCGTCTTCTTCAGCGCGTCCCCGGCGATCGAGGCCACCGACTGCCCCGCCGGGCCGCTGCCGGTGAGCGTCGCGGCCATGACCCGGTCGTCGCGCAGCACCTTCTCGATCGCCGACGAGCCGATGAGCAGCGTCTGGAAGACGTCGTCGGGGAAGCCGGCCGCGCGGAACAGCTCCTCCAGGTAGAGGGCGGTCTGCGGCACGTTGCTGGCGTGCTTGAGCAGGCCGACGTTGCCGGCCATGAGGGCCGGCGCCGCGAAGCGCATCGCCTGCCACAGCGGGAAGTTCCACGGCATGATCGCCAGCACGACGCCCAGCGGCTGGTAGGTCACGTAGGCCCGGGTCGCCCCCACCGCGCCGGCGTCCTTCTCCTCGGGCTCCAGCAGGGCCGGGCCGCGCTCCGCGTACCAGCGCAGAGCGGCCACGCACTTGGTCGCCTCCGCCTTCGCCGAGGCCAGCGTCTTGCCCATCTCGGTGGTCATCAGCTCGGCGACGGAGTCGACGTCGTCCTCCAGGACGTCGGCGGCGGCGCGCAGCCATCCGGCGCGCTGCCCGGCCGACGTGAGCCGGTAGCCCTCGAACGCGGCGGCCGCCCGTGCGAGCCGGTCCTCGAGCTGCTCGTCGGTCAGCGGCTCGTAGGTCTTGATCGTCTCCCCGGTGGCGGGGTTGGTGGTGGCGATGGCCATGGTGTTCTCCCTCCGCGCTGCGCCGCGGAACCTGCCCGGGCGGGCGTGCCCGAAACCGGCGCCCGGGCATCCCCGCCGCCCGATCTGACGGCTCCGGCTTCCTCGCCTACGGTGGGGGCGATGTCCGGTGAGCCGGGCCGGACGTGCGGGGGCGGGCGTGAACTGGACCGTGGCGGGCGGGGTGGGTCATCCTCCGGCCGGAGGCTTTCCCCACGACGCCCTGCTGTACGACTCCCCCGACGATCTCCTCGCCACCGTGACGCCGTTCCTCCGCGACGGCCTGGACGCCGGGGACGCCGCCGTGCTCGCCGTCCGGCCCGCCACCGCCGCCGTCCTCCGCGGGGCTCTCGACGACGACCCGCGGGTGCTGCTGGTCGACGACGACCTCGTCTACGGGCGCCGCACACCCGCCGCGATCAGCGCGTTCCGCCGGCTGGCCGAGGACAACTCCCCCGGCGGCGGCTCCCGCGTGCGCCTCGTGGGCGAGATCGACGTCGGCGCGAGCGAACGGACCTGGCTGGAGTGGGCGCGGTACGAGGCCGTCATCAACGAGGCGCTGAGCGGGTCGGACCTCTGGGGCCTGTGCCTCTACGACGCGCAGCGCTCCCCCGAGCCGGTGCTGGAGGCCGCACGCCGCACGCACGGGCAGCTGGTCACCCCGACCAGCCGGACGCCCAGTTCCGCGTACACCGACCCGGCGACCTTCCTGCGCACCCTGCCCGTCCCCGACGAGCCGGTGGAGCGCACGACGCCCCGGCTGACCGCCGCCGACGTCACCGACTTCATCGGGCTGCGGCATGCCGTGGCAGCGGAGCTGGCGACGCTGCCGGCGCCGGCCGACCTCGTGGAGGACTTCCTGCTCGCGGTCGACGAGATGACCTCGAACGCCATCCGGCACGGTCGGCCGCCGGTCCACCTGCGGCTGTGGACCGCGTCCGACCGGATCGTCTGCACCATCACCGACGGAGGGCCGGGCTGGGACGACCCGTTCGCCGGGTACGGCCCGGCGCACGGCGACGACCTGTCCCGCGGAGGCATGGGGCTGTGGTTGGCGCGCCAGCTCTGCGACCACGTCGACATCACCGGCGGTGCGCACCATCCGGGCGACGGGACCATCAGCGTCCGCCTGACCAGCCGGCTCCCGTGACCCGACTGCCGGGGCTCAGCCGAAGAGGTCGCTGAGGAAGGAGTCCTTCTTCCGGCGCTTCGGGTGCCCCGACGAGTACGAGGAGTGCGACGAGCCCTGCACCTGCCGCAGCACCTCTCCGACGACGCCGCCGAGCCCGGCTGCCGAGGACGGGCCCTGCTGCGACCCGGGGTACCCGGACTCGCGCGTCCGGGAGTCCGGTACCTGGTGCGGCTGCGCCGCCTGCGGGGCGTTCCCCCCGTGCCAGGCGTTCTCCGCGTCGATCAGGCGGTCGAGCTCGCCCCGGTCGAGGAAGATCCCCCGGCAGTCGGCGCACTGGTCGACGTGCACGCCGTTGCGCTCGTAGGTCCGCATGGTCCCGTGGCACTTCGGGCAGGTCAGCTCCATGCCCGCGCAAACGGGCCGCCACCCGCCCGTGTTCCCGCCGCTGTGACCCGGACCTCGTTCCGCCCCGTGGTGCCCGCCCGTCGATCCCGGCCGGGCGGGCGTAGATACTGAGGCACCACAGCCGGACGGATGGGAGCAGTTGGTGGACCGGACGCACACGCACCACGGGCAGCAGGTCGCGCCGAGCGCCCTCCGCGGACCGGAGGTCTGACGTGGACAAGGTCGTGGCCACGGCGCGGGAGGCCGTCGCCGACATCGCACCTGGTTCGGTGCTCGCCGTCGGCGGGTTCGGGCTCTGCGGGGTGCCGATCGCGCTCATCGACGCGCTGCTGGAGCAGGGGACCGACCAGCTCACCACGATCTCCAACAACTGCGGCGTCGACGACCAGGCGCTGGGCATCCTCCTCTACGCCGGCCGGATCACCCGCACGATCAGCTCGTTCGTCGGTGGCAACAAGGAGCTCGCCCGGCTGTACCTCTCCGGCGAGCTGACCGTGGAGCTCACGCCGCAGGGCACGCTGGCCGAGCGGCTCCGCGCCGGGGGCGCGGGCATCCCGGCGTTCTACACCCCGACCGGCGTCGGGACGATGGTGGCCGACGGCGGCATCCCGGTGCGCTACGACGCCGACGGCAACGTCGCCGAGGTCAGCAAGCCCAAGGAGGTGCGCGAGTTCGACGGCCAGCAGTACGTGCTGGAGACCGCGCTGACCGCCGACTTCGGGCTGGTGCGCGCCGCGGCCGGTGACCGGCACGGCAACCTGGTGTTCCACGAGTCCGCGGCGAACTTCAACCCGCTCGCCGGCATGGCCGGGCGGATCACGATCGCCGAGGTCGAGGAACTGGTCGAGCCGGGCGAGATCACCCCCGAGCACGTGCACCTGCCCGGGGTGTTCGTCGACCGCGTCGTCGTGGTCGGCGCCGAGGGCAAGAAGATCGAGAAGCGCACCGTGCGCCCCCGTTCGTCCGCGGGCGCCCCTGCCGCGGCCGGCGAGGAAGCCACCACCGAGGGAGCCACCCGATGAGCCTGACCCGTGAGCAGCTCGCCGCCCGGGTGGCCCTCGAGCTCGAGGACGGTCAGTACGTCAACCTGGGCATCGGCATGCCGACCCTGGTACCGAACTACGTCCCCGAGGGCGTGCACGTCGTCCTCCACTCCGAGAACGGCATCCTCGGCGTGGGCCCCTACCCCTTCGAGGGCGAGGAGGACCCCGACCTCATCAACGCGGGCAAGGAGACCGTCACCGTCCTGCCCGGCGCGAGCTACTTCGACTCCGCGCTCTCCTTCGGGATGATCCGCGGCAAGCACCTCGACGTCGCCATCCTGGGCGCGATGCAGGTCAACGTCCGGGGCGACCTCGCGAACTGGCTGATCCCCGGCAAGATGGTCAACGGCATGGGCGGAGCGATGGACCTCGTCCACGGCGCCCAGCGCGTGATCATCATGATGGAGCACGTCGCGCGCGACGGATCACCGAAGATCGTGCAGGAGTGCAGCCTGCCCCTGACCGGCAAGGCCTGCGTCGACCGCATCGTCACCGAGCTCGCCGTGATCGATGTGACCTCCGGCGGTCTGGTGCTGCGCGAGACCGCACCCGGGGTCAGCGCCGACGAGGTCGTCGAGAAGACGGGCGCGCCGCTCACCGTCGCCGACGACATCCGCGAGATGCCCCTGCCCGCCTCCGTCTGAGCGGTGGCAGCCCTTCCCGGCGTCGCGGAGCTCGTCGACGAGACGTGAGGGCAGCGGACCGCGGCCCGCGTCGGTGTCGGGCGGCCCGCTCACCGGGCTCCCCCGCCGGCCGTGCGCCTCCGGCCGGGGCCTGCCGCCCCGAAGTGGCGCAGGAGCGCGCCGGTGACCTCTGGTGCCCGCTCGAGGTTGGTCAGGTGGGCGCCCGGGCTCAGGGTGGTCCACTCGGCGCCGTCGATCCCGGCCGCGATGGCCTCCTGGTGCGGGGGCGGCAGCGCGGGATCCTGCGCACCGGACAGCACGAGGGTCGGAGCGGTGATGCGGCCGAGGTCCGCGCGCAGGTCGATCCCGGCCACCACCTCGCAGCACGCCGCGTAGCCCTGGTCGTCGGCCCCGGCGACCATCGCCTCCAGGCGGGCGACCAGCTCCGGGTGCTCCGCGGCGTACCCCGGGGTCAGCCAGCGGCTCACCACGGTCGGCGCGAACTGTGCGGTGCCACCGGCGCGGGCCTGGGCCGCCCGGTCGAGGAACCCCTGCGGCTCGGTCCTCGCCGAGCTGGACAGCACCGCGAGCCGGTGCACGCGCGAGGGCTCGCGGGCCGCCAGCCGCATGCCGACCATCCCGCCGAGCGAGATCCCGGCGACGTGCGCGCGCTCGGCGCCGAGCCGGTCCAGCAGCGCGAGGACGTCGTCGACCAGGTCGTCGATCGTGTACGGCCCGGGCGGTGCCGGCGACGTCCCGTGCCCACGGCCGTCATACCTCACCACGCGGAAGCGCTCGGCCAGCGCCGGCACCTGTGCGTCCCACATCCCCCGCGTGGCGCCCAGCGCGTGGGAGAGCACGACCACCGGCGCGTCGGCAGGCCCGTCGACGGTGCACGAGACCTCGACTGCGCTCATCCGCACTCCCTCGGCCGGTCGGGTGCGCCCGGCCGGCACTGCACCCACCCCCGCCACAGCCTCCCCCACGTCAGGGCAACGGCGCCGTGACCTCCGACCAGGCGCGAGCAGAGCGGTCGGTGACCTTCCGAGCACGCGGAATCGGAATTCCTACTTTCCGTCATCGAGCGACGCCACCATGATGCTCGAATGCTGCCGACGCGAAGGGTTGGTCGATGAGCGCCTCCGTACTCGCCATCGTCGCGCATCCCGACGACGACCTGCTCTTCCTCAATCCCGACCTCGACAACGGCATCCGCGCGGGGATGCCGACCACCGTGGTCTACGTCAGCGCCGGGGACGCCATGCTGCCCCCGGCCGAGGGAGCCGTCCGCGCCCGGGACCGGCAGCGTGGGATCCAGGACGCCTATCGGATCTCGGGCGGCGTGGCGGACCTCCGTCTGCAGGACGAGTGGGACGGCCACGTCGTCCAGGTCGGCGGCCGCCGGGTGGAGGAGTACGTGCTCCGCGACCGGCCCGGCGTGCGGGTCACCTTCCTCGGCCTGCCCGACGGCCGGCTCGCACAGCTGCGCAGTGGCGCCACGCTGAGCACGGTCCCAGCTGCGGGTGGACTCGTCCCCTCCTCGCAGACCTACCGCGAAGAAGACGTCGTCGCGGTGCTGAGCGGGCTCATGGAGCGCTACGGGGCGACGGTGCTGCACGTGACGGAGCTCCTGGCCGACCACCGGTACGACGTCCCGGCGTCGCATCCGGACCACCGGGCGGCAGCCGCCTTCGCCGTGGCGGCGGCCCGCCGGTACCGGCAGCTGCGGGCCTCCTGGCTGCCCGACGTCGTCGAGCACCGCGACTACGGGGTGAAGAACCACCCGGTCAACCTCGACGCCCCGGCGCGCACTCGCAAACGAGCGTTGTTCGAGGAGGAGTACCGGCCCTGGGATCCTGCCGCAGAGGACGTGTTCGGCGCGGCAGGACGCAACTACTACCGGAGCTCCCGCGGAACCCGGTGGTCGGCGACCGACGGCAGCGGCGCGGTGCAGCTCTTCGCCGTGCGCAACGGCCGGGTCGTCTCCTGGACGGGTCCCAGCACCTGGCGCGGCCCCGTGGACCTCGGTCCCGACGGCCTGGGCGCCGGGGTGACCACCGTCGTCGCGGCCCGCGGGACGGACGGCTCCGTCCACCTCACCGCCCGCACCGAGGACGGGCGGGTCGTCGTCCGACCCGCCGTGGGCGGCAGGTGGACCGACCTCGGCACACCCAACCCCGGGGACGACGCCCGCTATGTCGGGAGCCCCACGCTCGCGCCGAACGCGGACGGCCGGCTGCAGGTCTTCGTCGTGAACGCCGGTGGAGGCCTGTCGAGCCGCTGGCAGGACCGCAGCGGCGGCTGGCATCCCTGGTCCGACCTGGCGGGCTCCGACCTCCAGGACCCGTGTGACGCGCTGCTGGACGCCTCCGGACGCATCGAGGTGGTCGCGGCGACACGCGCCGGTCTGGTCCTCTGGCGGCAGACCGTGCCCGACGGCGAGATCGTGCGGGGCTCCGTGCCCGCCCTCGCACCGGCCAGCACCGCGACGTTCGCCGTCAACGCGGACGGCCGGCCGGAGGTGCACTACCGGCAGGCGGACACAGCCGCGGTGGCCATCAGCTGGCAGGACGGCGACTTCACCTGGCGGTCGACGACGAGCCTCGGCGGCCACGGCGGCATCGGTCCCACGGCCAACGCCACCGTGAGCGGCCGGATCGCCACCGTCGCCCGGAACACCGGCGGCGGCCTCTCCGTGGCCATGCAGCAGGCGCCCGACAGCGGCTTCGGCCCGTGGACCGATCTCGGCGGGTTCGTCACCGACCACCCGACCGCCGCGGCGACGCCGGACGGTCGGCTCGTGGTCGCGGTCGTGGACGCCGATGGCACCCTCCAGCACCGCACCCGGTCTGCTGCGGGTGCCTGGTCGCCGTGGCGGAGCGTCGGTCCGGTCGTCTGACGGGGCGCACGGGACGTCCTCCTCCGGTCACCGGCCGCGCAGCAGGGCCTCGAGCGTGGCGCGCGTCCCCCGGCCGCGGATGAGCTCGAGCGTGGTCCGGTAGGTGGCGGCGAACCGCTCGTCGTCGACCAGGTCGCCGAACAGGCCGCGATCGGAGACGAAGGCCAGCGGATCCTCCCCCTGACGCCGCGCAGCGGCCATGAGGCTGTCCCGCCGCGGGTCCACGACCTCGATCGGCGCCCCGTCCTCGCCCACGCCCTCGGCGTACCGGGCCCAGCCGGCGAGCACGGCGACGCACAGCTCGATCGGCCCCCCGGATGCCAGGTTCGTCCGGAGCACCGGCAGCAGGAACTTCGGGATGCGATCGGAGCTGTCCGCGCACAGCCGCGCCAGCGTGTCCCGCATGTTGGGGTTGGAGAAGCGGCCGATGAGGTCGGCCTTGTACTGCGCCAGGTCGATGCCGGGCACCGCCGGCAGCGTGGGCGTGGCCTCACGGTCCATGTAGGCCAGCAGGAACTCCCGGAACAGCGGGTCCTGGCAGACGTCGTGCATGAAGGAGTAGCCGGCCAGCGTGCCCAGGTACCCCATCGCCTGGTGGCTGCCGTTGAGCAGCCGCAGCTTCATCAGCTCGTAGGGCTCGACGTCGGCGACCAGCTGCACCCCGGCCTCCTCCAGCGGTGGGCGCCCGCAGCGGAACCGGTCCTCCAGCACCCACTGCGTCCAGGGCTCGCAGACCACCGGCCACCGGTCGTCCACGCCGAACCGCCGCGCCAGCTCCCGTCGGTGGACGTCGGTGGTGCCCGGGGTGATCCGGTCGACCATCGAGTGGGGAAAGGGCACCTCCCGCCGGATCCACTCCCCCAGCTCCGGATCCCGGAGCGCGGCGAACCCGGCGAAGCTGTCGCGCGCGACGTCCCCGTTGCCCGGGATGTTGTCGCAGGACATGACCGTGAACGGCGCGTGCCCCCGCGCGCGTCGCCGGACCAGCGCCTCGGTGACCAGGCCGAAGCTCGTGCGCGGGGCCGCGCCCGGCTGCAGATCGTGGGCCACCCCCGGCTCGGTGGCGTCGAACTCCCCGGTGACGGCGGAGACGTTGTACCCGCCCTCGGTGACGGTCAGCGAGACGATGCGGATCGCAGGATCGGCCATCTTCTCGACCACCGCGTCGGGGTCGTCGGGAGCGAGCAGGTACTCCACGAGGGAACCCACCACCCGGGCGCCCAGGAAGCCGTCGGGGTGGCTGACCACCACGGTGTAGAGGCAGTCCTGCTCGGCCATGACCTCGGCCATCCGCCGGTCACCCGGCAGCACACCGACACCGCAGATCCCCCACTCCAGCGCCTCTCCCCGCTCCATCAGCTGGTCCAGGTACACGGCCTGGTGGGACCGGTGGAAGCCGCCGACGCCCAGGTGCACGATGCCGGTCCGGACCCCGCCCCGGTCGTAGGAGGGCGTCGAGATCGACGCGCTGAGGGAAGACAGGGTCCGGTCGTTCAGGGGAAGCGCCACGACGTCGGCCATTCCCCGGCCGGCCCTCCGGTAACGGCGCACGCCGAGGTCGGGCGAGCGCCGCGGAAGATGCGGAACGGCACGCGGGCGTCGGAGCTACCGGCCGGTAGCACGTGTGGGATCGTCGGGGCACTGACGTCGACACGGCGGGCGCGACGACGGGCACCGCCATCAGGAATGAGGACCGATGCGGTTGCAGCTGTCCCCGGAGCTCGAGGCGTTCCGGGAGGAGATGCGGACCTTCTTCACGAGCCAGGTGCCGCAGGAGATCCGGGACAAGATCGGGGCCCACCGCGAGCTGACCAAGGACGAGTACGTCCGGGCCCAGCAGGTGCTCAACGCCGCCGGGCTGGCCGTGCCGCACTGGCCGGTCGAGTGGGGCGGCCGGGACTGGACGCCGCTGCAGCGCCACATCTGGCGGGAGGAGATGCAGCTGGCCGACGTGCCCGAGCCGCTCGCCTTCAACGCCAGCATGATCGGCCCGGTCCTCGCGACCTTCGGCAACCAGGAGCAGAAGGAACGTTTCCTGGCCCGGACCGCCAACCTCGACATCTGGTGGTGCCAGGGCTTCTCCGAGCCCGAGGCCGGCTCCGACCTCGCGTCCCTGCGCACCGCCGCGGTCCGCGACGGCGACGACTGGGTGGTCAACGGGCAGAAGACCTGGACGACGCTCGGGCAGCACGCCGACTGGATCTTCTGCCTGGTCCGCACCGACCCGACCGCGGAGAAGAAGCAGCGGGGCATCTCCTTGCTCGTCTTCCCGATGGACACCCCCGGGGTCACGCTCCGGCCCATCGAACTGCTCGACGGCGGCTTCGAGGTGAACGAGGTCTTCTTCGAGGACGTCCGCGTGCCGGCGGAGAACCTCGTCGGTGAGGAGAACCAGGGCTGGACCATCGCCAAGTTCCTGCTCGGCAACGAGCGCGTGGGCATCGCCCGCATCGGCTCCACCAAGCGGATGCTCGCCCAGGCCAAGGAGCACGCGCGGGAGATCACCGTCGACGGCCGCCCGCTGCTCGAGGACCCGTTCATGGCCACGCGCATCGCCGAGCTGGAGAACGAGCTGCTCGCGCTGGAGCTCACCGCGCTGCGCGTGGTGGCCAACTCCGCCGACGGACGGCCCCATCCCGCCTCCTCGGTGCTGAAGCTGAAGGGCTCGGAGCTGCAGCAGGCGGCCACCGAGCTGGTGGTCGACATCGCCGGCCCCCTCTCGCTGGCCTCGTTCGCCGACGGCGGTTCCGACGTGCCCGACTGGGCGCGCGTCGCCACGCCGCACTACCTGAACTACCGGAAGGTCTCCATCTACGGAGGCTCCAACGAGGTTCAGCGCACCATCATCGCCGGCACGATCCTGGGGCTGTGATCTGAGTGGACTTCACCTTCGACAGCGAGCAGAGCGATCTGAAGGAGGCCGTCCGGAGCCTCCTGGAGCGCGCCTACGGGAACAGCGAGGCGCGGCGCACGGTCGTCGCGACCGACCCGGGCTTCGACGAGAAGACCTGGTCGCGGCTGGCCGGGATGGGCCTGCTCGGGCTGCCCTTCGCGGAGGAGCACGGCGGCATGGGCGCCGGACCCATCGAGGTGGCGATCGTCGCCGAGGAGATCGGCCGGGTCCTCGCGCCCGAGCCGTTCATCGAGGCGGTGGTGCTGGCCGGTGGGCTGATCGCGGCCGTGGGCACGGACGAGCAGAAGGGCGACCTGCTCGGGGCGATCGCCGGGGGCGCCACCGTGCCGGCCTTCGCGCACGCGGAGATCGGCACGCGCTGGAGCCCCTCGGCGTCGGCGGTGACCGCCGTGCGGGCCGCCGACGGCTGGACCCTCACCGGGGTCAAGGAGCCGGTCCCCCACGGAGCCCGCGCCGACGTCCTGGTGGTGTCCGCCGTGCTCCCCGGGGAGGGCGCCTCCGGCGGCACCGGGCTCTTCGTGGTCCGGGGGGACGCTCCGGGCCTGATCCGCACCGGCTACCGCACCCATGACGGCACCCGCGCGGCCCATGTCCGGTTCGACGGCACGCCCGCGACGCTGCTGGGCGGCGACGGCTCCGCTCCCGCCCCGGACCGGACGGCCGTGATCGAGCGGGCGCTCGCCGAAGCACGGATCGCGTACTCCCACGAGGCCATCGGTGCGATGGACACCGCCCTGCGGACCACCGCCGGGTACCTCACCACCCGCAAGCAGTTCGGGGTCACCCTCAACCGGTTCCAGGCGCTGACCTTCCGCGCCGCGGACATGTACGTGTCCCTGGAGCTGGCCCGCAGCACCGCGCTGTGGGCGTCGATGGTGCAGGGGGCCGGCGGCGACGTCGTCTCGGCGGCCGACCGCACGCGGCTGCAGAGCAGCCGCGCCGGCCGGCACATCGGCCAGGAGGCCATCCAGCTGCACGGTGGCATCGGTGTGACCGCCGAGTACGAGGTCGGCCACTACACCAGCCGGCTGACCGCGATCGACCACCTCCTCGGCGACGGCGACTTCGCCGCTGCGCGGCTGGCCCGCACGGTGGGCGACCGGGAGACGGTCGACCCGATGGGAGCGCCGTACACCGGATGACCTGAGGCGACACGACCGGCCGGGCCCCGTCCCCCCTCGCGGGGGGCGGGGCCCGGCCGCGTCCAGGAGACCTGCGACGGACGGGCGACCGGGACGGCGTGCTCCCGCTGGGCGCCGCCCCATGCGGAACGGACCGGACCGATCTCACGGCGCGACGCGTTCTGCACCGTGCGGGCCGCTGATGACGGACACTGTCGCGGCTCGTGTCCGCCGGGCGGCGGACACCGCGAGGGCGTGCCGTCGGTCACACTCACACTGCGATGGCTCGTCACTGCCCGTCACCGGGCATGATGCGACCCGATCCACCGAGCACCGCGTACGACCCCGCCACTGGCGGCAGGCGACGAAGCCTGCCCGCCGAGGAATGGAGCGCCACGATGCACATCGGAGTCCCGCGCGAGACGAGCGCTCGCGAGACGCGGGTGGCCGCGACCCCCGCCACGGTGAAGCAGCTCGTCGACCTCGGTTACGGCGTCGTGGTCGAGAGCGGGGCCGGTGCGGCCAGCAGCTTTCCTGACGAGGCGTACGCCGAGGCGGGCGCGCGGATCGGCAGCGCCGAGGACGCCTGGCAGGCCGACGTCGTCCTGAAGGTGAACGCCCCGGCCGTCGGCGAGATCCCCCGGCTGCGGGACGGCGCCACGCTGATCAGCCTGGTCAGCCCGGCACTCAACCCCGAGCTCGTGGACGCGCTGGCGCAGCGCCCGATCACCGTGCTGGCGATGGACGCGGTGCCGCGCATCTCCCGCGCGCAGTCGATGGACGTGCTCAGCTCGATGGCCAACATCGCCGGCTACCGGGCCGTCATCGAGGCCGCGCACGCCTTCGGCCGGTTCTTCACCGGTCAGGTCACCGCCGCGGGCAAGGTGCCGCCGGCCAAGGTCTTCATCGCCGGCGCCGGCGTCGCCGGGCTGGCGGCCATCGGCGCGGCCAGCAGCCTCGGTGCCATCGTGCGGGCCACGGACGTGCGGCCCGAGGTGGCCGAGCAGGTCCGCTCGCTGGGCGGCGACTACGTCGCCGTGCCCGCTGGTGAGCATGAGATCAGCGCCGACGGCTACGCGCGGGAGATGGGCGAGGACTTCAACCGGCGGGCGGCGGAGATGTACGCCGAGCAGGCGAAGGACGTCGACATCATCATCACCACCGCGCTGATCCCCGGGCGCCCCGCGCCGCGACTGCTCACCGAGGAGATGGTCGCCTCCATGCGCTCGGGCTCGGTGATCGTCGACATGGCCGCCGCACAGGGCGGCAACGTGGCCGGATCGGTGCCCGACGAGATCGTGGTGACGCCCAACGGCGTCTCGATCATCGGCTACACCGACCTGCCGGCGCGGCTGCCCGCCCAGGCCTCGCAGCTGTACGGCACGAACCTGGTCAACCTGCTCAAGCTGCTCACCCCGGCCAAGGACGGGCAGCTGGTCCTCGACTTCGACGACGTCGTGCAGCGCTCCATCACCGTGGTCCGCGCGGGCGAGAAGACCTGGCCCCCGCCGCCGGTGCAGGTCTCGGCCGCACCGGCGCCCGCTCCCGCGGCGGGCGCGGTCAAGGCGCCCGCTCCCCCACCGGAGCCACCCAAGCCCGACCGACGGCTGGCGCTCGTGGGGCTGGGCGCGGCCGTGCTGTTCCTGCTCGCCGGGTTCTCGCCGAACGAGCTGATCCAGCACCTGACCGTCTTCGCGCTCGCGGTGGTCGTCGGCTTCTACGTCATCGGGCACGTGCACCACGCGCTGCACACCCCGCTGATGAGCGTGACCAACGCGATCTCCGGCATCATCGTGGTCGGCGCGCTCCTGCAGATCGGCCACGACGACGCCGTGGTCACGACGCTGGCCTTCGTCGCCATCCTGCTCGCCAGCATCAACGTCTTCGGCGGCTTCGCCGTCACCCGCCGCATGCTCGCCATGTTCACCCGCGGCCCCTCCTCCGCCCGGCAGGTGACCCGATGACCGCCACCACCGCCGCGTCCGCGGCCTACATCGTCGCGGGGCTGCTGTTCATCCTCAGCCTCGCCGGCCTCTCCAACCACGAGACGGCGAAGGCGGGCAACGCCTACGGGATCGCCGGCATGGCCATCGCCCTCGCCGCGACCGTCGGCCTGGCCTCCCGCAGCATCTCCGCCGTCGGCATCACCCTGCTGCTGGTCGCCATGGTCGTGGGCGCGGCGATCGGCCTCTGGCGGGCCCGCAGCGTCGAGATGACCGGCATGCCCGAGCTGATCGCGCTGCTGCACAGCTTCGTCGGCCTGGCGGCCGTGCTCGTGGGGTGGAACGGCTACCTGTCGGTGGAGGCCGACCTCGAGCAGCAGACCGAGGTCTCCTCGGACCTCATCGGGATCCACTCCGCCGAGGTGGTGATCGGCGTCTTCATCGGCGCGGTCACCTTCACCGGCTCCATCGTGGCGTTCCTCAAGCTGTCGGCCAGGATCAAGAGCAACCCGCTGATGCTGCCGGGCCACAACTGGCTCAACCTCGGCGCACTGGTCCTGTTCGCCGTCCTCACCGTCGTGTTCGTCGTCGAGCCGAGCCTCCTGGTGCTCTCGGTCGTCACCGCGCTGGCTCTGGCGCTGGGCTGGCACCTGGTGGCCTCCATCGGTGGCGGCGACATGCCGGTGGTCGTGTCGATGCTCAACAGCTACTCCGGCTGGGCCGCGGCCGCCTCGGGATTCCTGCTCGGCAACGACCTGCTGATCATCACCGGCGCGCTCGTGGGCTCCTCCGGTGCCTACCTGTCCTACATCATGTGCAAGGCGATGAACCGGTCGTTCCTGTCGGTCCTCGCCGGTGGGTTCGGCAACGAGGGCAGTGCGGCGGCCTCCGACGTCGACTACGGCGAGCACACCGAGATCACCGCCGCGGACACCGCCGAGCTGCTGCGCAACGCGAAGTCCGTGGTGATCACCCCCGGGTACGGCATGGCGGTCGCCCAGGCCCAGGGTCCGGTCGCCGAGCTCACCCGCAAGCTCACCGAACGGGGGGTGCAGGTGCGTTTCGGCATCCACCCGGTCGCCGGGCGGCTGCCGGGCCACATGAACGTCCTGCTCGCCGAGGCGAAGGTGCCCTACGACGTCGTCCTGGAGATGGACGAGATCAACGACGACCTCGCCGACACCTCGGTCGTGCTGGTCATCGGTGCCAACGACACGGTCAACCCGTCCGCCGCCGAGGACCCGGGCAGCCCCATCGCCGGCATGCCGGTGCTCCGCGTGTGGGAGGCCGAGCGGGTCGTGGTGTTCAAGCGGTCGATGAACACCGGGTACGCCGGCGTCCAGAACCCGCTGTTCTTCCGGGAGAACAGCCGCATGCTCTTCGGCGATGCCCGTGAGCGCGTGGACGACATCCTCCGCGACCTGTGAGTGCCGGGTCCGGGTACTGACGGATCACGGGGTGCGGCTGCGGAACGTCAGGCTCCACGACCTGGCCACCCAGTTGGCGCACCCCGGGGAACTCGCCCGGACCTGAACCCGGACCCGCGCCGGGGGTGCACCTGGTCCGCGCTGGGCCCCCCGGACTCCCGGTTCGCCGGCGATCTCCGGGGGGTCGAGATCCAGCGGTCGAGGACACGGCCGCTGGACCGCCTCCCGTGCTGCGCCGGGTTGCATCAGCGACGCCGTTCGCCGACGGTGGCCAGGTGGACCCCTTCCGTGGACTCGGCCTTCCCCGCATACCAGGGCTCGGCGAGCTGATCTCGCTGCTGCAGACCCAGACCGAGGCGCTGGCCCAGCTCCCGCGGATGCTGTCGGACCTCAACGGCACGGTCCGGGAACTCACCGAGGCCGCGACGATGGCACGGGACACCATCACCTCGGCGCAGCAGATCGCCGAGCGGCTGGAGACGCTGGTCGACGAGCTCGAGGAGCCGGTGCGCGCGCTGCGTCCCGGCCTCGAGCGGGTGGCCCGGGTGCTGGACGACCCTGCCGTCGACACGGTGCCGGAGACGTTGCGCCGCATCCACGACGACCTGATGCCGCTGATCCACGGACTCCGGCAGGCGCAGACCCGGGTCGGCTCGGTGACCGGCCTGCTGCGTCGTCGTCCGCGCGACGACGAGGACGAGGCCTACTGAGCCGACGCGTCCCCCTGCCCCGAGTCCCGGCGGACGAAGTCGCCCACCGCCTCCTCCAGACGGGCCCAGGTGGAGCTCCACTCGACCAGCGGGTCGAGGATCCGCTCGAAGACGGCGAGCTGCTGGTCGAAGGCCTGCAGCTGGGCGCTCATCGCCGAGATCGACTGCCGCTGGGCGGAGACCACCTCGGCGATCGCCTTGATCTGCGCCGCGGACAGCGCCCCGGGCGGGCTGGGCAGGGCCGGGAGCGAGAGCTTGCCCGGGACCGCGCCGGCCAGCGAGCGAGCACGATCGGTGAAGGCCCGCAGCTGGCCGACGAACTCGTCGATGGACCGGCTGACGATCCCCCCGGGCGCTGCGGTGCGGTCGGCGTCGTCGGCCTCGGTCATCGCTCCTCCTTCGGACAGTGCCCCGACCTTAGGCAGCACGGCGGGGTGCGGGCGACTTCTGGCCCGGGTCGGCCGGCTCAGGCGCCGGTCAGAGCCCGCAGCCGCTCGGCGTTGCGCACGGCGTGCCCGTGCCCGTCGTTGTTGAAGTAGACGTAGACGTCGCGCCCCGAGCCGCGCCACTCCCCCACCCGTTCGGCCCACCAGCGCAGGTCCTCGTCGGAGTAGGAGCCGGCGTACAGGTGTTCGTGATCGGGCCCGTGCATGCGCACGTACACGAACGGGGCGGTCGCCCGCAGGACGCAGGGCAGCTTCGCGCCGCTCATCACGCAGTACGCCGCCCCGTGCCGCTCGAGCAGCCCGAAGACGGCGTCGTGGTGCCAGCTCGGGTGCCGGAACTCGACGGCCACGCGCATCCACGGCGGCAGCCGCTCCAGGACGTAGGCCAGGCGGTCGTCGTCGCGCTGGTGCGCGGGGTGCATTTGCAGCAGCAGCACCGCCCGTCGCTCACCCAGCTCGTGCCAGGCCCTGGTCATGCGGTCGATCCAGGCCTCCGGGGCGTAGAGCCGCTTGGCGTGCGTCAAGCCGCGCGGCGCCTTCATCGACAGCTGGAAGCCCGGAGGCAGCCGCCGCCGCCAGCCGGCGAAGCTGACGTCGCGGGGCCATCGGTAGAAGCTCGCGTTGAGCTCGACTGTGCTGAACCGGCGCACGTACAGGGCCAGCCGGTCCCGAGGCGGAGTCCCCGGCGGGTAGAGCTCGCCGTCCCAGTGGTCGTAGCTCCACCCCGACGTCCCGATGTGCACGGCCACCGGCACACCATCCCCTGCAGACGGCGAGATCGCCGGTCCCGCACGGTTCCGAGGAGGAACCCATGCGAGATCCGGCGATCTCGTCCAACGTCAGCAGTGGGGCGGCGGCCTCCCTGCAGGGCCCCGCCGCGAGTCTGCGAGCGGTGGGGGGCAGCCCCGTCCCGGGGCCCGCCCTGAGCTTGCGAAGGGTGGGGAGGACGGCGGCCTGCCTGCAGGGCCCCGCCGCGAGCCTGCGAGCGGTGGGGGGCAGGGAGGTCCTTTCAGTACCAGCCGGTGGACTCCGAGTGCGACCACGCGCCGCACGGCGAGCCGTACCGCTTCTCGATGTAGATGAGACCGGCGTCGATCTGGCGGTATCCGTCAGAGGTCTTCGCGATGCCCGTGCCGGCCCAGGTGGAGTTCAGGAACTGAGGAATGCCGTAGGCGGTGCTGGTGGGGTTCTGCGCGTTGGGGTTCCACCCGCTCTCCCGGCCCCACAGGTTCTCCAGGCACCTGAACTCGCTGCCGGAGCCGCCGAGCTTCTGCATGGCGTAGTCCTTGTAGGAGCCGGCCGGGGCGACGGCGGCGCTGGTGCCGCTGCCGGGGCGGGCCGCGGCGACCTGCGCCTCGGCGGCACGGGCAGCCTCCGCCCGGGCGGCCTCGGCGGCACGGGCAGCCTCTGCGCGGGCGGCCTCCTCCGCGGCCCGGCGCGCGGCTTCCTCGGCGGCCACGCGGGCGGCCTCCTCGGCGGCGCGGCGGTCGAGCTCGGCCTGGTCGGCTGCGGCCTGGGCCTGTGCGGCCGCGACCTGGTCGGCCTGGCGCTCGCTGCGGCTGGCGGCGAGCTCTCCCAGGGACTCGACGGCGGTCTCGGCCTGCTGCGCCGCGGGCTCCTGCTCGGTGATGCCGAGCTGGGCGGCGACGCTGACGGACGCCAGCTCGGGATCGGCCTGCGCCGCGGGCTCGTTGGCCGTGAGCACGTTGACCATCAGGCCGCCCGCGGCGGCAACGGCCAGCAGGAGAGCGGGGCGGCGACCGGTCGCGGGGCGGAGGGCACGGCTGATCGAGGTCTTCCGAAGGTTCATGGGGAGGAACTGCTCCAAAGGCAGGGCGCGGCGCGATCGGCCGCCGGCGAAGGGCGACGAACGGCTGCGAAGGGGTCGAGTGGCAGCGGGTGTCGGGCGGTGCGCCCGGGCGCTCAGCGCGGGGAAGGCGCGCGCGAGACTCCGTACCGGCTGCGGTTCCGTGCAGGGTGGGCCCTCAGGCTCGCCATGCGGCGGCTCTCCGTTTCTTCTGTCCAGCCGCCTACCGAGTTAGCTGACGGATTCGGGCCCAGAAGTGGCCCTACCCGCGCCGGCTGCGTGCCCGGCACAGGATTCACCCCAGTGCTGCGGTGGGTCCCCGGCTCGCCCCGGAAGGCGACTCGGCGGCGCCCGGCGGACCCTCCCCGAAGGGGAGGAACCGATCGGCCGGGCTCAGCCACGGTAACCAGCGTTATCTGTTTGTGACAATCCCGGAGCCGAAGTTCGACACTGTGACGCTCGTCGCTCCGGGGTCAGGGCAGGCGCCAGACCGTGGTCCGGCGGACGACCGCCGGCTGGGCCGGCGACGGCTCCGTATCGGGTACGTCGTAGACGGCCATCGCGACCAGCCGGTCCTCGGGCAGGTAGATCCGGCCGGGATCGCCGACGAGCACCTCCACACCCCGCTGGCGGGCCTGCTCCAGGAACGGCAGCACCCGGTCGGTCATCTCGCGGTCGTAGCAGACGTCGCCGGCGAGGATCACGGCCACGTCCGGCGGCTCGCCGCCCAGGACGTCCCCGACGGGGGTGATGCCCGCCGCTCCGTTGCGCTCGGCGTTGACCGTGACGGCGGTCAGCGCGAACGGGTCGACGTCGCTGGCGAGGACCGCCGTCGCGCCGGCCCGCACCGCCGCGACGGCGACCAGACCGCTGCCCGCCCCGAGGTCCAGCACCGACCGCCCGGCCACCACGTCGGGATGGTCGAGGACGTACCGCGCCAGCGCCTGACCGCCCGGCCATGCCGCCGCCCAGAACGGCGGATCGGTGGCCGTGCGCCCCTGCTCGGTCTCCATCGCCTCCCACAGCGCGACGACGTCGGCGGCCACGAGCAGTTCCACCTCGGGCACCAGCTCCGGCCGGACCGGGTGGGTGTGGGCACGCACGAAGGCGGCGGGGACGGGGTGGTCGGCCGGCACCCCGGCAGTCAACCGCACCGGCCGGGGTGCGACGCGGCTGGGCCGGGTCGGCCCGGTCAGGGGCGCAGCGACCAGGGTGGTCCGGGCCGAGGGAGCCCGGTCCGTCGCAGGACTCCGCAGCCGGCCGCCTTCACAGCGCGAGGCTGGCCACCGTGCTGCCCGTCAGGCTGCCGAACCACAGTCGGCCTCGCGCCTCGCGGACGCCGGTGAGCATCTCGAACCCGGGGATCTCCCCGACGATCCGGTGGACCTCCCGGCCGGACGCGTCGACGGCCAGCACGCCCACGGTGCGGCCGGGTCGTGGTTGGAGCCGCTCGGGCAGCCGGCTGAGCACTGCCCGCAGCGAGGTGGGCAGCCGGCGGATCGCCGTCAGGGCGCCCAGCCGCGGGCTGGGCAGGGTGATCCACACCAGACCGTCGCCACCCAGCGCGATGTTGTCCGGATACCCGGGCAGATCGCCGACGAGGACCTCCGCCACGCCGACCCGGTCCCCGGTCAGCCAGATCCGGCGGACCCGCGACGCACCGGTCTCGGCGACCGCCACCCATGACTCATCGGCGGCCAGGGCGACTCCGTTGGCGAAGTCCAGCCCGCCGAGCAGCTCGGTGACGACGCCGTCGGGCGTGCGCCGGAGCAACCGGCCGGTGGCGGTCCGCTGGATCAGGTCAGCCCGCCACTCGGGGATGCGGAACCGCTGCGAGGAGTCGGAGAAGTAGACGGTGCCGTCAGCGGCGACGGCGGCGTTGTTGACCGCCTCCAGCGCTCGGCCGTCGAAGCTGTCGGCCACGGTCCGCACGGTGGCGTCGGACAGCCGGACCGCGAGCAGGCCGGCCTCCGATGCGCAGACGAGCAGCTCGTCGTCGCCCAGGAACTCGAGGCCCAGCGGCCGGCCGGGCACCCGCACCAGGGTCTCGACCGGACCGTGCAGTCCGTCGATGCGCACGATCCGGCCGTCGGCCAGCCCGCTGTAGACCCGGTCCTCGCCGTCGACGAGCACGTCCTCCGGCCCCGTGCCGACCGCCACCACCGTGGCGCCGCTGAAGTCCCGCACGACGTCCTCTCCGGCACCGATCCGAGCCAGGCCCACCGGTCAGCGGCAGGCCGCCCGACGCCTCCAGCCCCTCCGGCAGGTCACTCCGCCGGGGCGACCGGGCTGCCGGCGTCGGTGGTGAAACCGCGGCCGCTGGCACCCGTGCGCACGACGGTGACCGGGCACGGGGCGTGGTGGACCAGCTGGTCGCTCACCGAGCCGAGCAGAAGGCCGGAGAAGCCACCCCGTCCGCGGGCGCCCACCACCAGCAGCTGCGCACCCTCGGCTGCGCCGAGCAGCCCCTGCACCGGGGAGCGGTGCACCACGTGGCAGGTGACCCGGAGGGCCGGGTCCAGCCTCGCGCCCGCGACGTGCGAGGTCAGCTCGTCCCGGACGGCCGCCTCCCACTCCGGCAGCGGCGGGACGTACCCGGCGGTCCAGGACCTCGGTCGCGGCGCCGTGGTCATCGCCCAGGCGCGCACGACGTGCAGCTCGACGTCGGCCCGCCGGGCCAGCCGGCCCGCCCACAGGAGCGCCTCCTGCGCACACTTCGACCCGTCGTGACCGACGACGACCCCACCGTCGACCCGCACGACCTCGCTGACCTCGTCCACCGCTGACCTCCTCGTTCCGTCCGGCTTCCTACGTCCGGCGGACACGACCACCGGTGGGGTCAGACTCTCACCGCCCTCAACGGCGCGCGCCACCCACACCCGTCCGCGGTCCGGGGCAGGCCGTCGCAGTCTCGGGGCTTCCACCGGCGAGGACCGGGTGCTCGGAGTCGGACACCCCGACCGCGAGCAGCGCCTCCCCCACCCGATCGGTCAGGCCGCGCAGCACCGCCCGCGCCGTGTCCCGCTGCCGCTGCAGGTCGGCCACCTCCGCGGCGAGCCGCTCGCGCTCACGCGCGGCCTCGGCAGCCAGCCGGTCGCGCTCCTCGCGCGCCTCGGCAGCCAGCCGCTCGCATTCCTCGCGCGCCTCGCGCAGCAGGTCCTCCG
>DASPIH010000041.1:0-2754 GCA_035629195.1 Blastococcus sp. | reverse complement strand
GACGCGGCCGGCGCTGCGCCGTCCGCCCGGTGGCTGCCCGCGGTGCTGGGCAGCGCCCTGGCGGGTGGGCTGCTGCTCAGCGCGACGCTGCTACGGAGGCGCTGCCGGCGTCGTCGTCCTGGGCGGCCCGCCGTGCCGCCTTCCGGGACGCGGACGGTGCCGCGTCGAGGCCGGTGGCCGTCCAGGCGGCGGTGAAGAAGGAGAACCGGGCCACCAGGTTGATCCAGACCAGCACGCCCACCGCGCCGCCGAACGCCGACGCGGTGATGCTGTCGGAGATCAGCGAGAGGTAGTAGCCGCCGACCAGCTTGAGCACCTCGAAGCCGATGGTGCCGAAGAGGGCTCCGGGCAACAGCCGGCGCAGGGGATGGTTGACGGCGGGCACCACCCGCAGCAGCCAGAGGAAGACGACCATGTCGCCGACCATCGCCAGCCCTATCCCGAGCAGCCAGGTGAGCACCCCGTAGCCCGGCTCGTCGGCGAGGTCGAGGAAGACCAGCACCCGCGACGACGCCTGGGTGACCACGCCGGTGAGGCCCAGGCTGGCCACGCCGAGGGCGCCGAGCGCGACCAGCGCGACGACGTCCTGGACGTTGTCCCGGAGGAACTCGGGCTCGTCCACCCGGCCCTTCCAGATCCGCTCCATGCCGACGCGCAGCTTGTCCATCGTCCGCAGCCCGGCGTAGAGGAAGCCGGCCAGGCCGATCAGCCCCACGACGCCGGCGGAGTCGATGGCCCCGGACAGCTGCTCCACCAGCCGCCGGCCCAGTTCGCCGGGGAAGGTCTCCCGGATCGCGGTGAACAGCTCACGCTGCAGCAGCTCGTCGCCGGCGATCAGCAACCCGACGACGGAGGCGACCAGCAGCAGGACGGGGAAGAGCGCCAGGAAGGCGAAGTAGGTGACCCCGGCCGCCATCAGGTCGCCCTGGGTCCGCTGGTAGCGCCCCCCGGCACGGGCGAGGTGGTCGAACCAGTGGAAGCGCCTCCGGGCGGATCCGATCGCGAACTCGCCCCGGTCCCACAGCCGGGCCGGCCACGCCCTCTTCCCGGGCGTGTTCCCGGAGCTGGCGGAACTCACCGCCCGAGTCTGGCTCCTGCGGGCTCCGGTCGCGCCTTCGTCACCGCTCAGGACCGGTGAGCCGGTACTCGCGGGCGACCGCCCACGCGCCGTCGGCGGTCTGCTCGAACTGGGTGAAGTGCTCGACGCGGAACTCCGCGGAGAGGTCCTGCAGGCCGTGGTAGGCCAGCTCCTGCATGTCCACCGGGACGTCGTGGGCCACGGTGACGTGCGGGTGGTACGGATAGGACAGCGAGCGGGCCAGCGGTCCCTGGCGGAGGTCGTCGGCCAGCATCTCGCAGTTCCCGATCCCTCGTGCGACGGTCACGAACACCACGTCGGAGACCGGCCTGAAGGTGCCGGTGCCGGCCAGGTGCATGTCGAACGGCGGGTGGGCCGCGGCGACCGCGGCGAGGTGCTCGCCGATCCTCGCGCGGTCCTCGACCGGCACCTCCGTCGGCGGCAGCAGCGTCACGTGCGGC
Organism: Blastococcus sp.; assembly: GCA_035629195.1. Classification (GTDB taxonomy): domain Bacteria; phylum Actinomycetota; class Actinomycetes; order Mycobacteriales; family Geodermatophilaceae; genus Blastococcus. The sequence goes on along the minus strand of DASPIH010000041.1, from coordinate 1,215 downwards.
GGCACCAGCGTGGCCTGGCTGTCGCCCACCTTCGTGCGCCAGTCGGTCAGCAGGGCTGACCACGGCTCGGGGATCGGCACGATCACCCCGAGCACGGCCGTCTCGGGACGGCCGGGCAGCCGGCCGACGAAGGTGTCGTCGTTCACGACGCCGTCCCCGCCGGGGGGAGGAAGCCGGCCCTCTCGTAGGCCGTGCGGACGGTCGGCCCGGCCACTTCGCGGGCCCGGGCGGCGCCGCCGGCCAGCAGCCGCTCCAGCTCCGCCCGGTCGTCGAGCAGCTCCTGGGTGCGCCGGCGGACCGGGGTGACGAACTCGGTGACGACCTCGGCGAGCTCCTTCTTGAGGTCGCCGTACCCGCGGCCGGCGAAGTGCTCCTCGAGCTCGGGCACCGACCGGCCCGACAGCGCGCTGTGGATGGCCAGCAGGTTGGTGACGCCCGGCTTCCCCACCGGATCGGCCACCACGTCGCGGCCGGTGTCGGTGACCGCCGAGCGGATCTTCTTCGCCGTCGCCTTGGGCTCGTCGAGCAGGAAGATGCAGCCGGCAGGCGGCAGGCTCTTGCTCATCTTCTTCTCGGGCGACTGGAGGTCCAGGACCTTCGCCGCGCCCGGCGGGATCCGGGGGGCGGGCACGGTGAAGGTGTCGCCGAACCGGCCGTTGAAGCGGATGGCGAGGTCCCGGGTGAGCTCGAGGTGCTGGCGCTGGTCCTCGCCCACGGGCACCTCGTCGGCCTGGTAGACGAGGATGTCGGCGGCCTGCAGCACCGGATAGGTGAACAGCCCCACGGACGAGCCGCCGGTGCCCTCCCGCTGGCTCTTGTCCTTGAACTGCGTCATCCGGCTGGCCTCGCCGAAGCGGGCCAGGCACTGGAGCAGCCAGGACAGCTGGACGTGCTCGGGGACGTGGCTCTGCACGAACAGCGTGCTGCGCTGCGGGTCGACGCCGAGGGCCAGCAACTGGGCCGCCGAGACCAGGGTGTTCCGGCGCAGCTCCTCCGGGTCCCAGTCCATCGTGATCGCGTGCAGGTCGACGACGCAGTAGAACGCCTCGACGGAGTCCTGCAGGGCGACCCACTGCCTCAGCGCACCGAGGTAGTTGCCGAGATGGAAGGAGCCCGCCGTCGGCTGGATGCCGGACAGCACTCGGGGAAGAGGCACGTCGGCCATCAAACCAGCCGGGGCCGCCGCCCGTTCCCGCCTCCCCCGTCCCACCGCCC
>DASPIH010000040.1:0-8669 GCA_035629195.1 Blastococcus sp. | reverse complement strand
GGACGACGACATCGAGGTCTACACCGACGAGTCGCGCACCGCCGTCCGCGCCACCCTGCACCAGCTGCGCCAGCAGACCGAGGGCCGGGACGGCTCGCCGCGCAAGTCGCTGGCCGACTTCGTCGCGCCCCGCGACACCGGTCTGCGCGACTACGTCGGCGCCTTCGCCGTCACCGCGGGCCTGGGTGCGGCCGAGCGGGTCGCGGCGTTCAAGAAGGACAACGACGACTACAGCGCGATCATGCTGGAGGCCCTGGCCGACCGGCTGGCCGAGGCGTTCGCCGAGCGGCTGCACGAGCGGGTGCGGCGGGAGTTCTGGGGCTATGCGGCCGACGAGTCCCTGGACAACGACGCCCTCATCGCCGAGAAGTACGCCGGCATCCGGCCTGCCCCCGGTTATCCCGCCTGCCCGGAGCACACCGAGAAGCAGACGATCTGGAACCTGCTCGACGTCGAGGCCGCCGCCGGCATCGAGCTCACCGAGAGCATGGCGATGTGGCCCGGCGCCGCGGTCAGCGGGCTCTACTTCTCCCACCCGCAGTCCCGGTACTTCGTGCTGGGCCGCGTCGGCCGCGACCAGGTGGAGGACTACGCCCGGCGCAAGGGCTGGACGGTCGACGAGGCCGAGAAGTGGCTCTCACCCAACCTCGGCTACCGGACCGAGAACGAATGAAGGACCCCGCTGCTCCCCACCCCTCGCAGGCTCGGGGCGGGCCCCTGCAGCGGGGCCGTTCCAGCACGTTGCGTGGGGGCCGTGCCAGTGCGTTGCAGGCGGTGCTGTTCGACATGGACGGCACGCTCGTGCAGACCGAGGAGTACTGGGGCGAGGCGATGTTCGAGCTGGCCGCCTCCTACGGCGGCCGCATGTCGCCCGAGGCCCGCGCGGCCACGGTGGGCACGAGCATGCGGCGGTCGATGCAGGTCCTGCACGCCGACCTCGGCGTCCTCCGCGGCGAGGAGCAGCTGGAGGCCGACGCCCGCTGGGTCGAGGACCGCGTGGAGGAGCTGATGGGCGCCGGGATCCCGTGGCGGCCGGGCGCACGGGAGCTGCTGGAGTCGGTGCGCGCGGCCGGCCTGCGCACCGCCCTGGTGACGACGACGCCGCGCCGGCTCGCCGACATCGTGCTGGGCAGCATCGCCGCGGACCTGGGTGCGGACCCCTTCGACCTGACGGTCTGCGGCGACGAGGTCCCCGCCCGCAAGCCCGACCCGGCGCCGTACCTGCAGGCCGCCGCGGGGCTGGTCGTCGACCCGGCCTCCTGCGTCGTCATCGAGGATTCCCTGGTCGGCGTCACCTCCGGCCTGGCCGCCGGCATGGCGGTGCTGGGGGTGCCGGCGATGCAACCGGTACCGGCGGCTCCCGGCCTCACCGTGCGGAGCACGCTGGCCGGCACGACCGTGGCCGACCTCGCCGAGGTGCTCGCCGCCGGTCCGGTGGTCGACGTCGCCGGCCGCTGAGGACGCCCGGACGAACGGCCGGCTCGAGGCGGGCGCTCGTCGGGCCCCCTGGACACCTCAGACGGGCGTGACCGGCAGCGTCGTCCGCCAGCCTGCCGCGGCAGCCGCCTCGGCCGGGAACGGCGGGGGAGTGCCGCCCCACGACGGGCACAGGGCCTGGTGGTCGCACCAGCCGCACAGCCGGCTCTTGTTCGGTCGGAACTCCCCGGTGGCGACCGCCCGCTCGATCGCCGACCAGATGGCCAGCAGGGTCCGCTCGAAGCGGACGAGTTCCTGCTCGTCCGGTGCGTAGGTCAGGGCGTCGCCGTCGCCCAGGTAGAGCAGCTTGAGCTGGGCGGCCACGACGCCGCGGGTGCGCCAGAGGACCAGGGCGTAGAACTTCATCTGGAACAGCGCCTTGGACTCGAACGCCTCCCGCGGCATGGAGCCCGTCTTGTAGTCGACGACCCGCAGCGCGCCGTTCGGCGCGACGTCCAGCCGGTCCACGTAGCCACGCAGCAGCAGCCCGTCGGGCAGGGTGACCTCGACGAGCTCCTCGCGCCCCTCCGGCTGGATGCGGCGGGGGTCCTCCAGCGTGAAGTACTTCTCGACGAGCTTCCCGGCCGACGCCAGCCACGCCTCGAGGGCCTCGGGCGGGTTCACGTCGCTCTCCGCGCCATCGTCCTCCGCCGCCTGGAACAGGTCGGCCACTCCCGGCTCGTCCCGGAGGGCGGCCCACGCCGGCTGCAGCAGCTCCAGTGCGCCCTCGACGGTCCGCTGGGCCGGCGGGAGGTCGTACAACCGCTCCAGCACCGAGTGCACGAGGGTGCCGCGGACGGCGGCCAGGCTCTTGCGCTCGGGCAACCGGTCGATGGTGCGGAAGCGGTAGAGCAGCGGACACGTCTTGAAGTCGGCCGCACGGCTGGGTGACAGCGACGGACGGCGGGGCGCGGAGGCCGCGCCGTCCGGTGGGGTGACCGCGGCGGCGGAGCCGTGGGCCTGCGGGTCGGTCTGCACCATCGCCGTCATGGGTCCGAGGCTAGGTCGCCCCTCCGACAGTTCCGAGCGCCCGCGCCGCAGCGCGCGATCGAGGTCATCCCGGCGCCCTCCGTACGCTGGTCGCCCGTGGACAGTTCGCAGGACTCCGTGACCGACGTCGTCGAGACGGCGCAGCCGACCCCGGAGGAGACGCCGGAGCAGCGGGCGGAGCCGGTGGCGGGCGCCTTCGTCGCCGGGGACCGCGTGCAGCTGACCGACCCCAAGGGCCGGCTGCACACCGTCGTCCTCACCCCGGGCAAGCAGTTCCACACCCACCGCGGCGCGATCGAGCACGACGACCTCATCGGTGCGCCGGAGGGCTCGGTCGTGCACTCCACCGCGAACACCGGCTACCTGGCGCTGCGCCCGCTGCTGGCCGACTACGTGCTCTCCATGCCGCGCGGAGCCCAGGTCATCTATCCCAAGGACGCCGCGCAGATCGTCGGTTTCGGTGACATCGGGCCCGGCATGCGCGTCCTGGAGGCCGGCGCCGGGTCGGGCGCGCTCAGCTGCTCGCTGCTCCGGGCGGTCGGGGCGTCGGGGTCGCTCACCAGCTTCGAGCGGCGGGAGGACTTCGCCGACGTCGCCCGCACCAACGTCGGCGCCTTCTTCGGCGAGGTGCCGGACACCTGGAGCCTGCGGTTGGGCGACCTCGCCGACCACCCGGCCGACGAGGTCGTCGACCGCGCCGTCCTCGACATGCTCGAGCCGTGGGCCGTGCTGCCCACGGTGGCCGCCGCGCTGCGCCCCGGAGGCGTGCTCGTCGGCTACGTCGCGACGGTCACCCAGCTGTCCACCTACGTGGAGGCGGTGCGCGCCCAGGGGGTGTGGACCGAGCCGCACGCCTGGGAGACCCTGCTGCGGCCGTGGCACGCGGTAGGGCTGGCCGTGCGCCCCGAGCACCGGATGGTCGCCCACACCGCGTTCCTCGTGACCGCCCGCCGGCTGGCGGAGGGCGCCGTCGCCCCCGTGCGCCAGCGCCGCGCCCAGAAGCACTGAGCGGACCCGGGCCGGAGGCTCCGGCCAGGCCGGCGGAGCTGGGGGAGGGCGGGACGCCGCTGCCGCCGCGCGCTCGCGGCGGCACCCGGCAGCGTCCGGTGCCGACGACTGGTACCCCGGTCACACCTCCGCGAGCCCACGGCGAAGTGCCGTCGCGCGTGTATAGATTTGCGTCCTGGATCGCCCGAGAGTGCGGAGGTGCGCGATGGGCCTGGGTCCCGACGAGCTGAACGCGCGACGTGAACGGGACGTCGCTGCCCTGGTCAGCCAGATCTCCTACCTCGAGGAGGAGATCGGGTTGCTCCGTCGCAAGGTGGCCGACAGCCCGCGCCAGGTGCGCGTGCTCGAGGAGCGGATCGCCGAGGCGGAGGGCCGGGCCGCCTTCCTGTCCGAGCGCAACGACAAGCTGACCGGCACCCTCCGGGATGCCCGCGAGCAGCTGATCACGCTGAAGGAGGAGGTCGACCGGCTCGGGCAGCCGCCGTCGGGGTACGGCGTCTTCCTCACCGCCCACGAGGACGGCACGGTCGACGTCTTCACCGGCGGCCGCAAGCTGCGCGTGTCGGTGTCGCCCTCCGTGGTGCTCGACGAGCTGCGGCCCGGCCAGGAGGTCATGCTCAACGAGGCGATGAACGTCGTGGAGGCGCGGGAGTTCGAGCGCCAGGGCGACGTCGTCATGCTCAAGGAGCTCCTCGAGCCGATCGACGGCGTCACCCAGCGCGCGCTGGTGATCGGGCACACCGACGAGGAGCGCGTCGTCTTCCTCGCCGACTCCCTCACCGGCCAGCCGCTGCGCGTGGGCGACTCGCTGCTGCTGGAGAGCCGCTCGGGCTACGTCTACGAGCGGATCCCCAAGAGCGAGGTCGAGGAGCTCGTCCTCGAGGAGGTCCCCGACATCGACTACGGCGACATCGGTGGCCTGTCCCGGCAGATCGAGCAGATCCGCGACGCCGTGGAGCTGCCCTTCCTGCACGCCGACCTGTTCCGCGAGTACCAGCTCCGGCCGCCGAAGGGCATCCTGCTGTACGGCCCGCCCGGCTGCGGCAAGACGCTGATCGCCAAGGCGGTCGCGAACTCCCTGGCCAAGAAGGTCTCCGCGCTGAAGGGGGCGGGACAGGCGAAGTCCTTCTTCCTCAACATCAAGGGCCCCGAGCTGCTGAACAAGTACGTCGGCGAGACCGAGCGGCACATCCGCCTGGTGTTCCAGCGGGCCCGGGAGAAGGCCAGCGAGGGCACTCCGGTCATCGTGTTCTTCGACGAGATGGACTCGATCTTCCGCACCCGCGGATCCGGCGTGTCCTCCGACGTCGAGTCGACGATCGTGCCGCAGCTGCTCAGCGAGATCGACGGCGTCGAGGGCCTGGAGAACGTCATCGTCATCGGCGCCTCCAACCGCGAGGACATGATCGACCCCGCGATCCTGCGGCCCGGCCGGCTCGACGTGAAGATCAAGATCGAGCGGCCGGACGCCGAGGCGGCTCGGGACATCTTCAGCAAGTACCTGCTGCCCACGCTGCCCCTGCACCCCGACGACCTGGCCGAGCACGGTGGCAGCCGCGACGCGACGATCGCCGGGATGATCCAGCGCACCGTCGAGCGGATGTACACCGAGAGCGAGGAGAACCGCTTCCTCGAGGTCACCTACGCCAACGGTGACAAGGAGGTCCTGTACTTCAAGGACTTCAACTCCGGGGCGATGCTGCAGAACATCGTCGACCGGGCGAAGAAGATGGCGATCAAGGACCGTCTCGAGACCGGGATCGGCGGCCTGCGGGTCGGCCACCTGATGCAGGCGTGCGTGGACGAGTTCAAGGAGAACGAGGACCTGCCGAACACGACCAACCCCGACGACTGGGCGCGCATCTCGGGCAAGAAGGGCGAGCGGATCGTCTACATCCGCACGCTCATCAGCGGCAAGGGCAACGAGGCCGGCCGCGCCATCGACACGGCCACGAACACCGGCCAGTACCTGTAGCGGTCGAACGGGTGGGCCCGGTCCCGAGCGGGACCGGGCCTACCCGTTGCCTGGCCCGGTGCCCAGCCGGCCGGACAGCTCCCGCAGGACCGCCTCGCCGGCTGCTTCGTAGACCTTCCCCGGCACCGAGGTGACGGCGTACGGCCGGCCCGTCAGCGGGAGCTCCGGTCCGACGTCCACATGGCTGACCTGGTGACCGAGCCGGTGCAGCTCATCGGCCATCGCGTAGTCCGATCGCGAGTCCCCGACGGTGTACCAGGCGTGGGGGATCGGACCGTCATCGGCCAGGAGCGCCAGCGCGCGCCTGGCGCCCAGGGCCTTGCCGGAGGCATCGGACTCGATGTCGGTGGCGATGACCGAGGGGTCGATCCGCCACGGCGTCCGGCCGTCGGCGTCGGGATGGCGCTCCTCGTGCAGTCGGACGCCCAGGCCGGCGGCCGTCAGCCCGGCGAGCAGCTCGGCGTCGAAGGCCGCCTGGCGGGCGCGGTAGACGTCGTTGGGCACGTCGGTACGGGCCTCGACGGTGGCCATGACCTGCTTGGTGTCGTCGACGAACATGGCATCGGCGTAGCTGTCGCGGACGAGCCGTTCGATCAGGTCCCGGCACAGGTCGGGAACCCTCAGCGCCGGGTCGAGGTGCACCGCGGCCGTGCCGTCCGGCACCGCCGACGTCCAGGCGCCCCCCTTCTCGCAGATCGCGTGCAGGCGGGCCGCCGGAGGCAGGCCGGCGGCCGCCAGCGGGCCGAGGACGTGCTCGGAGACGAAAGCGGTCGACCGCCCGGTGTTGAGCACCACCGGGATCCCTGCGGCGAGCAGAGCGCCGACCTCGGCGAGCAGCGACGCGGCCACCGTGCGGGTCACAGGGCTCGACACGGGGCCGTCGACGTCCAGCAGGATCCCGAGAGGAGGCGCGTCCACGCCACCATCCTCCGGGTGCCTCCATCGCCACCTAGGGTTGGGGCATGAGCGTTCGGCGGGTCATGGGCACCGAGGTGGAGTACGGGATCTCGGTCCCCGGGCAGCCGACTGCGAACCCCACCACCCTGTCGAGCCTGGTGGTGAACGCCTGGGCGGTCGCCGAGGCGCCGACGCCACGGCGTCCGCGCTGGGACTTCGAGGAGGAGTCGCCGCTGCGCGATGCGCGGGGCTTCGACCTCACGCCGGCGCAGGCGCTCGACCACAACGACCTCGACGACGACAACGGGATGGCCAACGTCATCCTGACCAACGGGGCGCGGCTGTACGTCGACCACGCGCATCCGGAGTACTCGACACCGGAGGTCACCAGCCCGCGCGACATCGTGCTGTGGGACAAGGCCGGTGAGCAGGTGATGGCCGAGGCGGCCCGCCGCGCGGCGCGGATCCCCGGCACCCATCCCATCCAGCTGTACAAGAACAACACCGACGGCAAGGGCGCCTCGTACGGCAGCCACGAGAACTACCTCATGGACCGGCGCACGCCGTTCATCGACATCATCCGCGGGCTGGTGCCGTTCTTCGTCACCCGGCAGGTGTTCGCCGGCTCCGGCCGGGTCGGCATCGGCACCGAGAGCCGCACCGAGGGCTTCCAGCTGTCGCAGCGAGCGGACTTCTTCGAGGTCGAGGTGGGCCTGGAGACGACGCTCAAGCGGCCCATCATCAACACCCGGGACGAGCCGCACGCCGACGCCGACAAGTACCGCCGGCTGCACGTCATCATCGGCGACGCGAACCTGGCCGAGCTGTCGACGTACCTCAAGGTCGGGACGACGTCGCTGGTCCTGGCGATGATCGAGGCACGGGCCCTGCCCACCAACCTCGCCGTCGAGGAGCCGGTGCAGGAGCTGCAGGCGATCAGCCACGACCCGTCGCTGACCCATCTCGTGCGGCTGCGTGACGGGCGCCGGATGACGGCGATCGAGCTCCAGCGCGTCTACCTCGAGGCGGCGGTCCGCTTCGTCGAGACGCAGGGTGAGGACGAGGACGACGATCAGACCGCCGACGTGCTCCGCCGCTGGGCCGCGGTCCTCGACGACCTGGAGGCCGATCCGATGCGGCTGGCCGACCAGCTGGACTGGCCGGCCAAGCTGCGCCTGCTGGAGGGCTACCGCTCGCGCGACGGTATGGGCTGGGGCGACTCCCGCCTGCGACTGGTCGACCTGCAGTACTCCGACGTCCGGCCCGAGAAGGGGCTGTACCACCGGCTCGTCACCCGCGGTGCCATGCGCCGGCTGCTCACCGACGCCGAGGTCACGCAGGCGATGGTGTCCCCACCCGGTGACACCCGGGCCTTCTTCCGCGGGGAGTGCCTGCGGCGGTTCCCGGCCCAGGTGGCGGCCGCGTCGTGGGACTCGGTGGTCTTCGACCTCGGACGGGAGAACCTCGTCCGGATCCCCACGCTCGAACCGCTGCGCGGAACCCGTGAGCACGTGGGTGCCCTCTTCGAGGCGTCAGCGACGGCGCAGCAGCTGGTCGACACCATCACGGGGCCCTGACCGCCCGTCCACAGGCGCCGCTCCTGTCCACGGCCCCCGTCCGGCGGGCACCGGATGTCGGTTCCTGCGGGTAGTTTCTCCCTCAGCAGCAGTTCCACGGACCGGAGGGCAAGACATGGCCACCAGGGACACCGGCGGGCAGCAGAAGGCGACGCGGTCGCACGAGGAGACCGACGAGGTCGAGGCCTCGGTCGACACCGAGGTCGCCGAGCGGCACAAGGAGATGACCGAGGACGTCGACTCGCTCCTGGACGAGATCGACGAGGTCCTCGAGGAGAATGCAGAAGAATTCGTCAGGTCATATGTACAAAAAGGCGGACAATAGGGTCTCTCTGGACCATTCTGCAGCAGGCAAGAATGGCAGCAGAGAAATACTGCCCGGATTGTGGTCGCTCTCGGCCGGCTAGCGACTTCACCAGGGACAAGCGACGTCGAGACGGGCTGGCGTTCTACTACCGGGAGCACGCCCGGCAGAGGCTTCGGGAATCCAAGCTCCGCCGCACCGGTCCGCCCAGTCGGCGGTATCCGGTCGACCGGGAGGTGGCGCCAGGCCACAAGTGGTGTCCAGATTGCGACACGGTCAAGCCGCTCGAGGCATTCCCTGCGTCACGGGCAGCGCCCTCGGGGCGCTACACCTACTGCAAGCCGTGCCACAACGCGCGAGGCCGAGCGACCCTCGACGCTGTCGGCGGTTCCCGCACGTACCACCTGAAGCGGCGATACGGGATCTCCGCAGAAGACGCCGA